>CAZGGQ010000005.1:0-27230 GCA_964525285.1 uncultured Chitinophaga sp.
AAGCTTCGCTGAAATGCTTCTTTGGTAAGCCGGTCTGCCATTCCCGGATCAGTCATGTAATTTTCCGATATCTGGGTCCGGAGATTTTCCACTTCCGTTTTTACCTGCGGCAGTGTATCATATCTTCTTTCATAGGCCTCCTGGATCTTTAACCGGGACTTTATATACAGGTCAAGATAATCATTGATGGCTTTGGCCTTGCTGACAACCGGCTGGGTATTATTCTTATTATAGGCACGCAGAAAATCTTTTGCATCAACGGAATACTTCCCGTAAGTAAAAAGTGTTTGTGCTGATGCATTGAGCATGACAAAACAGGTAATGACCGCAATCAAAGGTTTCTTGTTCATATTCTTTGTTTCTTGTTGCAGGTTACCAGTTTCCGGTTACTGGTAACCCTCAATTCGTTGATATCTTTACAGATAATAAGCAACCAGTAACCTGTCACTGACCCTTCACTTTTAATTGCCACACATCGTCAATCTGCTGGTAAGTCAGTTTTTTAGCAACTATCCGTTTTTCTTTATCCAGCAAATATAATGTGGGGAAAGTAAGGACATCATAAAGCTGTGAATACCCGGGAATGCCGGCATCAATCCGGGCTTTATCATCTGCCTTTGAATAATATACATTTATCCATTCCTGCAAATGCTGTTCATTGATAAAGTTCAGCCAGTCTTTTTTACTGCCATCAGTTTCTTTGGCGATGGTAAATATTTTTAGCCCGGCTGCTTTCCATTTGGCCCGGTAAAAAGAATCCAGTTTGGGCAGCACTTCTTTACAATGGCCGCAGGTGGGATCCCAGAAAGCCACAATCGTATAATCGGCTGTTATTCCATAAAGTGATATTGTATTGCCGGTTGTATCAGGTAATTCAATATCCGCAGCGGGGCTGCCCATGATGTTTGCCATTAAACTATAGGCCCTGTCAGTGATCAATTTGCGGCCCTTGTCGTTGAGCCAGGGGTAATTTTTCTGTGCAAAATATTTTTCAAACAGGTTTACAAAGATGGCATCTTCCCACATGTATTTCTGGTTGAGATAGCGGTTGACGAATTTGATAAGCAGGAACCGTGTCATTTCTTCATTAATGCTGGCGGTCCCGAGCATCCATTCCATTTCATTAATAATAGAATCCTGCTGGGGTACTACCAGCTGAGCAAAATATTTATCCAGTTTTTCTTCAAATAAAGTGGTATAAGCCAGCCGGCCATCCCAGAAATTGACCCCGTCCCAGTAATGTTTCTTGTAAAAATTATAGGAGTCAAGAGAATCTGTTTTGTTGGTTGGGTCTTTCAACCGGCCTGTCAGTTGCGGTTCCCGCATGGTAATTAACAAAACGCTGAGAAAATTGGAAGGATCCTTCCTGATCATTTCTTCCCGGAATTTCATTACCTCTTTATCCAGCCGGATCAGCTCTTCTTTCCAGTGAGCAGAGTCTATGGCGGAAACAGCTTTTTTCAATGCCTGTTGTGCTGCTGTTATTTCTTTTCCCGAAACGATCATGTGTTGCTGATAAGTATTGAACTGGCTGTTGTCCGGGGAATTAATGAACTTTACGCCTTTACTGATCGTAGCTGTGTCAGCGATCAAAGAAAATTTTTGTTGTTTATCGATCAATATTTCAAAAAAACCAGCCTTATTAGGATAGCCGACCAGGTAAATACCACCCTGCAATTTTTCAGTTCCCTTAAATACCGCTTCGCTTTTATCATTCAGCATGACGGAGTCAAGAATGGGATAGGTTTTGCCAAAATAATGACCGAGGTATATGTATTGCTTTTTATAGGGCTTAAAAGTTACTTTGATCTCATAGCCTGTTTGTGCAAAAACAGCAAAACCCGACAGTAATTTCAGTGACAGTAAAAATCGTTTCATAAGTCAGAATGAATCCCGTAAAGATAAGCCCTGGGGTTTAAACGTTTAAGATGTTTAAAAAGTTTAAAAGGTTGTTTTGAGACCCTGGGTTCTGAAACTTTTAGAACATATTGAACCCCTTAAACTTATTTTTGCGGCATGCCCCGAAAAAAGAAAAAAAATACCATTCTGGAACAAATACTTATTGAAGATTTTGCTGCAGAAGGTAAGTCACTGGCCCGTTGGGATGGTAAAGTGGTGTTTGTGGAAAGAACCGTCCCGGGAGATGTGGTGGATGTTTTTTTATATAAAAATAAAAAGGACTGGGCCGAAGGCTACCCGTTGACATTTCATCAATTATCACCGGAAAGAGTTACTCCTTTTTGCGAACATTTCGGTGATTGCGGCGGCTGCCAGTGGCAGATGGTTGCTTACGAAGATCAATTAAAGTTTAAGCAACAACAGGTGAAGGATGCTTTACAACGAATAGGGAAAATACCTCTGCCTGAATTTTTACCTATCCTGGGTGCAAAAACTGACCGTTACTACAGAAATAAACTGGAATATACTTTCGGTACGATGAAATATATACCTGAAAGGGAATATCACAAAGCCTCCCC
This sequence comes from uncultured Chitinophaga sp., assembly GCA_964525285.1. Classification (GTDB taxonomy): domain Bacteria; phylum Bacteroidota; class Bacteroidia; order Chitinophagales; family Chitinophagaceae; genus JJ008. Next base: position 2,478 of record CAZGGQ010000005.1, read on the forward strand.
AAGCTCCTCCGAAAGAAAAGCCTCCCTAAATCCCCCCGAAAGGGGGACTTCAGAGTCTTTAATATTGGAAAAACTTTTTGAGTTTGATGACTCTAAAACCCCTCCTTCGGAGGGGCTTGGGGCGGCTGGGGCTGTCGGTTTTCATGCCAAAGGCCTGTTTGACAAAGTAGTTGATATTCATCTTTGTCATTTGCAACCCGAACCTTCAAACGGGATCAGGGAAACCATCCGGGAATATGCCCGGGTCAACAATTTATCCTTCTATGATGTCAGGCATCATACGGGCTACCTGAGAAATATACAAATACGTACTTGCAGCACCGGAGAGGTAATGGCCAATGTAATTGTGGCAGAAGATGATCATGAAAAAACGGAGAAATTATTACAATACCTGCAGGAGAAAGTTCCTTCTATTACCACGTTATTATATACTGTCAACACAAAATGGAATGACAGCCTGCATGACCTGGATCCGGTTACTTATTCCGGAAAGGGATATGTGGTAGAGAAACTTGAAGATTTTCAATTCAAGATCGGGCCTAAATCTTTTTTTCAAACCAATACTTCCCAGGGAGAACGGTTATATAAAATCGCCCGGGACTTTGCCGAACTGACAGGAAATGAAATCGTGTATGATCTGTATTGTGGTACGGGCAGCATCGGCATTTTTGTAAGTAAGAAAGCCGGAAAAATTATCGGGGTGGAAATGATAGAAGCAGCTATAGAAGATGCTATTGAGAATGCTGCCATGAATAATTTAACCTCCGCTGAGTTTATAGCCGGAAATGTAATTGATATTTGTAATGATGAATTCTTTGAAACACATGGCAGGCCCGATGTTATCATAACCGATCCGCCCCGTGCCGGCATGCATCCAAAACTGGTTAATAAGATACTGGAAATAGAGGCGCCGGTCATTGTATATGTGAGCTGCAATCCTGCCACCCAGGGCAGGGACCTTAATTTGTTAGGTGAAAAATATGAAGTAACCCGGGTGCAACCCGTGGATATGTTTCCCCATACACATCATATTGAGAATGTGGTGCAGTTGAAACTGAGAGAAAATACAATGAACTAAGAGAACAAAGGAGTAAAAGTGAAAAGAAGAAATGCATCGATGAGAAAAACAAGGAAAAATATAACTTTTGGTTTAACTCTTTATTCTCCTTTTCTCTTTTAATCTCTTAGCTTAATTTCGCCCAATGAGTAATTTTCGATTTACCCGTGTGGACCGTTTCCCGCCGGTGGTAAAGAACCTGATCATTATTAATGTGTTGGTATTCCTTGCACAAGCCATTTTCGATCAGCAATTTCAATTGACAGAAAAATTGATCCTTCGGCCAATCATTTCGGGTGAACTAAACCACGCATTGGCGCAGATCAGCCCTGCAGAACAAATTCCGCAATTCCGGCCTTACCAGGTTTTCACGCATATGTTTGCTCATTCCCCTTTCCCGGCTATTTACCATATTTTGTTCAACATGTTTACCCTATGGATGTTTGGCAGGGTACTTGAAAATGTATGGGGGGCCAAACGATTCCTGTTTTTTTACCTGGCTTGTGGTATCGGCGCTGCTGCATTACATCTTGCGATGCAGTATTTACGTTGTGAACAATTACTTCATGCAATCCAGGCAAACGATCAGGCCGGCGTTTATAAATACAACGGAGGATTGGCCGGCGCATTGGGTGCATCAGGAGCCATCATGGGCATCATGGCAGCGTTTGCTTATTTATTCCCCAATACTGAGTTATATATCATGCTGATCCCTGTTCCGGTAAAAGCCAAATGGGCCATGCTGGGACTGGCGGCTATTGACTTGTTTGGCGGTGTGGCAAAGATCAGCGGAGATAATCTTGCCCATTTTGCCCATCTCGGCGGGGCACTGACAGGGTTTATAATTGTATTAATATGGAACAAAACGAATCGTAAAACCTTATATTAAAAAAGTCAAATAGGTCATATCTGTCATAATACTCAGATAGTGCGCCTTCGCATATGACCCATTTGACTTATATGACTTGTATGACTTATATGACCTGTATGACTTATTTGACCCTGTATGCCTTACTCTGAAAAAAAATACAAACCCACAGGACCCGGCAGGCAAAAAATTTCACTGGGACAACCCGGCAATACCTTGATGACGCTCATCGCCATTTGCCTTGTTATGTTTGTCGGTCTTGCTTTTATGAAAGCTATCTGGTATTTCAGGTACCCGAAAGAAGAAGCCCTCACTTACTTTAATAAAGATATACTGAGCTTGTTTACCCTGCCTGCTGATTTTAATAATACGATGAGCCGGCCCTGGACCATCATCACCCATATGTTTGTTCATGATAATATCTGGAAAATATTTGGCAACATGCTCTGGTTATGGTGCTTTGGTTATATCATGCAGGACATCGGGGGCAACAAAAAAATTATTCCTGTTTTTGTTTACGGAGCATTAGGTGGGGCTATCGCTTTTATGCTGGTCTATAATTTACTACCATCGCTCCACGCACAAATGTCATTTGCCAATGCCCTGGGAGCTTCATCAGGAGTAATGGCCGTGGCGATTGCTGCAACGATGTTATCACCCGGCTACCGCATCTTTCCCATGATCGGCGGGGGTATTCCTTTGTGGGTCTTAACAGCGTTTTACATTATCTCGGACCTGGCCACTATTTCTTTCAGCGATACAGGGTATTTGATTGCACATATTGCAGGGGCGGTTACCGGATTTTTGTTTGTGTTGTTTTTACGAATGGGATTTGATGGAGGTCAATGGATGAATAATTTCTTTGACTGGGTGAACAATCTTTTTAACCCCGACAATCCGAAGAAAGGAAAAAATATCAAAGAAGAATTGTTTTATAGATCATCAGCAACGCCATATATAAAAACTCCCAACCTGAACCGGCAACGGGTTGACGAAATTCTGGATAAAATAAACCAGCATGGCTATAACTTTTTAACCGATGAAGAAAAAGAATTATTGAAAAAGGCAAGTGAAGAGGATGTTTAGTCAGTATGTCTTGAAAATCCTACAGGTCATATAAGTCAAATGGGTCAAATACGAGGTTGACTATCTGACTAATATAACAGATATTACCCATTGGACTTATTTGACTGATATGACACATTTGACCTCCTTTGACTAATTTGCATCAATGTCCAGCAAGTTCCGTCTCTTCACCAAGCGGTTTTTTATTTATTGCAACATAATTGTTGTTTTCTTTTTTCTTTTATCCTGCCTGGCTCCCTACCTGAATCCTCAAAAATGGTGGTTTATTTCATTTATGGGGCTTGCCTTTCCTTTTTTACTTGTCATCATTATCTTAATAATAGCCGGGTGGCTCATCCTGTTTAAGTATCGCTTTGCGCTTATCAATGCGCTTGTTTTCCTGCTGAGTTATAAAAGCATCATTATTTTTTTCGCTTTTCACCGGCCGGGTATATTTAATTATAAAAAAGAACCTCAAACAATCAGGCTGGCTACCTGGAATGTGGACCGGTTTATTGAAATGAAGAGGAACAATAACAAAGGAAGCCAGGCAAGACTTAAAATGTTTGACCTTATAAAACAACAGGATGCGGATGTGCTCTGCCTGCAGGAATTTCATACTTCCACACTTCCTGATTTTTATGATAATATAACACCGGTACAAAAAGAACTGGGCTACCCTTATTTTTATTTTTCTTTCGATACGGATGGTGACAGTCTTTATTACAGTTCCATTATTTTTTCCCGCTACCCGGTAATTGACAGTGGTTTCATCCGCTATCCCCGGCCCACCCTGCCGGATGTATTGCTGCATGCAGATATAAAAGTGAATAATGATACGATCCGTATTTACACCACGCACCTCCAGTCACTGCAGTTGGGTAAAAAGGATTATGAAAGGATCAATAAAATAAAAAGCGCCGAAGACAGCCTGGTGAGCAACTCCAGGAGTATTTTATCCAAATTGAAAAGAGGTATTTCCAACCGCAGCATACAGGCTGATATTATCAGCGATGTGCTGGAAGACAGTCCTCACCCGGTTTTGTTGTGCGTCGACCTGAATGATATTCCCAATTCCTATACCTATCATACCGTACGGGCAAATATGCAGGATGCTTTTTTGAAAAAAGGCTTCGGCATTGGCCGTACATTTACCGCCCTTTCACCCACCCTTCGCATTGATTATATTTTTGCAGACAGTCATTTTAAAATAAAACAATTTAACCGCATCGTTAAAAATCTTTCTGATCATTATATGCTGGTGGCGGATGTAGAGTTAAAAAAATAAGGAATGAGGAATAAGGAATGAGAAAGTGGAGCAACCTGCGAAAGGCAGCTTTGTCCAAGAATGGATCGGCGTAATCTGCGGGAAACAAAAAAATAAATTACTATCTTCGGGATATGAAGGCACTTTTCATCCTCTGCTGTTGTTGTTGCTGATGCATTTGTAAGCAGATCTTCCTGCTTTTGCCCCTTTTATTTTACTAAACTATTTTTTATCATCTTTGCCTTACCGGCAAACTAACCATAAGGCAGAAAATAAAAAAAATGAGCCAATTAAAAGTCTATAATTCTTATAGTAGAGAGAAAGAAATTTTTCGTTCACTTACACCCAAACATGTAGGGATGTATGTGTGTGGTCCAACTGTAAGCGGCGAAAGTCATCTCGGACATGCAAGACCCTATATAACTTTTGATGTGATCTATCGTTACCTGGTGCATTTGGGTTACAAGGTTCGTTATGTACGCAATATCACCGACGCCGGTCATTTTGAAGAAGAAGGAAGAGAGGCAGAAGATAAGATCTCCAAAAAAGCTGTATTGGAAAAACTGGAACCCATGGAACTGGTGCAGAAATACAGCAACCTTTTTCATTGGGCAATGGAACAATTCAATACACTAAAGCCGACCATTGAACCAACTGCTACCGGACACATCGTAGAACAGATCGGGATGATCCGGGAGATCATCAAAGCAGGTTATGCTTACGAAATAAATGGCTCGGTTTATTTTGATGTAAAAAAATATGCGGCAACACATGATTATGGCAAACTCAGCGGAAGAGTGCTGGATGATCTGATAGAGACAACCAGGGAACTGGAAGGGCAGGAAGAAAAAAGAGACAAAGCAGATTTTGCTTTGTGGAAAGCAGCCGCGCCGGAACATATCATGCGCTGGCAAAGCCCCTGGGGCGTTGGTTTTCCAGGCTGGCATATCGAATGTTCGGCCATGGCGACAAAATACCTGGGAGCACAGTTTGATATTCATGGCGGCGGCATGGACCTGTTATTTCCGCATCATGAAAGTGAAATAGCACAAAGCACCATCTGCAACCATGTATCGCCGGTTCGTTACTGGATCCATAATAACATGATCACCATTAACGGACGAAAGATGGGCAAGAGTTATAATAATGTGATCAGGCTGACAGAACTATTCAGCGGCGACCATCCAATGCTGGAAAAAGCTTTTCACCCGATGACGATCCGGTTCTTTATCCTGCAAACACATTACAGCAGCACATTGGATTTCAGTAATGATGCATTGTTGGCTTCGGAGAAGGGGTTAAAAAGGTTATGGGAGGGTTACGAGAAGTTGAGAGTTCTGAGTTCAGAGTCGGGAGTCGGGAGCCTGCCTACCGGACAGGCAGGTTCGGAGTCGGGAGTCGATACCGGGCTTGATTCAAAAGTTCAAAAACTATTATCAGAGTTTGATGAGTTTATGAATGATGATTTCAGTACGGCTAAAGTGCTGGCCAATATGTTTGAACTGCTGCCGGTCATTAATTCAATGAAAGATAAAACGATTCCTGTTGCAGCTTTATCGAAACAAACTTTTGAGGGGCTTCAATCAAAATTCAAAATTTATCTTGAAGATATTTTAGGGTTGAAGAATGTGAGTGAAGCAGATAATGTCAAGCTGCAGGGAGTGATGCAATTGCTGATCGATATACGCAAAGAGGCTAAAAACAAAAAAGATTTTGCCACTTCTGATAAAATCAGAAACCAGCTGGCCCAACTAGGAATTTCATTAAAAGACGAAAAGGATGGAAGCATGAACTGGTCAATAGAGACCCCCTGACCTTTCTGGAAAAGATTGTTTTGAAGCAAGATTTTTTTATGTGCCACAAAGACACAGAGGCACGGAGAATGTAAGCAATTTTTTTTCATTTTTTCCTTCGTGTCCTGGTGCCTTCCTGTCTCCGTGTTTCAAAAAATCTAATACCGTATATATTTAAAAATTCTTTGCGATACCTGGCATCTTGGCACCTTGGCGGTTAAGTATTTTGTATCATCTCCTCCATTTTCCCTAACTTGTTTTTCCCAAAAACACATTTATGCAAACCAGGCTTTCTGTTTTAATTCTTTTTCTTTTTTCTTTTTCAACCATTAACGCTCAAATCAAAAAAGCACCTGAGGTCAAAGAAGGCGAGGGGCCCTGGAACCAGCTTATCATCCGTGGTGTTACGTTGATCAATAGTACCGGTGCGCCACCCATCGGCCCGGTGGATATTGTAGTGGAGAAGAACCGGATCAAACAAATCAGCGTTGTTGGTTCTCCGGGTGTAGCCATTGATGTTAAAAGACGTCCAAAATTAGCTGAAGGTGGAAAAGAAATGAACTGTGAAGGCATGTACCTGTTGCCCGGTTTTGTTGATATGCATGGTCATATCGGCGGCATGGAACAGGGAACTCCCGCCGGGTATGTTTTTAAATTATGGATGGCCCATGGCATCACCACTATCCGTGATCCATCGGCGGGTAACGGGTTGGAATGGGTGCTGGATGAAAAACAAAAGAGCAATCAAAACCTGATAACGGCTCCCAGGATTTTTGCTTATACCTCTTTCGGGCAGGGAAGCAAAGAACCGATTACAACCATTGAGCAAACCGTTGCCTGGGTAAGGGATAATGCTAAGAAAGGAGCCGACGGCATAAAATTCTTTGGCGCAGCTCCTGAAATCATGAAAGCGGCATTGGAAGAAAATAAAAAACTCGGACTTCGTTCCGCCTGTCATCATGCACAGATGGATGTGGCCCGGTGGAATGTTCTCAATAGCGCCAGGGCAGGACTGACTTCTATGGAACATTGGTATGGTTTGCCTGAAGCATTGTTCACGGATAAAACAATTCAGAATTATCCGCTAACTTATAATTATGCCAATGAGCAAAACCGTTTTGAAGAAGCAGGAAAATTATGGAAGCAGGCGGCGCCGCCATTCAGTGATCACTGGAATAAAGTAATGAATGAATTGCTGAGTCTTGACTTCACCATTGATCCCACTTTTAATATTTATGAAGCTAACCGTGACCTGATGCGGGCAAGAAGAGCCGAATGGCATGAAGATTATACGTTACCATCGCTGTGGAAATTTTATGAACCCAGCCGTCTATCGCATGGTTCCTACTGGCATAGCTGGGGAACGGAGCAGGAAATAAACTGGAAAGAAAATTACAGGCTCTGGATGACATTTATCAATGAATACAAGAACCGTGGCGGCCGGGTAACAGTGGGTACGGATGCAGGATATATCTATGAACTCTATGGTTTTTCTTACATAAGAGAAATGGAATTGTTACGGGAAGCAGGCTTTCACCCGCTGGAAGTGATCCGAAGCGCTACGTTGTATGGCGCACAGGCATTGGGTATGGAAAAAGATATTGGGAGTGTGGAAGTGGGCAAGCTGGCCGATTTTGTGATCGTTGATGCCAACCCGTTGGAGAACCTGCAATTATTATACGGCACCGGTGCCATTACGCTGAATGAAAAAAATGAAGTGGTAAGAAAGGGCGGAGTGAAATACACGATCAAAGACGGAATAATTTACGACGCTAAAAAATTATTGGCGGATGTAAAGAAGATGGTGGATGAGGAAAAGAAGAAGACAGGGTTTAAGATCACGCAGCCAGGAATTAAGTAAAGTCATATAAGTCAATTGGGTCATATTGGTCACATGGGGAGGCATATTTGACTTTTATGACTCATATACCAATTGATATAATAAAAAGCAGGAATGGAATACATAGTACATCTCAGTAAGGATGAAAAGTTAAAGAAACTAATAAAAGAACACGGTGTATTTAAACTGGAGAAGAAGAAGAACCTTTGCCTCTATCTCTGCTATTCCATCATGAGCCAGCAACTGAGCGCCAAAGTGGCGAATGTTATCAGGCAGCGTTTCCTTGATCTGTATGGCGGCAAAGAACCAACGCCGCAGCAAATAGTGGACGCCCCTTTTTCAACACTGAGAGGTATCGGCATGAGCAATGCCAAAGTAAGTTATGTGCAGAATGTGGCAAGGTTTGAAATGGAGAAGGGGATGGACCATAAAAAACTGGCAAAGCTGAGTAACGAAGAAGTAATAGAATATCTTACCCGGATAAAAGGGGTAGGCCGCTGGACAACGGAAATGCTGTTGATGTTTGCCCTTTGCCGGGAAGATATATTTGCACTTGATGACCTGGGATTGCAGAACGCCATCATTGGCCTGTATGAACTGAAACACCGGAAGAAAAAAACACTGCAGGCATCTCTTTTAAAAATATCGGAGCAATGGGCGCCTTACCGCACCTATGCCTGTATGTACCTGTGGAGATGGAAAGATAATCTGCCCCTTAAAAAAGACAAGCTCAAAAAATAATGTAGTTTCCCTTTCAAATCATTTACATGCACAAATTGAAGCTGTTTGTTATAGCTGCTGTTCTTTTATCATGCTGTTCCGGTAAAGAAGAACAAAAAAATAAATGGATTTCTTTATTCGACGGGAAGACACTGGATGGATGGAAAGTCGGCAACAACGCTTCCAGTTTTTCTATTGAGAATGGGACCATTGCGGTGAACGGCAATGTGGCTCACCTGTATTATGATGGCCCGGTGAATCAACATTCATTTAAAAATTTTGAATTAAAGATCGATGTCATGACCACCCCGGGCTCCAACTCGGGCATTTATTTTCATACGCAATACCAGGAAAGTGGCTGGCCAAAAAAAGGGTACGAGGTGCAGGTGAATAACTCACATACCGACTGGCGGCGCACCGGCAGCCTCTGGGCCATAGAGGATATAAAAGAATCGTATGTGGAAGACAACGAATGGTTCACCATGCATATAAGAGTCAAAGGCAAAAAGGTGACCGTATCTATTAATAATAAGCAGGTGGTTGACTATACCGAACCGGAAAATGTGCAACGGGAAGAAGGCTTGAAAGAACGAATACTCTCATCCGGCAGTTTTGCGCTGCAGGGCCACGACCCGAAGAGTAAAGTATATTTTAAAAATATATGGGTGAAAGTGCTGCCGGATTAATTATCTGCCTGTGTGCTGTTGATAGGGTCGTTGTAGTTTCTCTTATTTACTGAAATGAAATATTTTTCCGAACATTTCTAAAAATGGATCCCTGTTCAATATGGTGTAATAGAAAATTCCTCCGAGCCAGCCATGAAATATGCCCAGTACATAGATATTTCTTTGCTTTAAATAGAGCCATCCATAAAATACGGCTAAAATAAATGTTCCGGCGATCAGCCATATGTAAGGATAATGAATAGAGGCAAATAATAAAGCAGCGCATAAAATGATCATTCCTTTATTCAGCTTTCGGTTTTTAAGGTCCTGCATGTTCCCGGCAGTCAGGGCAATTAATAAGAACTGTTGAATGATACCCCAAACGGGATACAGGATCAAAACGGGAATAATATGCCAGGTAATATTGATACTATCCCGGTAAAGACCAATACTGATCAAAGCGATCACCGAAAAGATCCCAAAGGGCAATACTTTTTTCAGAACTTTTTTAAAATTATCAGTTCTGAATCCCCAATAGTTGAGGATACCCGGTTTTGTTTTATTCCGGTAAATAATATAACCCACCCAGCCGATGATGGCTGTTACAACAAAGGGGAGACGCCAGTCCAGGTGATCCATAAACAAAAATTTTCCCAGGGCCGTCAAAACGACGGCCGACATCTCAGCAATTCTTCTTTTGTTTGAAATAGAAAATGCGGTCATAAGTTGAAGGGTAGCGCCATTCTTGAAATATAGCTAACAATGACGGTTTTCTGCTCCCGCTGAGCGGGATAAGTTGTGCTGATATTCTGTTTTATCCGCCAATGCATTAGCGAAGGCGGGGGATCCTTCAGCCCGAACCGAAGCCGACCCGATAGCTATCGGGTGAAAAACAGAAGATGAAGTTAAGATATACAGTTGGGATATACCTGTCCCGACCGAAGTGCCGGGATTCGTTAGCCCCGCTGACCAAAATCACGTCCGTGGTCTGTTTTTTTCATTGCACGTTAAAATACTCCTTATACCAGTCAATTTCGTGATGGTCTTTTTTTGTCCTGTCAATCAGGTGTGTTTTATCAGCGGTTGCATATAAAATTTCCAAAGAAGCAAAGTCACGCTGGCTGATCACTTTAAACCCGTTTCTTATCAGTTGCGCCGCACTGACCCCTGCGCCGACCTGGTAAACTTTATTATCAGATAACCTGTTGCCTTCATAAATAACCTGGCTGCCACAAGCAGCGCTGATGTCCATCATGACTGCCAGCTCAATATTTTCTTTTTTAGCAAGGGCCAGCATTTTTTCAGAAGCCCTGATCATCCCTTCTGTCCAGTCCTTACCGGTTTCTGTCAGCACTTTTGCTTTTCCATCCAATACATCAAAGCCCGTTCCTCCGTGAATGTCACACAATTCTCTTGGTGTCCCGAAGGAGAATTCCTCCGGGCAGAATTTTATTATCCGGACGGTATCATAGGTCAGCAACTTTAAAGCGGCCGGGTACTCCCCGTTTGCGGTCCCGTCATAACCGCAGGTGATTCCTGTTAAACAGGCGCTCATCAGGATCCTTAAAGGGTTGTCTTTGGCAGGAGTTCTTAGTTGTTTTAAATATTCAATGTCCGGCATGATAATGTTGATTTTTTATCTCTTCTTTATCGACGAGTCCGCCTATGATCTAGCAATTATTGATTTTTCTCTTCATATTTCATTTTCCATTCCTTAAAATAATCTAGTATTACTTTATCAATATTACTCCTATCTGCATCGGGCCAATACCATTGGACTGTATCATATTCTAAATCTCCTTTTGCCCAATATAATAAGTAGAAGTCCATTAGTTTTTTTTCATAATCAGACGAAACACATAGGTCTTTAAAAATTTTTAAAACTGTGAATGGAGTTTCTTTGCCAAAAATAGCCTGGCTAATCATGTAGTATAGATAGTTATCAGTAATTTTTTCTCTGTCTGTGATTTCAATATTTAATTCTTTAAGAATTTTTTCTAAAATATCGTTTAAGTAGAAATGAAAATATGGTTTATCTGCGCCAGCTAAGATTCTTAAATGTTCAGAGTCAAAGCCTGCTTCAAGCATATCAATTGCCCAAATGACTAATCTTTCATCAAAAAGGCCATTATTAACTTTGTAATAAAGTATTTCATATGTAGAATCAATCAGTTTCATTAATTATTAAATGACAACTTTCTCCATTCTTTTTAACCAACCTTTATTAATCGTTGCCCCCAAGCCCGCCACCTCCGGCACGCTCACCACCCCATTACTTCCCAGCCCTGTCTCTCCCGCTTTCAGCAACTTTCAATTCAAAGAAATCTAAGGGGACACGGCACTTTTTGCTACACTGTTCCTGTAAAATACATTTTCTTTCCGTGGTTTCAGCATAGTAAAAGCTTGTATATATTTTAGCTTTCGCCATGGCGATTCACAGACCAATCACTGAGCCGGGAGTGTATAACATCACTTTTACCTGTCATCAATGGTTGCCATTGATTGAAATGGCCAAAGGGTATGACATGGTCTATAACTGGTTTGATATTCTTTCAGGAAAAGGACATGCCATAACAGGTTTTGACAGCTCGGGGTCGGGCGGGTAATTTCATCCTGTGGTATCAATCCCTGGCCCGGACCCGGCGGAGAAAATTGGCATCCTCAGAATAGCCAAACAGAACAATCCCACGCCCGGTTATATTAAAGCCGTCCACAATATAGAAGCGGCTATTTTTTTCATGGTAAAAAGCCTGCTAAGGCTGATAAAAATAATGTTTCCCCATCTGGGTCATCTTTTTCCCTTTTCTTTTATCATCCCAATATTTCGCTAAACCAGCCTCAATTACTTCTTGTAGCCGTTCCCGCTGTTTCTCCATTTTCTCAGGAGTCATAATTTCCGCGTTTTGCTTATCAATCAGTTTGAGGATCTTTTTCAGGTATTTTTCATCCCGTTCAGGTAGCACAGGGTAAAGATCCACTGCCGCTTTTAAACCACCCATCATGGGAACTACCTCGATGAAATAGATCTTGCCTTCTTCTAATTCGGCTTCAACATAAGCCTTGTTTTCAGACCTTGCCCAAAATAAATGCCATCCCGGATCACATTCATATCTGAAATAACTCTTTCCACTGGCGATACCGATAAAGCTGGCGCTATCGAAGTAGCTGAAATTAATGGCAAATCCCAGTTCGGAAGCTCTTACAAAATACACGACAGCCTTACCCGGCGAAGGCTTGCGTAATTGCGAATTAGAAGTGATGGTGAATAAAACCAATAAGCAAACAATAAAGAAAGATCTAAGCATATGAAAAAATTTTATTTTTTAAGTTGATCATTTTCCATCCCGGTATCGTCATTGTGCTGGTAAATTCATTACTATTATATTGATACCTGCGCCATTTTATTTAACCAGTTTTGATCGATCGTTGCACCTAACCCGTTTGTCTCCGGCACTCTCACCACTCCATTTTTTTCATAAACAATACCACCTGTCACCGGGTCTTCTTTAAACATCAGCGCTGTATCAAAATCATAATGTTCAATGATCGGGCTGCATAAAGAAAAATGAGCAAAGGCTGTCATGGCCAATCTTGATTCTAAAAATGCTCCAACCTGCAAATGAATATTGGCGGCTTCGGCCAGCCTTACCATCTTAAGGGCTTTAAAAATGCCGCCGGATTTTCCGAGTTTGATATTCATATAATCACAGGCTCCCAGTCCGATCAGTTTTTCTGCATCATGTTCATCGCCGCAACATTCATCCGCCATGATGGGGATGGGACTGTTCTTTCTTACTTTCGGCAGTTTCATAAATTTCCAGCGGGCAATGGGTTCTTCGCAATGCTGAATATCAAATTTCTTCAAAGCATTCAGTGTTTCAATAGCTTCATTTACTTTCCACCCCTGGTTGGCATCAATTCGTAAAGGGATCTTATTACCCACAGCTGCACGGATGGCTCTTATTCTTTCCACATCCGTCTTTCCGTTCTTGCCCAATTTTACTTTGATAGCAGGATAACCCTCATTTTTAATTTTCAGGGCATCAGCCGCCATCTTTTGCGGATCGCCGATGCTTACGGTGTAATCAGTAACAATCACTTTATTATTTTCTCCACCGATGAATTTATACAAAGGAACTCCTGCATGTTGCGAAGCAATATCATAGATCGCCATATCAAAGGCGCTCTTGATACTGCTATTGCCATAAATTATTTTATCCATCAAATCGATACAACCTTCGATCTGCAAAGCATCTTTGCCTTTCATTGCTTTGGCAAAATATTGCCCCACTATGAAACAGGTATCCTGGCTTTCGCCATTGATGGGCATGTAAGGGCTGCATTCACCAAAACCAATAATACCCTGGTCAGCTATTATTTTCAGCAGCACATTATCAGCGCTGAATTCTGTTCCCAGTGAAGTGGTAAAAGGTTCTTTCAGCGGAATGGACAGTTTATACAATTCCACTCTTTGAATAATAAGGCTATTGCTCATAAGTTTTATAAAGATAAAAGCTTCCTTTTGCCCATTGAAACCATTTTTAGCATGATTTATGCTTTGGATACGAAAAACGATTAAAAAACGTTTAATACAATCAATATCTATGAAAAAAATTCTTATCAGTTGTTTATCAGTAGCCTTACTTGCATCCTGCAAGAAAGAAGTAACAGAATTGCCGGGAGCCACACAAACCGGAGCCAATACATTTGGCGCAAAAGTGAACGGCGTGTTTTGGGCGCCCCAGGGTTTTGGCCCTTTCCCGGCCAATGATATCCTCGAAGCAAGAATGTCAGGACATGATATTGTCATTAATGCCCGGAATTTTTCATCATCACCCAATGAAACAGAGTTTCAGCTAACCATATTTAATGTATTTGCTCCCGGCACTTACCTGCTCAATTCAGATGTGATCCACCCCAATGGCGCAGCCAGTTACGGGTATTATGTAAAAAGAAATTTTACACCGGATAATGAGTGGCTAACCTCATCTACCTATACCGGGCGGGTAATCATCACAAGGATCGATGATGTGAATATGATCGTGTCGGGTACTTTTGAGTTCAATGCCCTGAATATTTATAATGCACCTGAGCCAATTACGGTAACAGAAGGAAGGTTTGATCTGAAAATACAATAAGGGAAAGTAAATTGATTTCTCTTTTTTATAATTTATTTTATCATCGGCATTTCAACCCACCCCTTTTTAAAAGTACTTTAATAGAAAACTCTGCTGCCCCTCCAGGGAGGGGACGAGAAATTCCTGATTTCAGAATAGGATACGGATGCCCGCATTGATCATAGCCACCAGCGGGGCGTTATCATTTACAAAAATAAATTTACTGGGATAATCTGTCGTTGGGATCCATGCCCTTCCTTCTGCATAAAAAAAGATATCAGCGCCAAGAGGCACTTCCCATCCAAGACCAAGGTCCAGCGTCAGTCTTTTAAAATTTGCCTTGCCGATCCTGACCGGAACATTATAAACAGACGTATCAATGAAAATGGAATGTGTATTATCTACCCGGCCCAGTATTAAGCCAAATCCTGCATAGCCATAAATATTCCAGCCCTCTTCTGCGCTGCAAGTTCCTTTCAGGTATTTTCTCCAGCCGATGGAAATTTGTTTGAACCGCATCACAGCATTATTTGTATAATTGATCTTCTGCGGAACAGTGACGGCAGATTTTGCGCTTGCTGTTACATTATTACTGAATTTACCATTGGTATAATAAGATATCCATGCATAAGCCCCGTCTTTTGGCGTAAAATGAAATTGTACCTGGATCGTATGGCCTCCCGCCCAGTATTGCTGCCCTTTTTTAAAACTGCGCTGCAGACCCAGGTCGGTGGCAATGCTGAATTGCATGGGCTGGGCAGATGCGGTTGCGAATGCAAAAGCTAATAATAGTGAGCAGGATATTTTTTTCAGGGAATGCAATACAAATATTTTGAACGAAATTATCTTTTTATTTGACAATGCCATACATATTTGAGTGGGGAATAAAACCAATGTAGCGGGAATCTTCTGCCCTGTGCCGGTTATCACCCATGATGAAATAGAGTTGTTCTTGTAATATATTTTCCCCCATTTGAATGCCCGGGATATTTTTATAAAGTTTATAATTGATATTTGTTACTTTAATTGTATCTCCCGGCTGCGGAATATATAAAGGTCCGTAGTTATCAACAGTCCATAAAAGATCGGCGGCAGGCCGGGCCAGAAAAGTGTCTTCAAATGCAGGAGGAGGAGTAATAAATTTCTTTATTTTGATTACGACCTGTTTTTTTTCTTCATATTTCTGAACCTCTTCTTTAGTAAGCGGAACCTGGTACACAATTGTATCTCCGAATCGATCTTTAAGAGGGGATAATGTATAATCATCCCCTCTTTCAGGTAAATCGGTAATATATTCTTTTGCATAGATCAGGTACTCATTTAAGATTGTTGGTGCCTGGCGAATAATCATGCCATTTACAAAAAGGTCGCCGTTTTTTATGTAAAGGGTGTCGCCGGAAAATGCAACCAGGCGGTAAATCCTTTTCTCCCAATGCTGTTTGAATTGCCCCGTTTCATCCGGTCCGGAAAGATAATCGTTACTGAAACAGTCAAAGACGACAATATCGTCTCGTTTAAAACTATTTTTTTTTACTACATAAAATGACTCACCCGGCCTGATTGTTTCTGACATACTATCACTTCCTGCCCGGAACATGCGGCCTTTGCAGGAGAAAAAACATATTGAAATAAAAATCAGAAATGATTTTTTCATACAAATAAAAAAAGCGTTGAGATAAACCCAACGCCTTAAAGTTAATTATTATTTATTTTTATTTCATCAACTTCAGCTCCTTGATAATATTAGCTCCTCCGCCCAATTTGTCAATACACCAGAGCACATAGCGGATGTCAACGCAGATGGTGCGGTTCAGGTCTTTGTCAAATGCCAGTTTGTGGCTCAGGGCTTCGTAGTTGCCATCGAAAGCAAGACCGATCAATTCTCCCTTACTATTTATTACCGGGGAACCGGAGTTACCCCCGGTAATATCATTGGTGGTTATGAAACCAATGACCAGTTCTTTCCGGGTAGGGTCCATATACTGGCCAAAATCTTTTTTCTTCAGTAGTTCGATCTGCCTGGCGGGCAGGTCAAATTCATAATCACCTGCTTTATATTTTTCCAGCAAACCTTTTGACGTAGTGACATAATCATAAAAAACAGCATCCCTCGGACGATATGATTTTACATTACCATAACTAACCCTCATGGTAAACGTGGCATCCGGGTACATCATTTTTGCCTTTACAGGGTCCATTTCCATAATACCCTTCAGGTATAATCTTCCAAACTCGCCATTCTTTGCCGTAAACTGCTGGGAAAAGGGTAAATATTTACTGTTATAATTTTTGACAAACGTAGCGGCATGATTAAAAGCCGGGTCATCCTGCAATTTTACCGCATCTGGATTTGCAATAAAAGCATTCCATTTGGCGTCATCCAGTATCATTGTCTTGCTGAAAACATCAGCTGCATATTTTTTATAAGTGGCATCATCATCCAACGGGCCATAGTTGTTTTTTAAAGTACCATAAAATCCGACCGGGTGCTGATTGTTGACAATATCCTCATAAAACATTTTTGTAACTGCCGCCACAATGTTCTGGTCAGAAATTTTATTCTCATCTTCCATAAATCCTTTGCGTTGCTGGTTGGCAGCATCGGCGGCTTTTTTTACATCAACCTGGGTCATGCCTGTTTTTACCAATGCTGTTTCTAATTGCATAAGAGATGCAGCAAAACCCATCAACGGTGAACCAAAGATGCCTTCATTCATATACATCCTGTGCTTTGCATAAGGGCGCCATGCATCATAGGCCTTGCCCCAGTCAGGAAAAATATTTTCATACTCTGGTTTGCCCTTTCCCCAGGCATTAAATTTTTCTTCTGATTTTTTCTTCTGGCCATATACATCGTATTTCAGTAATTGCTTTGTTTCGCCATCAAAAAATTTCCAATAGTTGGCAATGCCGGCGAAAGAAGAAGCCAGCTGTAGTTTGATGGCCGGGTCTTTTTTCATTTCCTCAAACATATATTTCAATCTCACATCACGGAGTTTCACCAGGGTGGGATTATTGATATCTGTTGCGAGGGTGATGCCATAAGAACTTTCATAACGGTTGGTACCGCCGGGATATCCCCAGATCATGGCGAAGTCGCCGTCTTTCAAAGGTTTTAAAGAAACAGGTAAATACCATTTGGGTTTGAAAGGAATATTGCCATTTGTGGATTCGCCTCTTTTAGCAGGGCTGCCATCAGGTTTTGTATATACCCTGAATATGGAAAAGTCGCCGGTATGGCGGGGCCATTCCCAGTTATCCGTATCGCCACCGAATTTTCCTACACTTTCTGGTGGTGCGCCAACAAGCCGGATATCATAATAACGCTGATAAACAAAAGCCAGGAATTGGTTGCCCTTGAATAGGGCGCTTACCCTTGTTTCAATATTCTTGGTTTCATCACTCATTCTCTTGTTGATAGCTGCCAATACCGCAGCTTGTTTTTGTACCCTTTCGGTACCACTGAGTCCTTTCAGCGAATCCATCACTTCTTTGGTAATGTCTTCAATACGTAGTAAAAACTGAACGGAAAGAGTGGAGGCGATCTCTTCACTTTTATTGCGGGCATAGAAACCGTCCTGTAAATAATTATGATCCATGTTGCTGGCATTGGCAATCGCATCATAGCCGCAGTGGTGATTGGTAAAGATCAATCCTTCAGCGCTTACGATCTCGCCGGTGCAACCGCCGCCAAAAATGATGATGGCATCTTTTAAGGATGCTTTGTTGATGTTATACAATTGGTCCTTGCTGAGCTTTAGTCCTTTTTTCAGCATTTCATTATACACTTGCTTACCCAATAACAAGGGCAGCCACATGCCTTCATCGGCAAAGGATTTAAAGAACAGGCCAATGGCCAGGGTAATAGTCAGAAAAAATTTCTTCATAACGGAAAATTTAGGCGGCAAACCTACGGAAAAAGGATAAGCCATTAGCTGACTTTCGCATGAAATCACTAATTTCAATTTTACACGAACAACTTATGAGATCCAGGGCTTATTTATTGTTACTGTTCAGCATAGCAGTTATCATTATTCATTCCTGCAGTAAAAAAGGGGGAACCATCCCGCCACCGGGTCCAACTGTTCCCGGTTGTGCTACTAATACGGCGCCGGCTAACGGAGCTTTTGTATCACCAGGACCACTTACACTTAGCTGGACGGCTGTAAGCGGAGCCACGGGTTATGATATTTACCTGGGCACTTCTCCTTCTACTGCAACATTATTAATAGCAAGCAATGTTTCGGGAACCAGTTATAATTATTCGGTACCAACTTTTGCATCAAGCCAGGCCTTATACTGGTATGTTCAACCTAAAAATGCCAATGGGGCACCTACCGGCTGTAACTCTACTGCCACTTCATTCATATCTACTATTATACAGGACCCCTTTCCGTTTGGTTATTATGTTGTGGGATATTTTCCTTCTTACAGAAACCTGGCAGAAGTGCCGGATGTAAAATTCAGAATGACAAATTGTGTAGTGTATGCTTTTTATAGTGTAAATGGTTCGGGTACACTATCAGCACCTTCTTCACCCACTGCTTCGCTGACAGCCGTGCGGGATAAAGCAAGAACAAATGGCTCAAAAATATTTTTAGGAATAAATGATGGCGCTGCCGGCAATTTTAAAAACATGGCGGCCACAGCAGCAGGTCGCAACAATTTCATTAAAGATGTGATGAATACTGTCAGGGCAAATAATCTTGATGGTGTAGACATTGACTGGGAATTTCCCACAACAACAGACGGAACAGATGCAACGTTTACTTTGCTGATGAAAGAATTATCAGATTCACTGCACCGGGATGCCCGGTATTATTTATCTGCTGCTATTACAGCCGGAAAATATGCAGGTGGAATAAGAGATGCTATCCGCAATGAAATTTTTTCTTATGTTGATATTTTTAATGTGATGGCTTATGATGATTTTAATACAACAGTTCCATACAGACATCACAGCGATTATACGCTGGCAACAGTTTGTTTGAATTATTGGCTCAACACAAGGGGAATGCCTGCATCAAAAGCTGTGCTGGGATTACCTGCCTATGGAAGACCATCGGGTATTACACAAACAGGAACAGTATTGACCTACAAAACTATTTTATCACAGGGCGGAAACCCGCAGTATGATTCTGCTGTAGTTACAGCCGGTGGTTTTACCAACTATACTATTTATTATAATGGCCAGTACACCGTTAAAAGAAAAGCTATCCTTGCCAAACAAATTGCCAACGGTGTTATGATGTGGGAAAAATGGCAGGATGCCATTGATGCCAATTCATTACTCAAGGCAGCTTGTGATACAGTGGGAAGGTCTTATTAGGATTTCAAACCTTATTTATAACCCGTCCATATCCTGGTATCCTGGTCAAAGGCCCAGTAGGTTCCGTTTGTATAACTGAAATTGAATGCCGGCCAGGTTGGAAGGTCAGATGGAAGTTTCAGTTTCTGGGTCATCAAACCTGTTTTCCTGTTATACAGCTCCACCTGTTTTTCTACTACATTCAGTAAACCAAATTCCGCCTTTGGAATACCGGTATAGATCAAAACATTGTAGCTGTAATCTTCACTCAGGGTTTTGCCATCATCATCTTCAACAATATCAGTTGCTATAGAGATGCCGGGATGAAGCCGTATGGTACTGTCTTCTTCCTGCATGGATTCAGCATTATACACATAAATATTCTGGCCATAAAGAAAATAGACCATATTTGATCTTTCATTAAAGACACCGATACTTTGTTCCCCGGGCTGGTTCATCCCCCCGGCATAAATTTCACTTTCTGTAGGAATGCCTTTTGTGTCAAGTGTATGGCTGAACCACCCGATATCAGAATAACCATTACCACAGATCTTTTTAAAGCCCGGGTTATACCACAGTCCCCTTGTGTCCACCAAAGCGGTCTGATCATCACCGGAAAGACGTTTGCCGGCAAGATTAAAAACAGCAAGCGGATAACCTTGGTTACCTGCAAAAGCAGCATAGTATTTTTTTTGTACCGGGTGCCATACTACGGCAGCTCCCCTTGTTCCGGGCATGCTGTCATCCACGGTCCCGGGCATAGTAAGTTCAATGGTTTTCTTAAGTGTTTTTATAACCTGTGCATTCATTAAAACTGGCAGCGACAGTAAAAGGGTAAAGAATATCTTTCTCATGGTAATAAATTTTTGTACAAAGAAACAAAGAAAAGAAGCAATAATGGCAGGCAGATTTTTTTAGTTTAAAAATAACTATTCATTCATCTTTTCCCACAATGCTTTGACCACGGCAGAACCTTCAAGCCTTGCATTCATGCTATCCAGCACACGCCTTGAAATAACCCAGTTCATGGGAAAGCTCATTTTATCATCTTCTTTATAAAGATTTACCCGGGTATAATGACCGGGTCCGAAATTGATCTTCATATAATTTTCCAGCCTGGAATCATTGACGCTGGTTTGGCTGCCATAGTTGCCTACCAGGGTTTTAATAGGAGCCGCAAGGTCATTGATGAGCGGGTTTACTTTTTCGAAAAACGGCTCGCCACCGGGACTGGGGTCATTGGTGATATGGAGAACCATGAAATCCAGCTTATTGCTGTACCGTGATAAAAAAGGATCCTCCTTTATCAATTGCCTCATACCAATGATCATCTCATTGACCACACCGGCGCCTGAGTTATCAAAATAGCCGCCATCGACAAAATACTGTGACTCTGTTATCTCTTTTCCTACTCCATTTTTTTTTATAAAGACTCTTGTATCAATTCTTCCGGCAGGACTCAGGTAGGGAAAACTGGCGCCCAACACCACGGCTGAACTTAGTTTCAGATCCTTCTTTTCATCGAGCAGGCTCAATACATCTACCCGTTTGTTAAAATAATATTCGTCCATATTGATCGTACTGATCACTCCCGGCCGTCCATCCTGCATCCGGGTGGTATTGATGCAGAGAATGGGCAAATTGGCCAGTTGATTTTTTTGCGTTATGATCTCTGATATACCCAACTTCATATTTGTTATTCCGGCGGCATGCTGGTTGCCCGGGGCTTCTTCCATGGCTTTTGAGAGTGCATAGCCCCTGTCTTTAACTGGCATTAAAAAAGGAAGTACATAGCGGAATACATCAGGTCCCAGCATACGGGCCAGTGTGTAAGTAAGAAAATCTGATTTTAAATAAAACTTCGAAGCATACAGGCAACTGCTATCAAGATTTTTTTTATTGCGCAGGATATTAAAGAATGTCGCATTACCCACGCTGCCCCCTGATGCACCTGACAGGCAAAACAGGTTGCGGGAAAATTTACCGCCGCTGCTGTCTTCAAAGCGGGAAAGCACGGAAGCCACCCAATAACCCGAACGGGATGCGCCGCCATCAGCCAATACAAAATACACGGGCTGTTTTTGTACGGAATCAGGATTGGGATAGCGGAGCGATACCCAATTACTGAAGTACTCTTTCAAGGCTTGCCTGTTTTTAAAAAGAATCGAAGCATTCTGTTTTTCAATCAGCCTCACTTTATGCGGATCACTGAATTGTCCCGCAAGGAATGCCAGCGCCCAGAATAATATATGAAAATTAAATCTTGCCAATGCCGAAACCATGGCTACAAAATTTCCGAGTATCAGTAATACAGAAAATGCCAGCAGCGTAAAAGGAAAACTTCCAAGTTCAACTGAAAATTTTACGGAAACGATGGTGGTTATATAACAGGCAACAGGTACAAGGCTTATAATTAAAAATGCACGGGAGAATGCCTTATCCTCATCATCAGTCAAAAGACCCCAAAACCTTTTTCTTATTTTGGCTTTCCTTTTTAATTCAAGATCTTGTTTATCCTGCTGGTAAATAGATTTTCCAAGAAGTTCTGTAAGCTTGCGCCGAATGATCAACAACAGGATAAGCCCTATCTGCATCCCCAAAAAAAGAACAATAAGACCCCAGCGTAACTGAAGAATTGAAACAGCAACAGCGGCGCCCAGCATAATAAAAGCGGTGGTATTGCGGACAGAACGCAAAAATTTTAAATAACGACCTGTTTCATAATCTTTTTTAATAAATTTTTCCCAGAGAACATAGACGAGAAAGTACCAGGGGATACTGAGTAGCAGGAGAATCAGATTCCACGGTTTGTTTACCAATATCCTTCCCGGAACCGGCACCCCCGGCAGCTGCAGAAAAGCAAGTATGACAACAGTGAGACAGGAAAAACCCATAAGCCGGGGCAGTTGCATTCTTAGCCTGATCCAGATATGATTTTCATCGGGCTGCTGAAATCCGCTGGCCTTACCTACCAGCCTTGATGTGTACCAGGTGACATAGGTCCATAAAAGAACAGCAAGAATGCAATAGAGAAATACAAATTTATTTCCCTGCTCTACGGTTATCAGCATGATATCCTTGCCTTGTGAAAGCGTCCAGAATGTTAAAGTTCCCAGGATAAGAAAAAGGATCCCGGGAAAGAAAAGCCAGAGGGCCTTGAAAAGGTATCGCCAGAAATCAGCAGTAAAAATATCGGATAGACCGATCTTCGGGGCAGGGGCTTTGGAGGTCATGGTAGTGGTTTAACTAAAGATAAATCAAGGAAGTCAAAAACTCAAAAGCTCCTTCCTGTTATTGGTTCAGCACTTTCCAAAGCAGGTCCTTTAATTCGGTCAAACCTTTATTAGTGACAGATGAAATAAACAGGTAAGGAATATCAACCGGTAATTCTTTTTCAATTGCTGCTTTCAGCTCATCATCCAGCATATCACTTTTACTGATGGCGATAACAAATTGCTTGTGTAATAATTCAGGATTATATTGCTCCAGTTCATTGACCAGGATCTCAAATTCTTTTTTATGATTATCGCTGTCAGCAGGAATTAAAAAAAGGAGGATGGAGTTACGTTCAATATGCCGGAGAAAACGATGACCTAGTCCTTTGCCTTCCGAAGCCCCTTCTATGATACCCGGGAGATCAGCGATGCAAAAACTTTTACCGTCGCGGTATTCTACCATGCCCAGGTTGGGAACAATGGTTGTAAAAGCATAATCGGCAATTTTTGGTTTGGCGGCTGTGATAACAGAAAGCAATGTTGATTTGCCGGCATTGGGAAAACCAACCAGTCCCACATCGGCCAGTACTTTTAATTCTAAAACTTTCCAACCTTCCATGCCATCTTCCCCGGGTTGTGCATGTTCCGGCGCCTGGTTGGTAGGCGTCGCAAACTGGGCATTCCCCAAACCGCCCCTGCCACCGGGGATCCAGATCACTTCCTGTCCATCTTCCAGTATTTCCACTTCCTGTTTGCCTGTTTCTTCATCTCTTGCAATGGTACCCAGCGGAACTTCGATGATAATGTCTTTCCCGGCACGGCCACTGCTGTTATTGCCACTGCCGGCTTCTCCGTTCTCCGCGAGCACATTTTTAAAATAACGGAGATGTAAAAGTGTCCAGAGGTTACTGTTGCCTTTTAATATGATATGAGCGCCACGACCACCATCCCCGCCATCAGGGCCGCCCATAGCCGTGAATTTATTACGCATAAAATGCCTGCAACCGGCGCCACCATGACCACTGCGGCAAAAAATGCGAATCTGGTCAACAAAATTACTTTTCTCCATACATTAGTGCAACAAAGAGCAAATATACCTTGTCATGAAGGTAAAAGTTGTCATGAAATTTATTTTATTCATATTTGTTTTCAGCAGCCTGCTTTCGCCGCAATGCAGAAAAGATTATGGGGTGCCTTCCTGTATCAATAAAAAAATTGCAAAAATAAAATCGCAGGCAAAATGGAACCCTCCTGCTGAAGTGAATGAATACATCTACCAGGGTAAACATGTTTATTTATTCAGCGCTGATTGCTGCGATCAGTATAATCAACTTTTAGACAGCAATTGTAATTATATCTGTGCCCCATCGGGCGGAATTACCGGTAGCGGAGACATGAAATGCGTTGATTTTCGCACGGCCGCCCAATTTGTAAAATTAGTTTGGAAAGATCCCCGCTAAATAAAAAAGTCCCAACTGTAAACGTCGGGACTCTTTAATATGTCAGGAACGTTGGTTATTGTACTACAATTTTTGTACTGAATACTGATTTACTGTTGGGGTCAGTTACTTTCACTAAATAAACACCCCTTGCATTTGAAGCAGCGAGTTTGATAACCTGGGTTTGATTATCTCCTGCTATATTCACAACCTGCTGTGTTAACTGGCGGCCTGTTACATCCGTTACCTGGATGGTATAGCTGCCGGCGACCAGATCATTGAACTGAATGGTAAACTGGTTGTTCGTTACCGGGTTGGGGTAAATGCTTATTTTATTGTCTCCGGTATTAACAGGAATATTTTTAGATATAAGATCAATATTAGTTGCTTTTGGCTTAT
>CAZGGQ010000005.1:27240-114208 GCA_964525285.1 uncultured Chitinophaga sp.
TACCTGAGACAAGCAGGTTACCGTTTGCCAGGTCAGATACATGCCACATTGTTCCGTTCATTTTCAAAGGAGAAGCCGCCCATGTTTTTGTGTTAACTACAAAAAGGGAAGCTGATTCCATTGCGCTGCCAACAATTACCTGGTTGTTCTCATTAACTATGGCGCCATTAACGGTAAAGCCATTCGGTAAACCGGAAATAACTCCCAAATGAGTAGCCACCCTGCTTTCAATATTTACTTTAAATACATGATTGCGGGCAGAGAAAACATAAAGATTACCATTATCGTCTGCAATCATATCTCCGCCGAAACTGCTGCAGGAGTTGTGAATGGAAACACCCTTGTTGGCCGGATCATCCACCAGTGAACCCAAATCTGCAATTTTTATTTTTTTACCGGTGCTGAATTGAATAAGCTGCATGCCATCATTGGTCAATGCATATCCGTTGCCATCAGAAGCAATCACCATCCGGGTAACAATATTACCCTGGTCAGAAGACTTCATCGGCTTATTGGAAAATGGCAGTGTTACATAATATACCTGCTGTGATTTAACGTCATAATACCTCAACTGGTCAATGAACATCGGGGTATAATAGACCCGGTCATGTTTACTATCAAAGGCTAATGCTGCCACGCCGCTGCTGAAAGCGGGTTGTTCATTAAAACCCATTTTGTTGTTGCCAAGACCAGTGAGTTGTTTTTTTGTAATGGCATCAAACACTATTTGTTGTTCAGCCATACCATTAATAAGTGTACCGCTGAATGTGCCGGTTTCGGTGTTCAGAATACGCAGGTACACCCAGTTGCCATTTTGTTGCTGCACATCGGTCATTGAATAGGCAAAACGGTCTGCCTGCTGGGCTGAAACAAGGGTTGTAAGCAAAACGGCTCCCAAAAGAAGGGAGATGCAGGGTAAACTTTTTCTCATACACATGTTTTTTTGTTTACAAAGGTTAAAATGCAGAATTAAGATACGACTATTTCCGGTCAGGGAAAAGAAATTTTTATGAACGGCGTGTGACCTGTTTTTTAAAAGATCTGTAAGTAGCCGGCTGAGACGGTAAGTTTTCAGGAATGACCCTCAGGGGTTCAACCTCCCGCATATTATTAAAGCAATCAGCCGGTAATTGCTGATAAAACCCGGTGCCTTCGGTTTTCCAGGCCAGCATTTCATCAGTTACCTGTTTGATGATCTTTCCGGGATTGCCAACTACCAAACTGCGGGCAGGTATTATCTCGCCCTCTTTTATTAAAGTCAGCGCCCCCACAATACATTCATCGCCTAACAGCACATTGTCCATAATAACTGCATTCATGCCCACGAGACAGTTTTTACCAATCGTAGCGCCATGAATAATGCCGCCATGACCGACATGCGCCCCTTCTTTTAATATTACAGTTACTCCAGGAAACATGTGAATGATGCAGTTTTCCTGCACATTACATCCGTCTTCAATAATTATTTTGCCCCAATCGCCTCTTAACGCAGCCCCGGGACCGATATAACAATCCTTCCCAATAATAACATTGCCGGTAACAACCGCCTGCGGATGAACAAAGGATGATCCGTGAATGACAGGGATGTATTCTTTAAACTGGTAGATCATTTTTGATAAGTATAAAAGTAAATAGGGTATATAAAGTATTTA
This sequence comes from uncultured Chitinophaga sp., assembly GCA_964525285.1. GTDB lineage: Bacteria > Bacteroidota > Bacteroidia > Chitinophagales > Chitinophagaceae > JJ008. The sequence continues at coordinate 28,893 of CAZGGQ010000005.1, forward strand.
AAGATCCTGGCTTCCCTTTTGTTTCTGCTCATCCCTTTTCTTTCGTAAAAAAGACAAATATCCATTAAGCAGTCTTTCAATTTCTTTTCCTTTGGTTTTAAAATAGTTCAATTTTTCCTCTGAAATAAAATCTTCATCGTAAGCATCAATCAGGTGATTAATAGTTTCCGTCAAAGATCCTCTTGCCTGAATGCAATAATGAATTTGGTCAGGATAGGTAAATCTTCCGTGACCTTCGGATATCAGTGCATTAATAGAACGGGAGCTGCGAATAGTTTGATCGGTAAGCCTGAATTTTTCTTCGGCAGGAAACCCTCTTGCCTCTTTGCTGACTTCCTTTTTAAATTGCCTTATCTTTTTCCATAGCTCAAGTTCTTCAAATCCAAAATTCTCATTATTCATAGTCATTTACCTATTTACTATATAAACTTTATTTACTTATCAACTGTTTATCAGTCCGGTAACATAACCCCTTAAATTGTGCTATAAGGTGATCGTTCTGGTTGGTAATATTGATATGATAAAGTCCAGTGGATTTTCCATTATGAAGCTCTTTTGCCTCAGCCGTCAATATATCATCAACATGTACCGGTTTAATGAAGTTAATAGATGCATCTAAAGCAACTGACAAAACATTCCTGTTATTACAGGCAAAGGCGAAGGCGCTATCGGCAAGAGAAAAAGCAATACCGCCATGTACAATGTGAAAGCCATTGATCATTTCTTTCCGGACGGTCATCTTTATTTTGCTGTAGCCTTCTTTTATTTCTAAAATTTCTATACCAAGCCATTGACTAAACAGGTCATGTTCCATCATGTGGGAAACGACTGCTTTGGCCAGGGTGTCTTTATCATTGTTCATTGAATATTGATTATTGAGTATTGAATATTTTATTCTCCTTTGAAGTTGGGCGGCCTCTTTTCCAAAAAAGCCTCAACACCTTCTTTATAATCATTTGTTGCTGCTGCCTTCTGCTGATATTCATCTTCCAGTTGCAATTGTTCTGCTAACGAACTACAGAACGAGATATTGAAAGCATGTTTGGTATAGGCCAGTCCTTTTGTTGGCATCTGCGCCAGTGTAGCCGCGATCTTTTTACTTTCTTCACCAAAATTGACAGCAGGAAAGACCTTATAGATCATTCCCATCTTTTCTGCATCAGCTGCGGGAACCTTATCTCCCAGCATCGCCAGCGCACTGGCTTTTTGCCACCCGATCAGTCTTGGTAAGAAAAAAGTTCCGCTGCTGTCGGGTATCAACCCAATTTTACTAAAAGCCTGCAGGAAAGAAGCTACATCCGAAGCAACGACGATGTCACAACACAAAGCAATATTGGCGCCGGCCCCCGCTGCCACTCCATTTACAGCTGCCAGCACCGGTTTTTCCAGCCCCCTTATCCTTGTTATGATCGGGTTATAATGCTCCCTTAGTATTTTTTTCATACCGGGACCGGCAGGATCAACTACTTCAGCAAGGTCCTGCCCGGCGCTGAAAGCCTTTCCCGCCCCGGTGATATAGACACAGCGTACATTTTTTTCTTTACACAGGTCCAGTGCGTCCTGCATCAGTAAAGCCATTTCACGGTTGAATGAGTTAAGCTTATCGGGCCGGTTGAGGGTGATGAAGCCGACAGCGTCTTTTATTTCAAAAAGAATGGATGACATTGTGTATGATTTTAAAAACGAAGATACTACTACGCTTTTAAGCTGAGTAGTGCAAAGTAATTAATCCGGATGCTTAGTGGCATTTGAAATAATCAAACGGCTCTTTGCAATCATCACATTGATATAAAGCCTTGCAGGCCGTGCTGCCAAACTCACTGATGCGATTTGTATGGTACGAATTGCAATGCGGGCATTGCACGGCTTCAGCGGCTGCGAATAATTCATTATGACATGATTGCTGCCTGGGATTAGGTGGCGCTATTCCGTATTCTTTTAATTTTTGCTTACCCGTTTCACTCATCCAGTCGGTAGTCCAGGCAGGGGACAGCACAGAAGTAATTTTTGTTTTTAGAAAACCATGTTCTGCCAAAGCCAGTTTAATATTCATGGCAATCATATCCATGGCAGGGCAGCCTGTATAAGTAGGGGTGATAATGACTTCGGTTTCTTCACCATTTATTTTTACATCTCTTACAATGCCTAAATCAATAACAGTAAGTACCGGGACTTCCGGATCAGTCACTGTTTCCAGTATTGACCAGATTTCAGCCTCCCCAAACCCTTCCGCAGGCGGGGTTTTAGACTCCGATGTTTTAACAGCTCTTATGTATTTTTCATTACTCAATGAATGTTGCGATATTTTATTATCAATAATGAAACTTCGATATTCAGACTCTAAAGCTCCTTCAGGGGTTGGGGTTTCACCATTGGGCTCCGGGATATGTTCTCTGCATGCACTGTAATTCTGTTAATATATATCCAAGTTGTTCAGTATGCCTTCCTTCTTTGCCGCCGCTTTGCATAAATACTTTTTCAGGAACTGGCAATGTGGCTACAGAGAAAATGTTCGTTACTTTTTGCAGCCAGTCATTTTTTAAAAGTGAAACATCAACAATATTTTCATAATTGGCTGGTTCAAACATTTCACCCGTGTATCTCCATAGTTCATCAATGGCTTTCAAGATCCTGTTATGACTTTCTTCAGTTCCGTCACCAAGTCGCACTATCCATTCACCACTCCAACGAAGATGATAAGTAACTTCTTTTAATGATTTGGCAGCAATGGCTGCTATTTGCCCGTCTTCACCATTTTGTAATTGCTGAAATAATAAATACTGGTATTGACTAAACAGGAATTGCCGGAGCATAGTTTGAGCCCAATCAATGTTTGGTTGTTCAACCAGTAAACAGTTTTTGAATTCTCTTTCCGTTCTTAAATAAGCAAGGCTGTCTTCCGTAGAACCATCCGCTTTCAATTGTGCAGCATAGTGATAAAAATTTCTTGCCTGGCCAATCAGGTCAAGTGAAATGTTAGTGATGGCAATATCCTGCTCCAATACCGGCCCGTGTCCGCACCATTCGGCATTTCGCTGGCCAAGAATCAGTGAATTGTCAGCGAGATGGAGCGTATAGGCCTCTCTAAATCCCTCCGAAGGAGGGACTTTCGAAGATTCATTGGTTTGTATCTTTTTTTCCATAATCGGAGTCTGCCTGAGCCTCCCCTTCGGGGAGGTTGGAGGGGCTTTTACATCTGGTTCACTTCGTCTGGCAATTGATAAAAAGTAGGATGCCGGTAAATTTTATCAATAGCAGGTTCATACAATTCGCCTGCTTCTTCAGGGTTTGATGCAGTGATGTATTTACTTTCCGCCACCCAAATGCTTACGCCTTCCATTCTTCTTGTATAAACATCTCTTGCATTTTCGATAGCCATTTGTGCATCAGCTGCGTGCAGGCTGCCGACATGTTTGTGGTCGAGGCCCTGTTTGCTGCGAATAAATACTTCCCACAAGGGCCAGTCGGATTTTGTGCCCCCATCCCCTAAAGGGGTGTTGATATTGCCACCTGCTTTATCTTCGGGAATATCGCCGTAATAAAATTTTCTTATTTGATTATTCATTGCAGAAAGGAGTTTAATATTATTAAGCTGCTTCTAAAGCCCCTTTAGGGGTTTGGGGTTTCTTTTTCTTCGCAAACGCTGCCGCAGCTTCTCTCACCCATGCACCGTCCTCCCATGCTTTTCTTCTTGCATCAAGGCGTTGTTTATTACATGGACCATTGCCTTTTACAACATTCCGGAATTCATCCCAGTTTATTTCGCCGAAATCATAATGTTTTTTTTCTTCGTTCCATTTCAATTGATCATCCGGCAACTTCATGCCCAGTACTTTAACCTGCTCCGCAATCATGTCAATAAAATTCTGCCGCAGTTCATCATTGGTCTTTCTTTTGATCTTCCATTTCATGCTCTGGTCACTGTTGGTGCTTTCGGAATCTTTCGGGCCAAACATCATCAGTGAAGGCCACCACCAGCGGTTGATTGCATCCTGGCACATTTCTTTTTGTTCTTTGCTTCCACGGCTCAGCACCAATAGTATTTCAAATCCCTGCCGCTGATGAAAACTTTCTTCCTTGCAGATCCTCACCATGGCTCTTGCATAAGGACCGTATGAAGTTTTTGTCAGCATTACCTGGTTCATGATGGCGGCTCCGTCAACCAGCCAGCCAATGGCACCCATATCAGCCCATGTTAATGTCGGGTAATTAAAAATGGAAGAGTATTTGGCTTTGCCACTGTGCAGGTCATTGATCATTTCTTCACGGCTCATGCCTAAAGTCTCAGCAGCGCTGTATAAATACAAGCCATGTCCTGCTTCGTCCTGCACTTTAGCTATCAGGATGGCTTTTCTTTTTAAAGAAGGGGCTCTTGAGATCCAGTTGCCTTCCGGCAGCATGCCAACGATCTCACTGTGTGCATGCTGGCTGATCTGCCGGATATTGGTTTTACGATACGCCTCCGGCATCTGGTCTTTGGGTTCAATTTTAACCTCGTTATCAATTTTATCCTGGAAAATTTTTTCCGGATCCTGTACAGGCATGGCACTCATTTAGGCGACAAATTTACTAAAAGTAACGCCTGTTTGAATTATTTGTTGACGAAACGGGTGAGATGACTCCAAATAAACAGGGCGCAGGTAATGACCGCCATTAAAACCATATAATATCACCGTTAGAACTACACCCGGAGTATACCGGATATATATGATAGTGATCATTCTAAATCGTGACCGGTATCAAAGTTTACAGAAAATTTTTAAACTATTCTTGTAAATATAAAATCAACAGCTATGCATACGATAATTATAATCTTCGCCTGTCTATCACTTTCTGCTTCTGCTCTTTCACAGAACCTGGTTGCTTATTATCCTTTTGATGGGAATGCAAACGACCAAAGCGGCAATGCAATTAACCCAACATATGTTGGCAGCGGAGTTACTTTAACTACTGACCGGTTTGGCAACGCCAACAAAGCTTACAACTTTAACGGGGCCGTGGGTTCGTATATGCGGATGCCAGCTGGTAGTTTGCCAACTACAAACAGGACAGTGTCATTATGGTTCAATGTCCCCACAGTTACAAACCGCCCTTTTTTGCTGGCTTACGGAGGCCAGGGTTATTTGGGATATGGTACTTCGTTCCTGATGGGATTGAATGCATCCGGCTGTGGATGTTACCAAACTCAGGCACATTATAATACCAACAGTGTCACCTATTCATATGGGGCCTTTCAGTTAAACCAATGGATACACTGGGTAGTAACAATCGGTGGGAATTCTACTAAAATGTATGTGAATGGAAAACTGGTTGCCAATAAGCCGGGCTCCTTTACAGGGAATACTTATATAACTAACACAATGCTTGCTGTCGGGGTAATGGTCAATGCTTCAGGCGTTGCACCTTATACGGATGCAAATGGTAGTTATTTCCGGGGTAAACTGGATGATATCCGCATTTACGATAATGCCATGACAGATGCACAGGTGCAAAATCTTTATAACAGTGCAAAGGAAATGAACTTAGTAGCATATTATCCTTTTGACGGAAATGCAAATGACCAAAGCGGCAATGCAATTAACCCAACATATATTGGCAGTGGAGTTACTTTAACTACTGACCGGTTTGGCAATGCCAACAAAGCCTACAACTTTAACGGGATTGCAGGTTCGTATATGCGGATGCCGGCTGATTTATTGCCAAAAGTAAACAGAACTATTTCACTTTGGTTTAATGTACCTGAAGTAAGCAATAAGCCGGGGCTTTTAGGATATGGTGGAAATGGAAGTTGCGGTACCACCTTATTCATGGCGTTGAATTTATTAGGTAACGGACAATATAATGTGCAAGGCCATTGTTTGAAAAATGCTGCAGCATATACCTGGTCAGCTCCTCCTGTAAATAACTGGTATCATTGGGTTCTAACCATTAATGGTACCACACAGAAGATATATGTAAATGGTGAATTAAAAAGTACAACCAACTCTTTCAGTGGCAGTACGACTGTTGCAGGAAAAGATTTTGCATTGGGTGTAATAACTTTTGTTAATGGGATTGCTCCATATACGGATAAGAATGTTGGGTATTTAAAAGGAAAACTGGATGATATCCGCATATACGATGCTGCTATGACAGAAGAACAGGTTAGAAAATTGTATAACAATTAAGCTTCTTTAAAAAGCATGTAATTTATATAATAGCGTTACATCCGGAGTATACCGGTCACGGATGATTGGTATCATTCTTTTCAATAACCACTGTCACAGTTTGTGGGTTGTTTTTAAACAATATTTGGTTTACAAAATCAATGGTCATGCGTGAAATAATTTTACTTTTCGCCTGGCTATCAGTTTATGCACCCCCTCTTGCCCAGAACCTGGTAGCTTATTATCCATCTAATGGCAATACAAATGATGAAAGCGGTAATAATATTAATTTAACTAATTCGGGAGCGACTTTGGTCAACGATAGGTTTGAAAATCCCAATAGCGCTTATTATTTCGATGGAACCGCAAAGCTGTATTGCAGTGACAATGATCTGCTTGATCTGACAAGCAATTTTTCAATTTGATTCTGGATAAATCGTACCGGATCGATACTTTATTCATTTGTTTTATCGAAACATTTAGCCGGAGATGACTTTTCGGGATCTTGGGGTATTGCATCTTGCACCGGTACTGATTTATCTTTTAAAGCAACGCCATTTTGGGCAGACGGAGACAATCCAACTACGCCTTTCTTACCTGCAAATCAATGGCAATTTGTAGCTTTTGTTTATAATAATTCGACTTTTGAATGGAAGTGCTATTTGAATGGAGCCCCGGTTAGTATTGGCAGTAAAACATATACTATTCAAAATACAAATTTTGATTTTACATTTGGATCCAGCCAGGGGTATGGAAATTTTATTAATAGCAGTCTTGATGATATCCGTATTTATAACAGGACTTTATCAGATGCGGAGGTGGCATCACTTTTTTCCGGGGTTGCTTTACCTGTTACTTTATCAAACTTCCAGGTCCGCAATACAAATTCGACCACTGCACAACTGAACTGGCAAACCACCGCGGAGATATATAATAAAGGATTTGAAGTGCAGCGCAGTTTTGATGGTAATTATTATGTAGATATACAATTTGTAAACGGCACCGGAAACTCGAATGATATTAAGGACCGTAGTATTACGGATGTTCCCGGAAGAACCGGAAGAGCATTTTACCGCCTGAAACAAGTTGACTTTGATGGTAACAGCAAATTATCCAACATTGTGAGTGTGCTGTTTGACAGACAGGGTATCATCAAAGTATATCCAAACCCGGCGCAACAACAAGTAACTGTTGAAGGAATTGATAATTATGGCAAAGTGCAAGTGCTTGATGCCATCAGCGTACAGTAACATGATGAAAAAGCCTCCCGATTTCCCGGGAGACTTTTTGCTATTTGCTTGAAATATTTTTTTACATCATACTTTTTATAAACAAATCCTGGCACCTTTTCCCGTTTGTCATGACCGATATACTGTTAGGTTTTAAATCCCTGTATTCTTCTGTTGTAAAGTCTTTTGCGGTCAATTCTTTCCCATTTGCTTTCACACTGCTTTTAAACATAATTCCTTTGCTGTTAAAGTAAACCCTTGTTTCCCATTCGTTGCCTTCTTCTCCTTCATGCGAATAAAAGAAAAGAAGTTTTCCATCTTTAAATAAATACTCTTCATTCGTCATCAGGTGAGATGCCTTTCTTATAATATTCACTTTCAATAATACGTTTTTAGGATTTCGTTCTGTTGCCGGAAGGTGGTTGGGGTCATCATCATACCAGAAGTCAGTTGTTTCGGTATAGATCCCGACAGCAGGCCAACTTCTTCCGTTTTTATTGGCCACCCATTGGTTGTTGTACAAAGAGCCTTCAAAACCCTGTTCAATTGATTCAGTAATTTGTTTATTGACCCCGGTGTAGTGTTTGCGGATGTCCGCCTCTGTTTGGGCGGAAGCAACCCTTGAAAAACAAAGCAGGATGAAAACAATATTTTTTTTCATAACTGTAGATTAAAAAAAAGAGTATTATTTAATGTCAAAATCCACCACTACTTTTCCTGTTTTGGGATGAGATTGACAGGTGAGAATAAATCCTTTTTCAATTTCTTCCTGCTCCAGTCCCCAATGCACATCCATTTCCACTTCGCCTTCCAGCAACCGGGCTTTGCAGGTGCAGCACATGCCGCCTTTGCAGGCATAGGGAAGATCAGCGCTTTGTTTTAAGGCAGCATCAAGGATTGTTGTTTCGCCGTTCAATGCCAGATCAAAATCAAAACTTCTGCCATCCACCTGTATTGTTATCTTACTTGCAGGGCCCAGGTTAATTTTTGATTTTTGATTTTTGATTTTTGATTTTTTGAGCAATGAACTTGTAAATAATTCAAAGTGGATCTTCTTTTCGCTGATCCCTTTTTGCTGTAAGTAATCTTTTATACAAAAGATCATTTCTTCAGGACCGCAAATAAATATTTCATCTGTTGTTGAGTAATCCAGCAGTTTTCCCAGTTCATTTAATTTATCCCTATCAATCCTTCCGGAATTAACAGGTGACTCGGTTCTTTCACGGCTGAGGATATTTATAAAATTAAACCGGGCAATAAATTTATTCTTCAGTCCTTCCAGTTCTTCAAAGAAAATAATAGAAGCACGGCTTTTATTACCATACACTAAAGTAAATGTGCTGCCTGGCTCTGTTCGTAAAGTTGTTTTAATAATGGAAAGCACCGGCGTAATACCGCTGCCGGCAGCAAAAGCCAGGTAGCTTTTCTTATTGGCAGGATTTAATGCAGTGTAAAACTTTCCCACCGGTTCCATCACTTCCAGCACATCAGCTTTTTTCAATGTGTCATTTGCATGAGTTGAAAACAAACCGCCATCCACTTTTTTAATAGCTACCCTCCATTCCTTATCCAGCGGTGAACTGCAAAGTGAATAGGTTCTTCTTACTTCTTCGCCGTTAATTGTAGCCCGCATGCTGAGGCTTTGTCCCTGCTGAAAGGTAAAATTCTTTTTTAGTTCTTCAGGGATTTCAAACAGGACAGAAACACAATCAATCGTTTCTTTTTTTATTTCTTTTATTTTGAGTCGATGAAAATGTATGGACATGATGGATTTCTATTTTTTTTCCAAAGGAGTCCGCTTAACATCGGACAGGCCGTTGATCAGGTGATTGACCATATTATCTTCAATTTCCTCCGGGGTAACTTTTTTTCCGCTGCGGTGCCAGAATTCCAATCCTCTTACTGAAGAAAGGATCGTCAGCATCGCCACATAGGGTATGATGGGTTTCATTTCTTTATCCCGGATACCTTCTTCAATAATAGCCTCCATCTTTTGTACATAATTCCGGCGCTGGGTGATAAAAGTTGTCAGGTAGGGTTCCGGAAGGTGGATCCATTCGTTGATCATTACACAATAATCATCAAACCGGTTCATCATCATCTGTACATGAAAGCGGATCAACGATTCAATTTTTTTATTATTGGTTATCGCATTATCAACAAGACCGTTTAAATGGATATTACAATCATTAGATGTATGGAAAATAATTTCCTGCAATATTTCTGATTTGGATTGAATATGGTTGTACAGGCTGGCTGCTTCAAGACCAACCCCTTCAGCAAGGTCCCGCATGGATGTGGCCGGGAAACCTTTTTCCCGGAACATGGCAGATGCTTTCCGGATGATCAGATCTTTTTTAGATGCTTTTTTTCGCTTTGATGCAGCCATGCCCAAAGATAATGAACAGCGCTGTAACCGGGGATGATGCAACTATGGGTTATTCTTTGTTTTTGGCTGGGAAGAAATTGGTTCCGCTTTTTCCATTTTTACGGGGATCATTAATTGCTCACTCAGGTCGGGTTTAATGAGCAGGGCAGAAACTCTGTCACCCCCGGAATCAAAAAAAGTCCAGAACAGGCCACCGTCCCATGATTCGCCGATAAGCTGTGAAACTGTGCTGATCCGTCTGCCCTGCCATTCAATTACAGATTTTAGTTCAATCACCGTTTGCAGATCACCGCCGGTTTTTATTACCTGCAGGATCCTGCCGGGCTCATATTGCTTCCATGCGCTGTCAGGTATTTCCGAAAACATAATGGCCATGTATTTCTTGAATTCATCTTTACCACCCATTGAGCCAATTAAAGCAGGATAGCTATACCGGGTAAAAAGTTCCCAGTTTTTTGTTTTAAAACCTGAGGCAAGACTGTCGGCGCAACGGCGGATACTGGCTTTGGCAAAGGCCGTATCAAACTGTGCGTGAGAATCGCAAAAAAAGAATGCAAAACTTAGTGGAATAATAAAACGTTTGATCATGCAACGGATGAATTGGGCTTAAAGTTAACTAAACGTTGCGGATTGCTTTTTCCGGTATACAAAATTCATGTAGGTTTGCCCGAAGAGACTCCTATGGAACACGCCTTTCGGCAGTCAAATGAGTCAAACAGGTCACCTAACAGTGCTTTCATGGATTTGACCAATATGACTAATTTGACTTGTATGACTTTAATATTAAGATTCAACTATAAAACTTATGTCCCTCATCACCGTCGGTACCATGGCTTTCGATGCAATTGAAACGCCGTTTGGAAAAATAGATAAAATAGTCGGGGGCTCGGCTACCTATGTGGCCTATGCAGCCAGCAATTTTGTAAAACCCGTGCAGCAGATCTCCATTGTAGGCTATGATTTTCCAAAAGAAGAAATGGAAGAATTACGAAAGCGGGGTGTTCATTTGGATGGCGTGGAAATTGTGCCGGGTAAAAAATCTTTTTTCTGGAGCGGCCGTTATCATGAAGATATGAACAACCGGGATACATTGGTTACCGATTTAAATGTGTTGGCTGATTTTGATCCCAAGGTTCCCGACAGTTACCAGGGTGCTGAATTCCTCATGCTGGGAAACCTGATGCCGAAACTTCAATTGAACGTTATCCAGGAATTGAAGAAAAGACCCAAGCTGATCGTGATGGATACGATGAATTTCTGGATGGAAACGGCGATGCCTGAACTGAAGATAGTGCTGAAGTATGTTGATATGCTATTGGTAAACGATGCAGAGGCAAGACAACTGACCGGGCAATTCTCATTGGTAAAAGCAGCGAAAAGCATCATGATGATGGGACCAAAATATCTTATCATTAAAAAAGGGGAACATGGGGCATTGCTTTTTCATGGCGATGATGTGTTTTTTGCACCGGCCCTGCCGCTGGAAGATGTGTTTGACCCAACCGGCGCCGGCGACACATTTGCCGGTGGCTTTATTGGTCATTTGGCAAAAACAGGAGATATTTCTTTTGAGAACATGAAAAGAGCGATCATTGTTGGCTCAGCCATGGCGAGTTTTTGCGTGGAGAAATTCGGGCCGACAAGATTGAAAGAGATCAACAAGGAAGATATTTCAGGTAGAATACAACAGTTTAAAGATTTGGTGAGTTTTGATATTGAGTTGGTGTAGGACTTGCGAGCCCCGGCATAACGATTCTGTCAACAGGCTTTTCCGGGGCGAAGCAAACTCCGGCTTCGGGGAGTTTGCTTCGAAAATTATAGGGAGGATATCTTAAAAAAATACTTAGCATTTGCCTATAAATTTCTCGCAAGGGAAGGGGCGAAGCAAACTCCGGCTATTTAAAGAATTTCTTTATCCTGATCAGCTCCTCACCCGAATTGGAAGCAAGCTGGTCTAATAGATTTTTCCACTCAGGATTAATACTTTCAATCAGGACAATTTTCTTTTTTCTTGAACCCGCTTTTATTTGCTTCTCTCTTGTAAATGCATCGGCGATCATGGTATAGGTCTCGAAATAGACAAGCTTATTAATGTTATATCTGGCAGTAAAACTATTATGATATATTCCATTTTTATGCTCTTGCATTCTCTTATATAGGTCATTAGTAGCTCCGCAATACAGAACAGTGTTGTGGTTGTTGGTCATTATGTAAAAGTATCCGGATGGATGCATGCTTCGTATTATTGGGGAGTTTGCTTCGAAATTTTTTTTTGCGAGCTCCTGTATGATTTTTTTTTTCAGAGATCTTTTGAGGGTGAAGCAAATCCTAAATTTTCTGGAGGTTGCTTCGAAAATTTTTTTTTGCAAGCTCCTGTATGATTCTTCTTTTTCAGAGATCTTTTGAGGGCGAAGCAAACCCTAAATTTTCTGGAGGTTGCTTCGAAAATTATAGGGGAGAACTTACGGCAATATTTTTTTACTTACCCCTATAATTTTCTCGCAAGCACTACAGCATTTTTAAATTTCCCCTTCTTACCCTGCAGATTAAATATTTCAGTAAAGACGATATAAGTGCCAACAGGTAATTTATTTCCCTTATCATCCAATCCATCCCAATTCCAGTAACCTTTCAATCCCAATATTCCGTTGCGTACAAGATTGCGAACCGGTCTTCCGGCTGCATCAAAGGCGATGATATTTGCTACATAGCCGGGTTCTGTAACGGCATATTGTATGGTAGCAATATCATTATGGCCATCATTATCAGGTGAAAAAACTTTAGGAGTAATTTCAATACTTGCAGTAATGGGATTCAGCAATTTGTATTGTGAATTTTTATAAGTTGGTGTTCCGTAACCGGCCGTTGAGGCGGCGCTGTGCCAGTTGCTTTCATCCTGTGATGGGCCTGCAGGATCAATTCTTTCTAATGAAACGCCTTCAGCATTGTCAATGAGTTTGAAGTGCCAGTCGTCTTTGTATTTTACTTCATCGGTAATAGCTCCCTGGAAATTAAGAGCGATCACATCCCCTTCATCATCCGGAAAAGAAGGAGGCGATGGAATGATCAATACATTATCCGGGTTCCTGACAAGGTATTGCGTCGTCAGGTCGGCGGCATCTTCCGTTTCAACAATATAATCTCCGGGGAAAACATAAAAAGGTACTGTACTCAATGCTTTAATGGTACTGATTACACCGCTTGTATTCCGGTTGGCGATATACAATTTGGAAGCATCAAATATTTTTTTGCTGTTGTTGTAAAACTCTACAAAATCATAAGCTCCCGGCCTGGGATTGAATAATATTTCATTGATGATCCATTCCCCGGCTACAGCATCTACCGGAAGACCGACCTTTGCTTTATTGGATGAGCCAATATTATTCCCCTTGCAGTCTTTTACATTACTTACAGTAATTGTATAAATTGTATTTGCCAGCAGCGTTGTAATTGTCTTTAGTTGTACCTGGTTGAATAATGGAGCAATAGCAGTTGCGCTGATCAATGTTAACCCGCCATCAATTGAGTAGTTTGCTAATGTGGCTCCGTGCAAACTATCAACCGGTTCATCATACACTAAAATGATTGTTACACTATCAGTTGTATATGCTCTTTTTAGTTGTGGCGCAGTTGCGTCAGTATTATTAGCATCGGTAGAATTTTTCTTCCCGGGACTTCCTCCTGTTATATGGACACTGGCTTTCCAGTTGTTGATTCCGGCACAGGGGCTTTTGGTGTCTGTCATCTCTAATGTCCAGCCACCGTCTCTTTTCGCTTCATTCTGGTACCATGAATCAGAATAATAAACGGCATGAATTGTTTTGCCATTGGCAGCTTTTAAAAAAAGCTGATCACCGGTATTATCCAAAGAAGGAAAACTGGTCACAGCGATCGTAGTACCAAAAGCAGACATGGCAGCAATGGCACTTCCGGTGCAAATGATCACGAAACTATCAGGCAGTAATGTGAAATTCGGCAAGGGTCCGCTTTGGCTGCTGGCGTCACCAACTCTCCAGTTTTGTAAATTGATGGGAGCGGCAGTTGTGTTTTTTAATTCCAGCCATTCATTATTGGGCAAGCCAATTTGTGGAGTAGGGTCGGCCATGATCTCATCAATTATCACATCATAGCGGTTTTGTGCATATATATATGTAGGCACAAGAAGAATAAGCAGCAATAGCCCCGGAGGTTTCATAATTCCAAATTAATAGAACGGTTGTCAAAAAAAATGGGAAAATCCTCAGATTTTAATGTGAATATTTGGTATAAAAATCCGGCCCGTCTATATTTGCAGCGAACATGATAACAACAAAACATACAAAACGCAATAAAAAACAGTCCGCCTGAGGCGGAGGGTTTGCAGCGTTATGTATGTAACAGCATAAAAGTTTAGCAGACCTTCCATTTTGGAAGGTTTTTTCTTTGCCCGACGTAGCCTTGGCGATGGCGGGTTTGCCCCCATCCCCTAAGGGGGGGGTAAGGCAATTTCGTTTGAATTTGATTATCCATATAAAACAAACAGTAATGAAAGTTGCAGTCGTAGGCGCTACAGGATTGGTCGGTTCCAAAATGCTCCAGGTTTTGGCCGAAAGAAATTTCCCGGTTACGGAATTAATACCCGTTGCTTCAGAAAGATCCGTGGGGAAAGAAGTAGAGTTTAAGGGGAAGAAATATAAGGTAGTGAGCATGACCGATGCGATTGCGGCAAAACCGGCTGTTGCCATCTTTTCAGCCGGAGGCAGCACTTCATTGGAATGGGCGCCAAAATTTGCTGAAGCTGGTATTACCGTAATTGATAACTCATCGGCATGGAGGATGGACCCGGCTAAGCCATTGGTGGTTCCTGAGATCAATGCCGATGTGCTGACGGCAAATGATAAGATCATTGCCAATCCCAATTGCTCAACAATACAAATGGTGGTGGCATTGTACCCGCTGCATAAAAAATATGGTATCAAAAGAGTTGTGGTCAGCACCTACCAGAGTGTGACGGGAACCGGTGTGAAAGCAGTGACACAATTATTGAATGAAAGAAAGGGTATCGAAGGTGAAAGAGCCTATAAATATCCCATTGACTTAAATGTAATTCCTCAAATTGATGTGTTCCTTGAGAATGGCTACACGAAAGAAGAAATGAAAATGGTGAATGAAACCAAAAAGATCATGCGGGATGATTCGATCCGGGTGACAGCAACAACAGTCCGTATTCCTGTTATGGGTGGACACAGCGAGGCGATAAATGTGGAGTTTGAAAAAGATTTTGATTTGACTGAAGTGAGATCATTGTTGGAGTCGGCGCCTGGAATAATCGTTGTGGATGATCCTGCTAACCAGCTTTATCCCATGCCGATGGATGCCCATGAGAAAGATGAAGTTTTTGTTGGAAGATTAAGAAGGGATGAAAGCCAGCCAAAAACTTTGAATATGTGGATCGTTTCAGATAATCTGAGAAAGGGGGCTGCCACGAATGCAATACAAATAGCAGAGTATTTAGTTGCCGGAAAATTAGTCTGAAATATTTTATTGTCTTTGCCTGTAAGGAATGTGGTAAGCAAAATTCTCTGTGATATTATTAACAACATAATCAACAGGAGTATCCCAGTCTGCAGCTCTCCTGTAATTATCATTCCATATAGTCTCGCCGTTACTGACTATGCTGCAGGAAGCGATTATGTCGTTGGTCTTGTTGGGGGCATAAACATTTCTTTTTAATACGGCTCCCATTATCTGACGGCCATAGTCAATACCCATAGATGCCGCATCACTCATATATCTTTTTTTCTGGATCTTCATACGAATAACAGCATCTACATTCAGGATCTTACATAGTTCTTCGTCTGATCTGTACCATGAATCGTGAAAAGAAATATTGCTTGCTGAAAGTAACTGAAGGGTGTTTGTATAATTCTGAACCCGTACCGTAAGGGCATACCTGCCGGTATTTCCATTTTGAAGGATATTATCATGCAGGTATTGCTGAAATATCCTGCTTTCGGATTCTTCCATTTTTGAAAGGTCTTCTTCTTTTACATTTTTTGGAATCACACCCGTATAGATCATTTCAGCAGGCAGTATGGCTATGGCTTTATGCTTTGCTATTTTTTGATAGAGCACAGAGGGAACATGGTTACGGCTGCAGGATGAGATAACCATGATTAATGACAGAAAGGCCGGAAGTAAAATTGTTTTCATGTGGGTAGTTTTATCCGGAAACAAAATAGAGATCATTATCCGAAAGTACAAGGCTGCTGACAATAATCATAGTTATAAAATTGTGAAGAAGAATATTGGTAAAAATAAAGGCATTGATCCTGAGCCAGGTCTGTTAAAATAGTAAAACTCCGTATTGCAACAATTGGATTTATGCGACCGATTCATTAATAAAGGCAATCAGCGGTTGCAGAGCCTCAAAAGCAGCAACCGTTTTCTTTACCAGATTTTTTGAAATAAGATCTTTGTCATTTACTTTAATCATAGCGATGTAACTTTTCAACCGTAAGTATTCCGCAGCAGGGTTATCAGGCAAATATCCTTTAGGTACACGACTCAGAAGGAATTCAGCACTTTTATCCAGATCACCATAAACCGATTTGAATTTCTTTGAACTGATTATTTTTTTGAATTCAAAAAAATTATAATCAATCTCCTGTCTTGCTTTTTTCAACTCGTCAGGCATGGGCATGTAAAGACCCCCGCCAGCAAAACAATTTCCTGGTTCCAGGTGGAAATAATATCCGGCCGAGTTCATCGCTTTTTTTCCTCCTTTATTAATGCTGGCCCCGAAATTTGACTTATAAGGAGATTTGTCTTTTGAAAAACGGATATCCCGGTTGATGCGGAACATGCAATCTTTTGCCGGCAGATTTTTTATAGAAGTATCGCTTTTACTATGCTGATCAATAACTGCCTGGATGAAACGGGCAAAATCAGCTTTGGCCGTTTCATATATTTTCCTGTTTTTATCAAACCAGGGTTTATTATTATTTTTCTTTAGGTCTTTTAAAAATTTAATTGTTGATGAGTGAAGCATAAAGAACCAGGATTAGCATGATTAAATATTAGATTATGAGGAAATAAAATTAGCGAAGCTTTCCTCAAAATCCGTTTAAATCCAAAAAATCGTGGTTCTATATCCTCGCCCAATTTTCCCCGCTTTTGATCCGGTACATCGTCATTTCACTGACGCCATAGTTTTGGGCCAGTTTTTTAATAGTGATGTTGCGGCTTTTGCTGTTGAGGATGCCTTTTATTTTTTTGACTTGCGTCGCAGTGAGCTTTAACCCTTCGGTGCGGGTAGCTTGTTTTACTTTGTAAGCAATCTTTGCCGGGCTGCCTTGCTGGTGGTTGATCATTTGCTCCAGCGTTGCCCAACGCAGGTTTTTTATATTGTTATCAAGCTTCCTGTGATTACGGTGGATAACGTACTTATGATTGGGTGAAGGTTTTTTCAGAAAGATCTTCGCCATTTCCCGATGAATATATAATGTGCCTTTATTATTGGGGCGATGCAGGTTTAATGTCCGGTAGCCGGTAGTTAATGAACCACTCAGCAATTTGCCGTCCATTAAAACATCCTGTTTGTAACTTGCTATGCGTCCTGATCCCGACACAGCATACCTGTTGCGGAGATGCCTCCACCCGGAAAAAACAAGCGGCTTCCAGACTTCACCGGCTGATTTTTTGATCATAAAAAAATATTTTAGCCGGGTACAGGATGCAGTTAATAACGTGGTACGAGAAAGTTATCAGAGCAGGTAAATGAACTTTTACTAAGGTTTTACTAAGGTATAAAGATTAGAGGTACTGTCAATATTATTTTTTCCGGGTAATTTTAAGGAACTCTTCTTCCGAAATGATTTTCACCGTGTTAATTTTTTTTGCCTTTTCCAGCTTGCTTCCGGCATCTTCTCCCAGCACCAGGTAGTTGAGCTTTGCACTAACGCCACCCAGTATCTGTCCCCCGTTTTCTTCCACCATGGCTTCGGCCTCGCTTCGTTTCAAAGTGGGCAGCGTTCCGGTAAATAAAAAGCTAAGACCGGTAAGATTGCCGCCTGTTGCCAGTTGTTTTTTTTCATTTTTTAATTGCAATCCCAATTTTTCCAGCTGTTCCAGTAATTTAATATTGTCACGGTTGCTGAAAAAATGATGGATGCTCCCGGCTACTTTAGGCCCTATATCTTCCAGGTTTTGCAATTCTTCAAAGGATAGTTTTCTGAGATCCAGCAAATGATTAACAGCCTGTGCCAATGTCTTTGCGGTTGTTTCTCCCACAAACCGGATACCGAGAGCATATATGAACCTGTGTAAAGGTTGCTTCTTTGAGTTGTCAATTGCCAATTGCAAATTGTCAATTGATTTCTGTCCAAATCCTTCTATGGCTGCAATTTCTTTGAAGTCAAGCGTATAAATTCCGGGTATATCATTCAATAATCCCAACTCATAAAATTTGCGGACGTTGGCATCCCCAAAACCCCGGATGTCCATGGCATCTTTACTTACAAAATGGATGATACGTTCAACTACCTGTGCCGGGCAATCAATATTAATACATCGCCATACGGCTTCTTCTTCTTCCTTAAATAATTTGCTTTCACAAACAGGGCAGGTTTTTGGAAAAACAATTTTCTTTTCTTTACCTGTCCGGGCATCAGACAGGGATTTTACAATTTGCGGGATCACATCCCCGGCTCTTTCTATCAACACCGCATCCCCGATCCGGAGGTCTTTTTCTTTGATGTATTCTTCATTGTGAACAGAGATGCTGCTGACCGTAACGCCACCTACCGCAACCGGTTCCAGTTTCGCCACAGGTGTTACCGCCCCGGTTCTTCCCACCTGGAATTCCACATGCAGCAACTTGCTGGTTGCCTGTCTTGCTTTAAACTTAAAAGCAATGGCCCAGCGGGGATGATGTGATGTCATGCCCATTTTGTCCTGCAGGGCAAAATCATTCACTTTTATCACCATACCATCAATTTCATAAGGCAGGCCATCTCTTTTTACTTCAAAGTCATTACAATATTTTATAACCGCATCAATTCCATTAAAAATTTTCTTTTCTTTCTGAGGACTGCGAAACCCCAGTTCCCAGAGCATTTCTAAAGAACCAGAATGGGTGGTTAATGCTGAAGGGACTTTTTTGCCTTTGACCGGCAAATAATAACTGACATGATAAACAAAGGCTTCAAGGTTTCTTTTAGCCACTTCTGATGAATCTTTGATTCGTAATGTTCCGGAAGCTGCATTACGGGGGTTAGCCAATGGGGGAATGCCCTGCTCCATTAATGACTCATTGTATTTTGCAAAATTCTTTTTATTGATGAGCACTTCTCCACGGATCTCTATTTGCTGCAATCCATAAGCAGAAAATTTTGCTGACAATGGAATGGAACGAATCTGTTTAATGTTTGTCGTTACTTCATCGCCTTCCACGCCGTCGCCTCTTGTGGCGCCACGGGTAAACAAATCATTTTCATAGATCAGCGAAATGCTGCCTCCGTCAAATTTGGGTTCCACACAATATTCAATTTCCTTCAGCCCGGTAAGCTCCCTTGCTTTTCTGTCAAAATCAACCAGGTCGTCGCTGCTGTACGAATTATCAAGCGACAACATCGGAACAAGATGCTGAACGGCCGGGAAGTCTTTGGTCAATCCCTTTGCCACTCTTTGAGTAGGAGAGTCTGCGCAAATAAGCCCCGGGTTTTCTTTTTCAATTTTTTCCAGTGTTTTATACAACTGGTCATATTCGTAATCTGAGATCAGGGGGTCATTTACTATATAATAACGGTATTCATGAAAACGGAGCACCTCTCTCAGCTTTCCTATTTCTTTTTTAGAAATAGAACCGGCTTTTTGATTTTTAATTAATTCAGCCGTAAGCTTTTGCAGTACACGGGTTGTTTCCTTTGAATACATATGCGTAAAGTTAGTTGCTCCTTTAAAACAAAAGATGAGGGGAAATCAAAAAATAAATTAATGTGTTATAAGTACATATCTGTATCTTCGAAATGCGATTTGCCAAACAGAGGATGTTTCAAAAGGTTTGACTTCCTATGTCACCCTTAGCCCCTGCCTGTCGGCAGACAGGCTTGTCGAAGGATGATTGAGGTCTGTCAATTTGATTGTCTATGTTTCGACCCTTCGATACGCTCAGGTAAACTGAGCTCAATATCACAATCAAATTGACTGTTGAGACAGAATCTATAAGAAACGATTTTCATTTTGTAAATGGGCTGCTATGAAACGATTTATTACACTGCTTGCTGTCATTATTGTTTTTTTGTTTACAGCTTCTGCCCAGTTGCTTACCTGGACGCCCAACTTTGTAAAAGACAATGACAATATTGTTATTACCATGGATGCAACCAAAGGCAACCAGGGATTAAATGGTTATTCGCCCACTTCAGATGTATATGTTCATATAGGTCTTATTACGGATTCAAGTACCGGCCCGACCAACTGGCACTATGTAAAATTCACCTGGGCTACAACACCCTCACAAGCTCAGGCAACTTATATAGGTAGTAATAAATGGACATATTCGATCACGGGAGGAATCAGGAATTTTTTCGGAGTTACTCCGGGTGTTGGCATCAAAAGGATAGCGATCCTGTTTCGCAATGGCGCAGGCACTTCCGTTCAACGGAATACAGATGGAGGTGATATGTATGTACCAATATATGACAATACAATTGCTGTTCGCTTTACCATTCCTTTTTTTCAACCCACTTATAACCGCATACCCGAACCAATCAACAAACAGGTTGGTGATAATATAAATCTTACTGCAATTTCAAATAATAGTGCGACACTGAAATTGTTCCTGAACGGAACAGTTATTCAAACTGCAAGCAGTGCAACGACTATTTCTGCGAATCCCACTTTAACAGCAGCAGGCAATCAAATCATTTTGGCGGAAGCTGACGATGGTACAACGATCAAAAGAGACACATTAGGTTTTTTTGTTGCCAGTGCCCCGGTAATCCTGCCATTACCACCCGGTGTCAGGGATGGCATTAATTATGAAACGGGCAATACTTCTGTTGTGCTGGTGCTGTATGCACCGGGCAAAAACAGGGTTTCTGTTATTGGTGAATTTCCCGGCAGCAACTGGGTTGAACAATCTAATTATGTAATGAATAAAACGCCAGACGGCAATTACTGGTGGCTCCGTATTACCGGTTTAACTCCGGGAACTGAATATGCTTTTCAATATTTAGTAGATGGGCAATTAAAAGTAGCCGAGCCGTATTCAGAGAAAATTCTTGATCCATTTAATGACGGAGCAATATCATCTGCTACATATCCGTCGCTAAGAGCTTATCCGACCGGGTTAACAACGGGGATAGTAAGTGTGTTACAAACCAATGCACCCGGCTATAACTGGGCCATTAATAGTTTTTCAAGACCGGATAAGAGAAATCTTGTGGTGTATGAATTACTGCTCCGGGATTTTTTAGCGGCACATGACTGGAAAACACTCCGTGATACATTGAGCTACCTGAAAACAATGGGAGTGAACGCTATTGAGATCATGCCTTTCAATGAATTTGAAGGAAATGAAAGCTGGGGCTACAATCCTGATTTTTATTTATCTCCCGATAAATATTATGGCCCGAAAAATACATTGAAAGAATTTATAGATTCTTGTCATAAGAAAGGAATAGCAGTGCTGATGGATATCGCATTAAATCATACAACGGGATTAAATCCGCTGGCAGCCTTATACTGGAATGCTGCTACCAGTCAGCCTGCCGCCAATAATCCCTGGCTGAATGTAACTGCAACGCATCCCTATAATGTCTTTAATGATTTTAACCATGAAAGCCTGGCTACCCGTTATTTTACAAGCAGAGTAGTTGAACATTGGCTGCAGGAATATAAAATGGATGGGTTCCGTTTCGATTTGTCCAAAGGCTTTACACAAAACACCCAATGCGGCGGTAGCCCGACAAACGAAGCCTGCATGTTCCAGTATCATGCCGACAGGGTGGCTATTTGGAAACGTTATTACGATACCTGCCAGCTTAAATCACCTGCCAGTTATGTGATACTTGAACATTTTGCCGACAACACTGAAGAGATTGAATTGTCCAATTATGGAATGTTGCTATGGGGTAACGCCAATTATAATTTTACCGAAGCTTCAATGGGTTATGTGCCCACATCAAATTTTGAAGGCTACCTGCATACAGCCCGTGGATGGACCAATCCTTACTTAGTGGGTTATATGGAAAGTCATGATGAAGAAAGGATGATGTATAAGAACCTGCAGTTTGGGAATACCTCAAACTCGTCACATAATGTCAGGGACCTGAATGTGGCGCTGAAGCGAATAGAATTGTGTGCCGGGTTTTTCCTCACGGCACCCGGTCCGAAAATGATCTGGGAATTCGGAGAACTCGGCTATGATTTTTCAATCAACCGCTGCCCGGATGGTACCATTAATACCAATTGCCGGTTAGACAACAAACCCATCCGCTGGGATTATAAAGATGTGATACAGCGTAAAAGGCTCTATGATATTTTCAGCAGCCTGAACAAGCTTCGTTTTCATTCCTGGTATAAAGATGTTTTTACTGCCAATAACATTAATCTTACCCGCAATCTTAGCGGCGCATTTAAAACAATGACCATCCGCAGCGCCACCGATTCTTCCATGCTTTGTGTGATAGGAAATTTTGATGTACTGTCACAAACCGGCTCTTTTACTTTTCCATCCGGGGGCACCTGGTACGATTACCTGAACGGAAATACAGTTACTGCAACCGGTGCAGCGCAAAATATAACATTGCAGCCCGGGGAGTTTCATGTGTACCTGAACAGAAATCTTACCAATGTTGTAATAACGCCGGTATCCGGGCTGAACGGTTCCGGCAACCAGTTGCTGGCGACTATTTATCCCAACCCATCGCACAGCATTTCAGTTCTTGACCTTTATGTGCCTCAGAACGGGCCCGTGCAGGTGGATTTACTGAATAAGCTGGGCCAGAAGATCAAAACAGTTTTTTCAGGAACAATGACAAGGGGAAAACACAGCCTGGAGCTTACTGATAAAATAAATAATGTACCCTCCGGAGTTTATTTAATAAGAATTCAGGCAGCAAATAAAGTGCTGCCGGTAAAACTTGTGAGACAATAATTAATTATTAAGTGCCTGTCGGGATAAATCAACCTTGAAATGGAACCACATAGAGACATAGTACACAATAGGAAGAAACACATAGAATTCTATGTGTTTCAAAAATATTTAGGTTGAGTTATTCAGATAGTCAATAATTATAAAGCCACCATCTATGACTGATCAGGAATTGCGGCTTAAAACAGCCGAGATAGAGAAGATAAGCCACCTTGATTATTTCAATATTGCCATCTCTGTTGACTGCGTAATATTCGGGTATGATCAAAAAGAATTAAAAGTATTATTGATAAAATCTGATCTCGAAGAATTTTCCGGGCTTTATTCGTTACTTGGAGATTTGGTGAAGCCGGCTGAAGACCTGGAAGCGGCCTCTTACCGCATATTGAAAGAAAGGACCGGCCTGGATGATGTGTACCTGGAACAGGTGCAGGCCTTCGGAAGCATTGAAAGACATCCATCAGGCCGTGTGATCACTATTGCTTATTACTCTCTTATTGATATCAAGCATCACAAATTACAGCTAAGTCATAATGAGCTTAACTGGCACCCGGTGAAAGAGATAAAGAAACTTGCATTCGATCATAAACTTATTTTAGATAGCTGCCTGAACCGTCTGCAGGAGCAGGTGGTGGAACACCCGGTTATTTTTAATCTATTGCCTGAAAAATTTTCACTCCGGCAATTACAAGACTTATACCAGGCCATACTGGGGTTTGAACTGGACCGCCGGAATTTCAGGAAAAAAATTTCTGTCAAAGACTGGTTGATGGATATTAATGAAATGGAGGATGATGTACCCCACCGGCCGGGCAAACTTTATAAACTAAAGCCGGAGTTTAAAAAGAAAGCCACCCGGAAAAAAACAATACCGGCAAAACAGGTAACTGCATGAAGACCTTTTGTTTAAGAAATAACCAGGTTATTCTTCCTGGTCCAAAATGGAATTCTTATCATTGTTGCTTTGCAGGTTTGTGCGGGAATTGAAAATAAAATTTTTTACAAATTTAAAATTGTTTTAACATTGTGTTATCAATACACATTGCTGGTTTGAAAACTGAATTGCTTAACTATTAATGATTGCTTATGTCGCTGAAAAACTTAATGAAGGTAACCGGCATTATTATGCTGTTACTGATCGCACAAATTTCCTTCGCTCAAAACCGGGTAATTACCGGAAAAGTAACTGATACAAAAGATAGTGCTGCTGTTGCAGGTGCCACTGTTTCTGCAAAAGGAACAAGAATAGGCGTGCAAACTACATCTGACGGGTCCTTCAGCATTTCAGTTCCTTCCAATACAACTGTGCTGGTGATATCATCAGTAGGTTTTGCATCACAGGAAGTATCAATAGATGGAAAAAGCTCTGTTGAAGTATGGTTAGTTATAACTAATGCAACTTTGAATGAGGTAGTAGTAACGGGCTACGGTTCTATCCGGAGAAAAGACCTGACAGGCTCGATTGCAACCATCAGCTCAAAAGATTTTGTAAAGGGTCCATTGACCTCCCCCGAGCAACTGATCAATGGTAAAGTACCTGGTGTGCAGATCACAACAGGTGGTGGCGCACCGGGAGCCGGAAGCAGGATCCGGATAAGGGGGACTTCTTCCTTATCAGCAAGCAATGCCCCCCTTATTATTATTGATGGGATACCGGTGGATCAGGAAAGCGGTATTTCAGGAGCAGCCAATCCATTGGCGTTGATCAACCCCAACGATATCGAATCATTTAATATTCTGAAAGACGCATCGGCCACCGCCATATATGGGAACCGCGCCACCAATGGTGTTATTATTATTACAACCAAAAAAGGCAAATCAGGTAAACTGAGGATCAGTTTCAGTACCCAAAATTCTTTGGCTGTAACCGGTGATAAAGTGGACATGATGGATACCGAAGAATTCAAAACATTGATAAACGGGAAAGGAAATAATTCCCAAAAAGCTTTGTTAGGCACAGCAACAACGAATTGGCAGGACCTGATCTACCGGAAGGCTTTTGGTTCAGATAATAATATCGGTCTTACGGGCGGGCTTGGGTCATTTCCTTATCGTGTTTCTTTGGGCTACCTCACGCAGAACGGTACATTGAGGACCGGTAACCTGCAAAGGATATCCACCGCCTTGAACATTAACCCGTTATTGCTGAATAAAATGCTGAAGGTTGATTTCAATTTCAAAGGCTCATTTACCAACACAAATTTCGCCAATGAAGGCGCCATCGGAAGCGCTGCATTTTTTGATCCTACTCAACCGGTGAACCGTTCTGACAGCCGCTTTGAGGGTTATTGGGAATGGCTCAATAATAATCAACCCGATGGACTGGCTCCAAAAAACCCCATGGGATTATTGAACCTTAGGGAAGACAAAAGCAATGTGAGCAGGTTCGTCACCAATCTTCAATTGGATTACACCTTACCCTTTTTCCGTGCCATGCGTATTAACATGAATGTTGGAATAGATCATTCAAAGGGTGAAGGGACGATCTTTATTCCTGATTCCGCAGCGATGACCTATACAAGAGGCGGGGTTAATAATCAATATGAACAAACAAAAAACAATAAGATCCTTGAAGCATTTATTAATTATGGTAAAGACATTAAGGTTATTAAAAGCAGGGTTGATGCGATGGCGGGTTATGGCTACCAGGACTTTATCAGGGAGAGCCCTAATTTTACTGACAACAGAGCCAACGGAACAGTGTTTGCTCCCGCAGCTCCCTTTCCTTTCAAAACCCAAAACACATTGATCTCTTTCTTTGGCAGGTTAGACTATAACCTGTTAGGCCGTTATATATTGAGAGCAAATATCCGTCATGACGGAACTTCGAGAGTCAGCAAAGACAACCGTTGGGGAACTTTTCCTTCTGTGGCTTTTGCATGGAGACTTACAGACGAATCCTTTTTTAAAAAGAATCCCGGAAAATTTCTTTCTGATCTTAAGCTGAGACTGGGATATGGCGAAACCGGACAGCAGGAAATTGGAAGCGATTATCAATATATACCAAATTATAGTCTTGGTACCCAGACAGCCCAGTATCAATTTGGAAGCCAGTATTATCAAGTCTACCGCCCTGCTGCCTATGATATCAATCTCAAATGGGAAACAACCAAGACCTTTAATATTGGAATGGATTTTGGATTCTGTGCAGGAAGAGTAAACGGAAGTGTTGATTATTACAAGAAGAAAACAAAAGACCTGTTAAATTTCATTCCCGTTCCTGCGGGCACTAATTTTTCCAATGGACTTTATACTAATGTTGGTGACATGGATAACAAGGGTATTGAGATCGCTTTGAATGTAAATGCTATCAAAAGGAAAAACCTGGTTTGGGATTTTAGCATCAACTATACCTGGAATACTAATGAAATAACCAAGTTGACGAGAGTAAACGACCCTAACTACCAGGGTGTTTTAACCGGTGGGATCTCAGGAGGTGTAGGAAATACTGTTCAGATCCATACCGTGGGTTACAGGCCCAGTTCCTATTATCTTCTTCAACAGGTTTATGACAACCAGAATAAACCCATTGAAGGATTGTATGTTGACAGGAACGGAGACGGCATTATCAATAACAATGATTATTACCGTACCCATTCTCCCGAACCTGACCATATGATAGGTTTCTCCACGTCGGTGACCTGCCATCAATGGTCAGTTTCTACAGTAATTCGTTCACAGATCGGCAACTATATGTACAATAATGTGTTTGCAAGTAATGGAGTATTCAGGACAAGTTCTTTGATGTATCTTGGCAATGTGCACCGGAATTACCAGGAAACAGGGTTTCAGAATAACCAGTATTTCTCCGATTATTACCTCGAAAATGCCACGTTCCTAAGAATGGACAATTTCACCGTTGGATATGATTTTGGACAAGTCATGAATAACAGGGCCAACCTGAGAGGTACATTTAACGTTCAGAATGTGTTCGTTCTGACTAAATACAGGGGCTTGGATCCGGAGATCGCTGGAGGTATCGATAATAATTTTTATCCACGCCCAAGGGTATTTTCTTTAGGATTTAATCTTGATTTTTAAAATAATCGTATTTAAAAAATAATAAAGCTTGCAATATGAAAAATAAATTTTTTAAATCACTGGGTTTTATGGCTGTAGCGGCGATCCTGCTGGCTTCTTGTACCAAAGACCTTAACAGGGCACCGTTTTATGATGTAACTGCAGTATCCGTTTATAAAGACCTGGCAGGCTATAAGCAGGTACTGGCAAAAGTATATGCAGGATTTTCAACAACCGGTAACACGGGTCCGGATGGTAGCGGTGATATCAGCGGGATTGACGAAGGCTTCTCCAGCTACCTGCGCCAGTACTGGCAGACACAGGAACTGTGTACTGATGAAGCGGTAATCGGCTGGAATGATGCTACTATCCGTGATTTTCATACCATGACATGGGGATCAAGCGATGTCTTTTTAAGAGCCATATACAGCCGTATATATTTCCAGATCACTCTTTGCAATGAATTTATCAGGGAAAGCACTCCTGACAAATTAACTGAAAGAAATATTACAGGCGCTGATGCAGCTGAAATAGGCTACTTCAATGCCGAAGCACGTTTAATCAGAGCATTATGTTATTATCATGCTCTTGATCTTTTTGGTAATGTACCTTTTGTAACAGAGAATGATCCGATCGGCGCTTTCCTGCCACAACAGATCTCAAGAACCAACCTTTTTAATTATATCGAATCTGAGTTGTTAGCTATAGAAACATTATTAAAATCAGCTAAAACAAATGAGTATGCAAGGGTGGATGCTGCTTCTGCATGGTCATTGCTTGCCAAACTATACCTGAATGCCAATGTATATACCGGTGGTTCAAGATATACAGATGCGGTTACCTATTGCAAAAAGGTTATTGCAGTGGCGGGCTATTCTTTACAGTCAACCTACAGGTATTTATTCCTGGCTGATAATAATGCCACTTCAACCAACGAAATTATTTTCCCTGTAACTTTTGATGGAAACAAAACAAGAACATGGGGAGGCACCACTTATTTAGTACATGCACCTATTGGTGGCTCTATGAGCCCCAGTGCACATGGTGTTGATTTTGGATGGGGTGGTCTTCGTTGCACCAAACAGTTCGTTCAGAAATTCGCTGACCCCAGTGGCGCTACAGATAAAAGAGCCAGTTTTTATACCAGCGGACAAAATCTTGATATAAATGATATTTCTACTTTCACAGATGGCTACAGCATTATCAAATTCAGAAATGTAACATCAACCGGGGCCAATGGCTCCAACCCTACCTGGGTTGATACAGATTATCCCCTATTCCGCCTGGCTGAGATTTATCTTACCTATGCTGAAGCAGTTTTGCGTGGCGGCGGCGGGGGCGATATTGTTACAGCGGTTAGTTATATTAACCTTCTTCGCCAGAGGGCCTATGGCAATGCCACAGGAAATATTATTGACAGCCAGTTAACCCTGCAATTTGTTTTAGATGAAAGGGCAAGAGAACTGTATTGGGAAGCAACCCGTCGTACAGACCTTATCCGATACGGGCAATTTACGGAAGGCACTTACCTGTGGGCATGGAAAGGAAATACGTTGAACGGACAAGCTGTGGGTAGTCATCGTAAATTGTATCCGATCCCTGCAGCGGACCTTACGGCTAATCCTAATCTGGTTCAAAACCCGGGTTATTGATCCTATATTTAAACAGTATTTTTAAACTGACTATAAAAAATATAATATGAAAGCAACTTTAAAAGGCTCACTGCTGCTGTTGATTACTTCAGCCACTATCTGGTCAGCCTGTACTAAAAGCAATGAACTTAAAGCTTACCTCAACCCTGGGGCAGCTCCTATGTTCAATAGCACTATTACCACTATTGTGCTGTTACAACCCAATGCAGCCAATAACGCAGGTACTTTTAGCTGGTCTGCTGCAGATTTTGGTTTTAAAGCGGCTGTTACATACAGCATACAGTTTTGCAAAGGGGGAACCAACTTTGCTCCTGCATCTACCACAGAAGTCAATATGGGCGCCCTGCTTTCAAAAACATTTACTGTTGGAGAATTCAATGGTAAAATGCTGGATATTATTCCATACAGTGTCGCTTCACCCATTCATGCAAGAGTGAAAGCAGATGTTGGTTCAGGTGTTACACCCCTTTATTCAAATGTTATAACTAACATTGTTGTTACTGCTTACCGCGATGTAGTTGTTTATAATTTTCCACAGGCATTATGGATTGCAGGAAATTACCAGGGATGGGATCCGGGTTCTGCTCCTAAGATCGTAGATAAGGCTGCAAGCGGAACTACCGGTTCTAATTATGAGGGGTATATCAATTTTACAGATGGCGCACCACATGATTTTAAAATGGTAAAAGGAAATAACTGGGGTGCCGGTGATTTTGGGAGCGCAGGGGGAAATGCCTTGGGTAATGGTGGTCCAAATCTTAACATGGCCGGTGCAGCAGGTGTTTTTTACGTCAGGGCAAATACACAGAATATGACATGGAATTATACAAGAATAACCACATGGGGAATTATCGGTAGTGCAACTCCGGGTGGTTGGGGAGCCAGCACGCCTATGACCTTTAGTACTGCCAACGGCGGAACCTGGACAATTACCGCTAATTTGCTCGGTGGCCAGGAATTGAAGTTCAGGGCTAATGATGACTGGGCAATAAATTTCGGCGATGACAGTCCGCGGGATAATAAACCTGACTATAACGGAAGTAATATTCCGGTTGCTCTTGATGGAAATTATACAATTACACTTGAAATCGGGATCGCCGGCAATTACAGCTATAAATTAGTAAAAAATTAATTTTCTTCCGGCCAAATAGATTTAGCAAAAGCGGCTCCTTTGAAAAAAGCAGCCGCTTTTTTATTCTTAATATTTCTTTATTTTGAATAACATGATCCAACATAGAAATAAAATACTTCTTCTTTTTTTTATAACGGTCATGAGCTGCAATAAAACCAGCTCTAATAACAACGGGGGCGGAGGTGGGGGAACACCCGTTCCTACCACTATTACATTTGCGAAAGGCGCCGATATAAGCTGGCTTACACAAATGGAAGCCGCTGGCAGGTTGTTTTATAATAGCAGCGGCACGGCCCAGGATTGTATGCAGATATTGAAAAACCTGGGCATGAATTCTATTCGACTGAGAGTATGGGTAGACCCCGCAGCTGGCTGGTGCAATACGGCCGATGTGGTTGCAAAAGCTGTCAGGGCAAAAAACCTTGGGTTAAGGATCATGATAGATTTTCATTACAGTGATTCATGGGCCGACCCTGGTCAGCAAAATAAACCCGCGGCGTGGGCAGCACAGGATTTTGCAACACTGCAAACATCAGTTTACAATCATACATTTAATGTACTCACAACTTTAAAAACAAACGGCATAACGCCGGAATGGGTGCAGGTGGGTAATGAAACCAATGATGGAATGCTGTGGCCGATCGGTAAGGCTTCATTGAACATGGCCAATTTTGCAGCGCTGGTTAATAAAGGCTATGATGCGGTAAAAGCAGTAGATGCTTCCATAAAAGTGATCGTACAGATCTCCAATGGGTTTGATAATAGTTTGTTCCGCTGGATCTTTGACGGCTTAAAAAACAATGGAGGAAAGTGGGATATCATCGGCATGTCTTTGTATCCCGATCCTGCAAACTGGTCATCTATTAATAGCCAATGCCTTATTAACATGAATGATATGGTTTCAAGATATGGCAAGCCGGTAATGGTTTGCGAGGTGGGTATGAGTTGGGACCAGGCCGCTGCCTGTAATTCTTTCCTGGTTGACTTGATCACTAAAGTAAAATCGCTTGGTAATAATGGGCTGGGCGTTTTTTACTGGGAGCCGCAGAGCTATAACAACTGGCAGGGATATACCAAGGGTGCTTTTGATAATAGCGGTAAACCTACAGCTGCGTTGAATGCATTTAATTAGCCTATAGCTTAAAACATATTGTTTACTTCAATATCTTGCTTATATGAAAGGAACAGGCTTCTTATTGGCAGCATTATTTTGTTTATCACATCCTGCTACAGCACAAAGACAAAAAATAAATTTTGATAAGGATTGGAAATTTCATTTCGGTCATGCTGCCAATCCTGAAAAAGATTTTAATTACAGCATCGCCACTATTTTTTCCAAATCCGGTGGAGCTGCGAGAACAGCCATAGACCAACGTTTTAAAGACAGTGTATGGAGAACATTAGATCTTCCGCATGACTGGGCAGTTGAATTGCCCTTTGTGAAAGTTGACAATTTTGATGTAGAGTCACATGGTTATAAACCGGTGGGTGGTTTATTTCCAGAAACAAGCATCGGCTGGTACCGCAAACATTTTATGATTGCCAAAGAAGATTCAGGTCAGCGTTTTCAGATACAGTTTGACGGAATTTTTCGTGATGCTAATATCTGGATCAATGGTTTTTATCTTGGTAATAATAAAAGCGGTTATATCGGTGAGAGCTATGATATAACTGATTTTGTAAATTTTGGCAGGGATAATGTTGTAGTGGTAAGAGTAGATGCTACGCAGTATGAAGGATGGTTTTATGAAGGAGCCGGTATCTACCGTCATGTATGGCTGAATACATACGGCAATCTTCACATAGCAAAAGATGGAGTGTTTGCTTATTCTTCCGTTCAAAATAATAAAGCTACTGTTACAGTTGAATCGACCTTAGAAAACCAGTATCTTTCATCATCAGGCTTTTCAGTAACAGCATATTTTACAGACAGGCAGGGAAACATTATTGCAAGAGCAAAAGAACAAACGCTATCACTGAATAGTAATGAAAACAAAACAGTAAAGCAAACATTTGAGGTTAGTAACCCTGTATTTTGGTCGGTTGATGATCCGTATTTGTACAGGGTGGTTGTAGAACTAAGATCGGGCGGGAAAATAATTGATACCCGGAAAATCCGTTTCGGTATCCGTACTATTGATATAAAATCAAACGGCGTTTTTGTAAATGGCAAACATGTAAAACTACTGGGAGTCAACAACCACCAGGATCATGCAGGTGTAGGAAGTGCATTACCGGATTACCTTCAATTTTATCGCATCAGGCTATTAAAGAATATGGGTGTGAATGCTTATCGTACCAGCCATAATGCTCCAACACCGGAACTACTTGATGCCTGCGATAGTCTGGGCATGCTGGTAATGGATGAACAGCGTTTGCTCAACAGCAGTCCTGAATACATGAGCCAGTTTGAGCGTTTGGTAAAAAGGGACAGGAGCAGGGCTTCCGTTTTTATCTGGTCGATCGGGAATGAAGAAAGCTGGATACATACCAACAGTGTTGGAAAAAGGATCGCACAAACATTTATTGCAAAGCAAAAAGAACTGGATCCGACAAGACCCTGCACCTACGCCGCCGATGTGCCGAATGTTTTTAATGGCGTGAATGAAGTAATTCCTGTCCGCAGTTTTAACTACAGGCAGTTTGCTGTATCAGATTATCACCGGGAGCATCCCGATCAACCGATCATCGGTACAGAGATGGGAAGCACCGTAACTACAAGAGGTATTTATGAAAAAGACAGCATTAAAGGATATTTACCTGACCAGGATATAACGGCCCCCTGGTGGGCCAGCACAGCCGAGACATGGTGGACACTGGCAGCTCCTAATGATTATTGGCTCGGTGGTTTTGTATGGACAGGGTTTGACTACCGTGGCGAGCCAACGCCTTATCATTGGCCCAATATCAATTCACATTTCGGTATCATGGATATGTGCGGCTTCCCCAAAAATATTTATTACTACTACCAGAGCTGGTGGACGGATAAAGATGTGCTGCATATTTCTCCGCACTGGAATTTCCGGGAAAAGGGACCCGGATGGAATAAACCGGTTGGTGATTCCATTGATGTATGGGTGAATACCAATGCAGATAATGTGGAGCTTTTCCTGAATGGAAAAAGCAAGGGCAAAAAAAATATGCCCCGCAATAGTCATTTGAAATGGACTATCAACTATGAACCGGGAACACTGGAAGCGGTGGCGTATAAGAAAGGGAAAAGACTTACTCAAAAGATGGAGACAACAGGCCTGCCCGTTGATATTGTTGTTACCCCATATAAAACCACCATACTTGCTGATGGAAAAGATGCTACAGTAATTAATATAAGTGTGGTGGACCGGGAAGGCCGTGAAATACCCGATGCGGATAATAAGATCCAATTTAAAATCGAAGGGGATGGAAAAATAATTGGCGTGGGTAATGGCGACCCGAGCAGTCATGAACCAGATAAATGCACTGATGGCGCATGGCAAAGAAGTTTATTCAATGGTAAATGCCAGGTGATCATTCAATCTGGCACAAAACCCGGTATGATAAAATTCGAAGCAAAGGCAACAGGGCTTTGGAGCGGGGGAACAGATATTCAAACCATCTCACCCGAAAGCGTTGCAACAATCACTATCGATAAGAAATACCAGCATCCAGCATCCAGCATCCAGCATCCAGTTGACAAAATGCTGGGGGCTGATATTTCTTTTTTACCCGAATTAGAAGCAAGAGGTATGAAGTTCTCTGATAACGGGGTTGAAAAAGATGCAATACAGATATTGAAAGACCATGGATTTAATTATGTAAGGTTGCGCATTTTTAATGATCCGGCAAGAGACAGCGGTTATTCTCCCGGAAAAGGTTTTTGTGACCTGGCCAATACAAAGAAGATGGCAAAAAGAGTGAAAGAGGCCGGCATGAAACTATTGTTGGATTTTCATTACAGTGATTATTGGGCCGACCCCGGGAAACAATACAAACCGGCTGCCTGGAGAGGTTTATCGTTTGAAGAATTGAAGAAAACGGTGTACGATTATACAAAGGATGTGATTCAGCAATTAAAAGAACAGGGAACAACGCCTGAAATGGTGCAGATAGGCAACGAAATAAATCATGGCATCATCTGGCCGGAAGGGAATGTCAGCAATTTTGATGGCCTGGCGCAATTGATCAACGCCGGAACTGCAGCCACAAGATCCGTTGACCCATCCATCAGCATGATGCTGCATGTGGCGCTGGGGGGACAAAATGATGAATCTGTTTTCTTTATTGACAACATGCTTGCCCGAGGCGTTTATTTTGATGTGATCGGCGAATCCTATTACCCTAAATGGCACGGCACGCTGGATGATCTGCGGGATAATCTGAATGACCTGGTACGTCGTTATGGTAAAGATGTGATCGTGGTGGAATATTCTCACAAAAAAGAAGAAGTGAATAAAATAGCTTTTGAATTACCTGCAGGAAAAGGAAAAGGAAAAGGCACCTGCATCTGGGAGCCGCTCAGCACCTGGGCAAAAATTTTTGATGATAATGGGAAAGCGAATGAGTTGTTGAAGTTGTATGATGAGATCAGTAAAAAGTATTTGACAGGCAATAAATAATTTTTCTGACCATAATGCAAAAGCCGCCTCAATGAAGAGACGGCTTTTTGTGTGTTAGCCCTGACGTAAGAAATCGTTATCTACAATTTTATAAATATGGCGCTTGCCAATTGGTTGGGTGATTGTACTATGTACGAATAAACCCCCGGTAACAAATTACTGAGGTCATGAGTCCATGTATTCGGTCCTACGGTTACATTGCGAACATAGGTTCTTACCTGGTTGCCCATTGCATTCAGTATCTTGATGTTTACCTGTTCTGTACGCGTTGAAAGAAAATTAACATGCAATACATTAATTACCGGGTTAGGTGATAAATATAATGCTGGTTGATTATTGCCCGCCACATGCAGTGGTCTACATATTCTAGTTTCGCAACCCAACCGGGTATTAATGATCAGGCATACCTGGTAATTGCCAGCCTGGTTATATGTATGTGTGACCGTCTGCCCATTTGCACTGGTCCCGTCACCAAATGTCCAATGGTAACCTAAGACCTGGTCATTCGGTGCATGAATGCTGAAGCCTTTGAATTTAAAGGTTCTTGGGCCGATCAGGGAATCGGTCATATATCCGCCACAAACTCTTGGGTTTGCGAGAATAACCACTTCCTTACAACTATAGGCCAGGCAGCCGCCCTGGAACAATACACTTACACAGGCATGGTAAGTGCCGGGACCGGGGTAAGTATGGCTAATGGTAAAATTAGGATGCGGTTGCAGCGTATCAACCATGATACAGGTATCCTGTCCATCACCAAAATACCAGCAGACACGTACAGGCCTCCTCGGTGGAGTAGATGATGGAATAGCCAGGAACCCACGAACCAGGCTGGTTATGGACGGTGTGATCTCAAATAAATTCACAGTACAACCGGATTGAGGATGTGGAACAACTATCGGTTTGCATTTTCTTGCTTCGCAACCACCATAGTACCGGATCTTAACACATACTTCATATTGCCCGGGATGAGGATAGGTATGAACAATATTATAAAGTCCTGTATAATTTTCAGGATAGTTAATGCAAGTGTCCCTGCCATCCCCAAATTCCCAGCATACACGGGAAGGTTTGCGATTGTGATTATTCCATGGCAATGCCTTTAACCCAACAGTCAACGGCGTAGTACCCGGTATAGGTCCTCTTTCAAAATCTGCGCTGCAACTATCCGGCTCTCCGATCTGTACCGGTTTGCACTTCCTTGCTTCACAGCCGCCAAAGTATTGGATCTTCACACATACTTCGTACAATCCCCTGTGCTGATAATTATGAGCAACCACATACTGTCCTGTATAGCTTGCCGTATAATTAATACAAGTATCCTGGCCATCACCAAATTCCCAGCAGATCCTTGCCGGCTTCATATTATTGACATGCCAGGGTAGAGCCCGGAAATAAGCCCTTAAAGGATTGGCGTTTGGCGATGGAATTCTTTCAAAATTGGCAAGACAGACAGGATTCGGAACAATTATTTGTTTACACTTCCTGGCTTCACAACCACCGTAATAGAAGATCTTTACACAAACTTCATATTGCCCGGGATGAGGATAGGTATGTACTACATTATATAGTCCTGTATAATTTTCAGGATAATTGATACAGGTATCCCTGCCATCACCAAATTGCCAGCAGACACGGGAAGGTTTACGGTTGTGATTATTCCATGGCAATGCCTTTAACCCAACAGTCAACGGCGTAGTACCCGGTATAGGTCCTCTTTCAAAATCTGCGCTGCAACTATCTGGCGTTCCGATCTGCACCGGGTGACATTTCCTTGCTTCACAACCGCCAAAGTATTGGATCTTCACACATACTTCATACAAGCCTCTGTGCTGGTAATTATGTGCAACCACATACTGTCCTGTGTAGCTTGCTGTGTAATTAATACAGGTATCCTGGCCATCACCAAATTCCCAGCATATCTTTTGTGGCTTTTTATTATTATTATGCCAGGGTAATGCACGGAAATATGCTCTTAACGGGTTATTAGCAGTTGATGGAAGTCTTTCAAAGTTTGCACGGCAACTATCAGGTCGCTCACCAACCTGTATATGTTTACATTTCCTGGCTTCGCAACCACCATAGTACAGGATCTTTATACATACCTCATATTGCCCGGGATGATCGTAACGATGAGATACAACATACTGGCCGCTGTAGTTTTGAGGATAATTGATACAGGTATCCCTGTTATCACCAAACTCCCAGCAGATACGAGCCGGCTTCCGGTTATTATTGTGCTGTGGCAAAGCCCTGAAGTAAGCCTGTAAAGGATTGTTGTTTGGAGATGG
The DNA here is from genome assembly GCA_964525285.1 of uncultured Chitinophaga sp. GTDB lineage: Bacteria > Bacteroidota > Bacteroidia > Chitinophagales > Chitinophagaceae > JJ008. The sequence goes on from CAZGGQ010000005.1 coordinate 65,485, forward strand.
AATTCTCTCAAAATCTGCACGACAGGTATCCGGTCTTCCAACCTGGATGGGTTTGCATTTCCTGACTTCACAACCACCAACGTACCGGATCTTTAAGCATACTTCATACAGTCCCGGATGCTGGTAAGTATGAGTAACAGCATATTGACCGGTATAAGTATTAGAGTAATTGATACAGGTATCCCTGCCATCACCGAATTCCCAGCAGATCCTTGCAGGTTTTTTATTGTTATTGTGCCATGGCAAGGCTTTATAAACAACAGTGAGAGGATTATTGGTCGGCGTTACCGGAAGTCTTACAAAATCCGCTTTACAGCTATCCGGTCTTCCTACTTGTATGGGTTTGCATTTCCTGGCTTCGCATCCACCCTGGTAAAGAATTTTTACACACACTTCATATGAACCGGCACTGGCATATATATGATTTACTAAATAAGGCCCGGAGAAAGTATTGGAATACTGGATACAGGTATCCCTGCCATCACCGAATTCCCAGCAGATCCTGACAGGCTTCTTGTTATTATTATGCCATGGCAGGGCCTTAAATATGGCCTGCAAAGGATTGGCGCCGGTGGCTACAGGCAATCTTTGAAAATCTGCCCGGCAACTGTCAGGCGCAATTACTTGTACCGGTTTACATTTATGTGCCTGGCAACCCCCAGCATAAAGAATATTTACACATACATTATAATTACCGGGTTGAGCATACAAATGACTGACTCCATAAACCCCGGTGTAAGTTGTTGTATAATTAATGCAGGTATCTCTTCCATCACCAAACTGCCAGCAAACTTTCACCGGCTTCTTATTCTGGTTATGCATTGGCTGAGCAACAAAATATTTCAATAGTGGATTCGCTGCTACATTAAGCGTTACAAATTCAGCGTTACAAGCAGTCTGGATTACCAGTGTTTTGCATACATATGCCGTTAAAACAGAATCGCCGATATTTGGTCGATACCTGTAAATTTTAAGGCAAACATTATAAGTGCCCGCCACCTGGTAATGGTGCTGTGTATTGTCCAATGCACCTGTCATTTGAATGACGCCATCTCCAAAATTCCAGAAGGCCTTGCGTGGCCCCGGCTCACTCCCGATCGTGGAAGTGTTGGTAAAGAAAACATTGTTGTTGGGAGCATTAACGGTAAAAGTGAAATTGGCTACGTCGGGAGTAACATTTCTGGCATTGGCGCTGCTGATACTGACAAGGCTGAATACAAACCCGGTAAGTAAAGCGTAAAGCTTCCTCATAATGATGATTTTTTTTGGTGACTAAATGTTCTTTACGAAGGGGCAGAAACACTCAACAGGCTTTGTGACCGGGTTTAAAGGCCGGGGTTTAAAAAAAAGCTAATGTTTTTTTGCTGGGGATTTTTACGATATATCCTTTTGACGGTCAATGATGAACCGGATAAGGGTTTCCTGCGGAATCTCAATCCTGGCAAGGGCATCGGCTATATCGTCCCTGCTTACCTGGGCGGCAAAAGAGGGAGTTTTTAATTTTTTCAAAATACTCTTTACTTCCAACCCCTCATAACCTGCAGGGCGGATCAGGGAAGCTGCATGAATAAACCCCGATAATTCATCAATGGCATAGATCATTTTGTCCATGTTGCTGACCGGCTCTACCCCAAAATAACCCGGCCCGTGACTGGCAATGCAATGAATGACATCCGGGTCAATTTCTCTTCGTTCCAATTCTTCAATAATGATGCGGCAGTGGTCGTCAGGATATTTTTCCCAATCAGCATCATGGAGCAGCCCGGCCAATTCCCATTTCATTGCCGTTTTCCCGTCAGCGCCTTCTTTTTCAACAGACCATGCTTTCATAACTGCAGCCACCTGTTTCATGTGAAGACGTAATCGTTCATTAGGCACCCATTCATTTAATAAAGCATGAGCTTCTTCAATACTCATCAGGTTGCCAGCATTTTTTGGATCACCAAAATCGGATCGGCCAAGACGATGTGTTGCCATGAAAAAAATTTGGACAGGAAAGATAATCATTCCTTCAGTTCACAAGAAAAATCTCAAATCATAAGAAACAAGTCACAAAAAAAATACAAATCTCAAATTAGTGATCGGATACATTTGAATTTTTTCTTTCTTTTTTTGGTTCTTGGTTCTTTTTCAAAGTTATTATGAATCGTTAACTCTCTTTAACATCAGCCACCGCAAATCTCCGAGGGAGTCCTTTGGACACAATTCACTTGACTTGTGCTGTAGCACACTATATATTTGAATCGCCTTAAATGAAAATCATTAATCATTAAACCTAAAGCCATGAAAAAAATCTTTGTATCACTGTTGCTGCTGCTGGCAGTAGCCTCATCAACTTCCTTTGCAAATAAAATTACCCGGCCGGACCCCGGAGTGGAGGAAGTATTTAAGCAGGAATTTGCCGGCGCCGGGAATGTAAGCTGGAGCCAGCAGGACAATTATCAGAAAGCCACTTTCGTACTGGCAGGTCACCGTGTTATTGCTTATTTTAACGAAGACAATGAACTGGCCGGATGCATCAGGGATATTTTTTATGACCAGTTGCCTCTCACGGTAATGAAAGCAGTCGACAAAAAATTTCCCATGGCTGAAGTGCAGGAGGTAAGAGAAATTACCAACAGCGATGGCACGTCTTACATGTTAAAGGCAGAATTAAATAACAAAAGTACAAAGTCAGAGTCAGCTCTGCCGGTAATTTTACAGATATAGAAAAGCTGACGAAATAAATTGCAGGATATTTTAACCGCAGAAGCTTTGTATTGCAACAAGCAGTACAAAGCTTTTTATTTTCCATTACTTTTCGGGTATCCGGCATGAATAGTAATATTTCCGTTGGCTTACAATAATGAATGATTATCGGAGTATTAATTATTCAAACATGTATTTTTGCGGACACACCGCTACTTCCGCCGGTCGGCGGATGATTGGAAAGCGGATCAAAATTTTCTATATGAAAAAAGGACCCGTTTCGCAATTTATCGAACAGCATTTTCTCCATTTTAATGCCGCCGCACTGATGGATGCTGCCAAAGGATATGAAACACATTTGAATGAAGGGGGTAAAATGATGGTCACGCTGGCCGGGGCGATGAGTACCGGTGAACTTGGTATTTCCCTGGCTGAAATGATACGGCAGGGAAAAGTGGATATCATCAGTTGTACAGGCGCTAATCTTGAAGAAGACGTGATGAACCTCCTGGCACATTCGCATTATAAAAGGATCCCTAACTACCGTGATCTGACGCCACAGGATGAATGGGATCTCCTGGAAAATCATTATAACCGGGTAACCGATACCTGCATTCCGGAAGAAGAAGCCTTCCGCCCCCTGCAAAAACTTTTGTTCAGGCACTGGAAGGAAGCGGAAGCAAAAGGCGAACGGTATTTCCCGCATGAATTTTTATACAAGACGGTTTTAAGCGGGGATCTGAAGGGGAATTATCAAATTGATCCGAAGGATAGCTGGATCGTTGCTGCCGCAGAAAAAAATATTCCCATCGTTGTTCCGGGATGGGAAGACAGTACAACCGGGAATATTTTTGCCAGTTATGTTATTAAAGGAGAACTTAATGCAGGAACGGTAAAAAATGGTATAGAGTATATGGTGTGGCTGGCCGACTGGTATAAAAATAATTGCAGTGGAAAGGGAGTGGGATTTTTTCAAATTGGTGGCGGTATTGCAGGAGATTTTCCTATCTGCGTGGTGCCTATGATGTACCAGGACCTTGAAATGCATGATATACCATTCTGGGGTTATTTCTGCCAGATCAGTGATTCAACTACTTCTTATGGTTCTTATTCCGGCGCTGTGCCCAATGAAAAAATTACCTGGGGGAAATTAGATATTAAAACGCCGAAGTTTATTGTTGAAAGTGATGCAACCATTGTTGCCCCGTTGATATTTGCCTGGGTGCTGGGATGGTAATCTTCCTAAGAGGCCGGGAAAAAAATGAATCCCGCCCCGAAGTATCGGGGTGGGATTTGTTTTTATAAGGAAAGGCATGGATCAAAGTTTTCAGGGAGGAAGAATTTCGTTTCTCTTATATCTGGCAACGGGTAATAGACTTTAGCAGTTGCCTGTGGTTTAACAGGCATAAAAAAAACCTCTCATTTTACCGGGAGGTTACAAATACGTTGGCTGATATTATTTTTTAAGCGCAGGCAATCTTTTCAACCCGGCGCAGGTGGCGGCCGCCTTCAAAATCGGTGGTCATAAATATGCCCACCATTTTTTCTACGTCGCCTTCCCGTACAAATCTTGCCGGGATGCAGATAATATTGGCATCATTATGTGCACGGGCCAGTTGGGCCAGTTCTTCACCCCAGCAGATAGCAGCCCGGATGCCCTGGTGTTTATTGGCAGTGATGGCTACACCATTGGCGCTGCCGCATATTAATATACCAAAAGCCGCCTCGCCATCTTCCACTGCGCTTGCAACGGGATGGGCAAAGTCGGGATAATCCACAGCCTCTTTGCTGTTGGTACCAAAGTCTTTAAATGAAAGGCCCCTTCCTTCCAAAAAAGAGATCAGGTCTTCTTTATAATCAAATCCTGCATGGTCGCTGCCAACTGCAATGGGCTTGCTGAGGTTAAATGGAGAATGCATAAATAGTTCAGTGTTTAGAGTTCAGAGTCTTGAGTCGTTAGCCAAAAAGAACATCCCAAAGTTAAGAAACTCCGGACTCCTAACTCCCGACTAACGACTCCTGACTCAATTAACTCCATTCTTTCTCTTCTTTTGCCTGTCTTTTGTTGATCCGGGAAGCAATGATGATACTGGCTTCAAATAAGAGGTAGAGGGGGATGGTTACAATGGTAAGGCTGAACGGGTCCGTGGAAGGCGTGATAATAGCGGCCGCAATTAATATGATGATAAAAGCATGGCGCCGGTATTTTTTCAAAAATTTTGCCGTTATAAAGCCAACCCTTGCCAGCACCATGACCAGCAATGGCATTTGAAATAATACACCAATACCAACGGTGGTGTAAATCAGGTTTTCGATATAGTCTGAAAAATTGGGAAGGTTTACTATTTTATCACTCAGGGTATAAGAGAAATAAAAATTAACCATAAAAGGGGTAAGAATGTAATAGCCAAATAGTACACCGGTAAAAAAAAGTAGTGAGACCCAGAATATAACGCCTCTTGTTTTTTTCAACTCTTTTTGAGAAAGAGCAGGCCGTACAAATTTCCAGAACTCCCAGAAAACATATGGAAAGGCAACAATAAATCCTCCGATAAATGCAATGGTAAAGGTGGAGATGAATTGCCCGGTCATGGTATTGCTTTGAAACTTTGCATCTACTCCGGCCAGGCAAATGGCATTACCCAATCCCAGGGAATGGCTCAGGTCACAAAGCCATTTATAGGTAACAAAACTGTTATCTGCCGGGGCAAATAAAACCTTGTCAACAATATCCCGGGCATAAATAAAAACCACGACAGCCCCGATCAATATCGCAATCACCGACCGGATGACATGCCAGCGCAGATCTTCCAGGTGGTCAATGAAAGACATTTCTGCCTTTTTATCGTTCTTCCGCTTATTAAAAAAATCAAATAATGCCATTATGTGTTTTAGAAGAGGACAAAGATAAGGAGGTGAATGGTGAATAGTGAATGGTGAAAGGGATTCCGAAAGAATAAGGAGTTTACTACAAAGGAGGGTCTGGCTAACAGCTAAAGGCTTCTCTACTTCAACTTCTTCATCTTTACCATTTCAATCCTCGTATCACTTACATTCATGATGTCAAACTCGTAATCATCAATGATGATCCTTTCTTTCTGACCAGGAATGGTTTCGTGGTAATTAATGATATAACCTGAGAGGGTTTCGGATTCATCATCGCCAAAATCAAAATCATATTTTTCTTCCAGGTAATCCAGTTCCAGGCGGCCGGAAAAAATATATTCATTTTCCGCCAGTTGTTTTTCAACAAACTCTTCGGTATCGTATTCATCCTGTATCTCGCCGAACAGTTCTTCCAGTACATCTTCCATGGTAATGATGCCGGCCGTGCCGCCAAACTCATCCACCACCCACGCAATACTTTTTCGTTCCCGGGTGAATTTACTGATGAGGTCCGCCGCACTCATACTTTCGGGAACAGCGGGGATGGGAAGTAAAACAGCAGAAATGGAGACCGGGTTCTTAAAAAGATCCAGCTGGTGAATATAGCCTTTGATATGATCAATATTATTTTCAAACACGACCAGCTTACTGAGTTTGGTTTCCACAAATTTTTTCTTCACGTCGACCATCGTGGAGAGAAAGTCAACACCTATTATTTCTTTCCGCGGCACCAGGCATTGCCTGATCTTCACTTTTGGCAACTCCTGTGCATTCTCCATCAGTTGTGTGTTGCGTTCCTGCCGTTCATCATCCTCCCGCGGCTGAAACAGGTGTTTCAGATCGCTGCGCAGGAAAGGCTCTTTGTTTTTATCAAACCGGATATTGAATATATATTTCAGGATCCATTCCGAAAGATCAATAAGCCCGGAAGCAATGGGATAAAACATCTGGTAAAAAAAATCAGTGACCAGCGCCAGACGGTTCAGCAGGGTATTACTTTTGGCCCTGAACCAGGCACGGGGAATAAATTCTGCGAACACCAGTACGATCAGGGTTGTAAGGGTGATCTCCAGCAATATGCGTAGAAGTTCAGAACCGATATGCAGATAATTCCAGATAGGATGCATCACATGACTAAACTGCAAACCCAGGAACACCAGGAAGATCGTATAACCAATAAGGGTCGTGCCGAGAAACCGGGCAGGTAAATGGAAGAACCGGGAAAGGATCAGCGTGGAAGTGCTACCCTGTTTCTTTTTAATTTCTATGGAAAGGCGGTTGGCGCTGTAAAATGCCATTTCAATACCGGCAAAAAACCCCATCAGGGCAAGGGTGAGGATAAAGAACACTATCGTCTTCCAGTCGATCATAAGGTAAAGGTAGTGAATGGTCAATGGTGAATGGTCAATGGTCAATGGTGAATGGTGAATGGGATTCGGAAGAATAAGGAGTTTACTATGAAGGGTTCCGGCTTACAACTCTTTTTCTAATTTCAGAGTTTGGTGAAGTAAGGCTTGAGTGATGAGACATAGTGAAACACCATTCACAATTGACCATTCACCAGGGGGAGCCAATAAAAGACAGAACCGCTTCCTCCGCTTCTTTGCAGGCCCTCTCAAGTTTATCGTTGATGATGATGCGGTCAAATTTATTTTTTAAAGAAAGCTCATAAGATGCTTTATTGATCCTTGCCTGCAGTGATTCGGGTGTTTCCGTGCCTCTTGCTTCCAGCCGGCGCCTGAGTTCTTCCAGGGACGGCGGTTCAATAAATAGCGACAGCGAGTTTTCGGGATATATCTGCTGTATATGAATGCCGCCTTTTACATCCACATCCAGCAGCGGGGCTTTATGTAGTTTCCATATCCGCCGCAATTCACTTTTTAACGTGCCATAGTATTTACCGGCATACACCATTTCCCATTCTGCAAATTCTTCGTGCTGAATTTTATTTTTAAACGCATCCACAGATATAAAATAATAATCCACCCCATCTTTTTCATTATTGCGGGGCGGGCGGGTGGCGCAGGAAACGGAAAAAGCTAATTGTTCCGGCAATGCCTTCAGCAAATGCCGGGTCACCGAAGTTTTACCAGCGCCGGAAGGGGCAGCAATGATGATGATCTTATTGTTTGCCTGTGTCATGAATGAAAGTGGACCCGCCCCCTTAGGGTTCGGGCAGGCAAAAGTAAAGATTAATTGGTACTGTCCTGGTTAAGTCTTCAGTATTCGGAGTCTTGTCATGCAGCTCGAAATGTTTGTCATCCCGAACGTAATGATCCCGAAGTACAGCTTGTCCCGAACTCGATTCGGGAAGGGATCTCTAAGACTGGAAATTGCTGACTGCTGTAATCTTTCAGATTCCTCCGCAGTCTGTGGTGAGGAACGAAGTAACGGCATGACAATACTCCGTGAAGATGATGTTGCATTATAAAATTCAAACTGTAATAGCACCGGAGAATCGTAATGCAGGAGGGTTTTTATTCTGCTTCCACTAATTTTTTTATTTCAACGAGGATAGGGTTCCAGCCTTCGCCGTTATTATATGTATCCTGGTATCTTTTTTCACCATCGGCGGCTGTTTCAAAACCGTCCTGCAATACCGTGAGTGTCGTTTTCCCTTCCTGCTCTTCCAGTTGGTAAGTAACGTTCAGGTAGTTTTCAGGAATATCTTCCATCATTGCGTTCGGGTCTATTACCGTGTATTTTAAAAGTGTTGGCGGTTGTATTACTGAAACAATGCCCTTTACAAAAACCATTTCCTGTCCTTCATAACTGCCTTTCCATAATAAAGGGCTTCCCGGTTGCCAGTCAGAAACGGTTTCGCAGCCAAACATATATTTTTTTGTCTGTTCAGGATTTACCAATGCATCCCAGACTTTTGAAGCCGGGGCATTGATCGTGATAATGCTTTTTACAATCAGGGGTTCCATTGATAGAATGCATTTAAATTGTATCGAATAAAATGCAGGAGGATAAAAGTAAAGAATAAACCTAAGTAAAATTTTTAAGCCGGTCACAAGTCATTTCAAAAAATCGTTTTATATGCAAAAAAACTCCGGTGAAATGCCGGAGTTTTTACATGCGAAGTATTTATTTTAATACAGGTAGTTCAGAGCAACTTTATCATTATTGTTGAATGGCCGGTTAGTTGTTGCGCTCAGGCAGGAAAGCATCCAGCTTGCAGCATCAGGTCCGGTTGCTGTTCCGGGAATATGTATGGCGCCTACGGTAGAAGCCCCTTCATTAACAGGAGAACCACCACAGCTAAAACTTCTATCCATATAATCTGTATGGCGGAACCCGATGCAATGACCTACTTCGTGTGCAATAACAGTTGTCACAAAATTGAGGCTGTAATTCTGGTATTGCTTATTGAATTTTACTGTATTATAGGGATTGCCTCCGCTGGGAAAACCAGCTGAAGCGATATAATTCCCGCCATTAACTATTCTGATATTGATATTTCCGCCACTTGAAACTCTTGTCATAGTTATCTGAAGATTTTCCGCATTATAACGGGCAATAGCCGCATTAATTCCGGCAGAAACATTTGCATTTACACTACCACTGCTGCTTATGGTAATATTCCTTGGCAAACCGGTTACAAGATTTGTGGTACGGTACTGTTCGTTGTCTGCAATGCGTAGGAGATTGCCACCCGGAACTGAATTCAGAAATTCCTCAGTCAGGATAATATCTCCTTCAACAAGGTATCCTTCTTCTGTTTTCTGAACATTGGAGATGCCAAATCCATGATTTTGGATTTTTGCCAGCGTAGCATCAGAAATTTCTTCGGGTGCAGTTTCTTTCATTGCTTTTTTACATGACGTAAGGATAAGTCCAGTCATGAGAGAGAGAATTAAAAACCGGGTTATTTGTTTCATGTTAATGTGTTTTTGGGGTTAAATATTTATGGTAAAATTTGTGAGCAAAAGGTATATGATTTTTTTGATTTGAATTAAAAAAGGGCAAAAATTTTATTTTATGAGTATTCTCTTAATTCCTGTAATGGGTATTTATACGATTTCGGGGGCTGATAAAGTTAACAGCTGTCTTTATTTCAATATTTTTGAAGGATAATCACTTCAAGTGAAAATACTGTCCAACCTGGTAAATCAATGGCGACTAATTGCCCGGATATATGTCTTGTCCGCCCTTATTCTTAATTCTCCGTCAGGGTACGGTCAACAACCCCCTCAGAAATACCCGGAAAAATATTCTCCGGGTGTAACAGAACTCTTATTAAAAGCCCCGGCCAGGGCAAAGGTAACATTGATGCTGATGACAAAAGAAGCTAAACTGTTTCTTGATTCATTGATGGCCTTGAAAGAGATAAAGGTTATATCGTTATATGAACCCACTAATACTTTTATCATTTACACTCCATTGAAGTATGTCAGCCGGATATCATCATGGGACCATGTTGTATTTATTGACAGAACCCGTCCTGCTTTACCGGAACTTTTTACCGGTACAATTGAGAACCAAACCAACGCTGTGAACAGGATGCAGGCAGTTTTTCCTGCATACAATGGAAATGATATTGCCATCGGTATAAAAGAAAATACATTCGATACGGCCGATATTGATTTTAAAGGAAGGGTTTTCATTAACCCTGTTGCCACGCCGGGAAGTAACAGCCATGCTTCCATTATGGCAACCATTGCGGCAGGTGCCGGCAACACATGGTACGCAACGAAAGCTGCTGCCTGGGGGAGTAAGATTGTTTCTTCTTCCTTTTCCAATTTATTACCTGATGCAAGTAGTTTTTTTCAGCAATATGGCGTTACGGTGCAAAACCATTCCTATGGTACCGGCATAGAAAATTATTATGGCCCCGAAGCGGTGGCTTATGACCTGCAGGTTGCAAATAACCCATCCCAGTTGCATGTATTTTCCTCCGGCAATTCGGGGCAATCGGCATCCACTTCAGGAACCTATAATGGTATCGGCGGGTTTGCCAATCTTACCGGGCAATTTAAGATGGCAAAAAATATACTGACAGTTGGCGCCACCGATTCTTTTTATGTTATTCCATCACTCAGTTCAAAAGGCCCGGCTTATGATGGCAGGGTAAAACCGGAACTGGTGGCACAGGGAGAAGATGGCAGTTCCGGCGCAGCTGCCATAGTAAGCGGCGTTGCTGCATCCCTGCAGCAGGCCTTTAAATTAAATAATGGCGGCAATCTTCCTTCATCTGCTTTAATAAAAGCCATCCTCATCAACAGCGCCAATGATGTGGGCCCTGCCAAAGTTGATTTTCAATCGGGTTTTGGTTCGGTAAATGGATTCAGGGCCATGCAGACTTTATTAAACGGTAATTATATTTCAGGTTCCGTATTACCCGCACAGGAACTAACTTATAATTTGATTGTGCCGGCGAATACAGGGGAATTAATAATAACGATGGCCTGGATCGATCCGCCTGCAACTGTAAATGTACCGAAGGCATTAGTCAATGATATTGACCTGGAATTATTTTACCCGCTTACTTCACAAACATGGCAGCCATGGGTGCTTAGCAATTTTCCGCACCGCGATTCCTTATTATTACCTGCCCTAAGAAAAAGAGATGGATTAAATACGGTGGAGCAAATAACCCTTGACAATCCACCAGCAGGTAGTTATATTATCAAAGTAAGAGGATTTGCCCTCGCCACTACTTCGCAATCATTTCATATTGCCTGGCAACTGGATGCGGCCAACAATTTCGAATGGAATTATCCCCGGCAAAATGACCCCGTGCTGGCCGGCGAACAAAATGTTTTGCGCTGGCAATCTACTTTACCGGCTACCACAGGAATATTGCAGTACAGTACAGATAATGGAAGCAGTTGGCAAGTCATCAATGCAGCGGCTGATCTTTCTGTGGGATTTTATAAATGGGTTGCCCCAACTGTTTATTCCAAAGCTTTACTAAAAATAACTTCAGCCGGCAATGATTATACAACGGATACGGTTGTTATCTCAAAGCGGTTGACGCTTTCAACCGGGTTTAATTGTCCTGATTCTTTTATGCTTCTCTGGCCACGTGTGCCGGCTGCTTCGCAATATAACCTGTATAAACTCGGCAGCAAATACATGGAAGCATTGCAAACCATAACTGACACGGCCATCGTGCTGCAAAAAAACAGCAACAGCCCTTTGCATTATGCCGTGGCGCCGGTGATCGGAGGATGGGAAGGGGTGAAAAGTTTTGGCACCAATTATTCCACACAGGGTGTGCAGTGTTATTTCAAATCATGGTATGCTGATAAGATAAATAAAACCGGGCGGCTGAACCTGGAACTGGGCTCTTTATACAATATCAATAAAATTACCGTGCAGAAGATAGTTGGTAAGGATACTTCCACATTGCAAACAGTAACCAATCCTAATGCATTGTCTTATACATTCTCTGATCCCGGTCTAATCACCGGGCTTAACCAGTACCGTGCCTGTTTGAAAACTGTCAGCGGCGCTGAGATCTGCTCTGATATCGCCACATTATATTTTGCGGAAGAGAACCGGCTCTTTGTATATCCCAACCCGGTGCGGCAAACAGAATCATTTACTGTCATCATCAACGATCAGCAATCGGGTGAATTACAGGTGATAGATGTAAATGGCCGGGTATTACAACGGCATGTTATTGAGAATGGAGGGGCCATACAATTACCTGCCATCCGGCTGCCAGCAGGGCTCTACCTGCTTCGGCTTGCCGGCAACAATCTAAAAGTGAGAACAGGGAAAGTGATTGTTTATTGATGAATTTGTTCAGGTAATTTTCCTATGAACACCGGTCATTTGGTTTTGTTCTTCAACCAGGTAGTTTGCCATCTCATATTTTTATAAGTGCTTCTTAAAAACAAGCTATCCCCATTGATCCGGAAGGAACGGGTATAGGATGAGCCGGCTTTTTCAGGTCGCAGGTTCCCGCTGATGGTATGCGTGACCTCGTTTTTATTCTTATCAATGGAATATACTCCGAAATAAGCATCATAGGTATCAATGATCTTTCTTGCCTGCTCAATATCCCAGCTGTTAGAGCCCAAACCAAGGCCGGGCGATGACCCGTCCTGCTTCATTATCGAGTCATTGATGATGGGAGCCCTCGTTCCTTTCCATAAAAGCTGAACACTCATTTTTCCATCAGGCGCATAGATCAATAAACCGTTTACACTGGTATCCTGGCTGGTTACATTGCCGGCGCTGTCAATTTCCTGGTCGGCAATAAAATTCCAGGAACCGGTTAAAGGGTTGTCACTTTTCTTGTCGGCAGTTTTACAGCATTGCAAAAAAACAGAGGAGATGAATAAAGCATAGAGGAATAATTTCATGATGGGTTTATTTATTGATTTAACATTCGCATTACCGAAACGGGAAAATTGAATTCTGACCACCTGGTTTACAGAAGCTAAATTTATAAATAAATGTTGATGATATGCACATAAATGAATTATGAGTAGTGGGTCAGTTTGAAATTTTGACCGGCGTTCACTCTGTGTTTCAGAGCTTCAGTGGCTTGTATTCTTTGCCACTGAAACACAGAAACTAACCCACTACCGAATTATAAGAAAATAAAAAACGCTGCCCGAAAAGACAGCGTTTAAATATAAATGAATCAACAGATCTTAAAACGCCTTCTTTTCCAGCAGCTTCCCATCGGCATCCAGTTCGATGATCTTATATCCCATCTTTTGCAGCCCGGGTAATATTTTAGCTTTATCACCTACCAGCAGCATATTCAGCTTGTCGGGGTTGATCCATTGTTTTGCCAGCGCATCAATATCTTTTTTCATAATTGCCTTCAGCACGTTGGCCTGCTGTTGGGTGTAATTGGCCGGCAGATTATACCGGAGTATGTTACCAATGAACCCGGCTTTTTGAATCCCGGTTTCATAGCGTAGCGCATCCCGCTGACCAATGGCGCTTTTCATAAACATCAACTCATTATCGGTAATACCATTAACAGCATAATCTTTCAGTTCTTTTACCACTTCTGATAAGGCGCTGTCGGTTGCGTCGGCCCGGATGCCGGAACTGAATTCGAATTCTCCACTGTATTCATCACTACTGAAAGATGTTCGGGCGCCATAGGTCCAACCCTTATCTTCCCGCAGGTTTATATTTACCCGGCCATTAAAACCACCACCCAATGCAAAATTCATCAGGCCTGCTTTATAGTATTCACCGGTGGCATCATATTTCAAACCGGTTGCATAGCCAACCCGGAATTCTGTTTGCGCCGCTTTCGGAATATCCACCAGGAAGATCTTGGATTCATCTGCTGCTTTGGGTGTAGCATCCACTTTCGGCAATACGATCTTTTTATTGGGCAGCTTACTGAAGAAAGAAAGTTTCGGTAACACTTCTTCCTGCTTCACATCGCCTACGACAACCACCCTGGCACCATTCGAGGTCCAGTTATTGCTGAAATAACCCTGGATATCAGCGAGGCCAAGATTCTTTACTGTGTTGGGTGTGCCATCCCCGTTCATGGACAGAATATTGTTGGGGCCATAGTTGATCTTAGCGATCACTTCACTGGCAACGGCTGCCGGTTGCGATTTGGCCTGTTTAAAATTCTCAAGCGTTTGTTTCTGGATGCGTTTGAACGCATCTTCCGTGAATTTAGGATTCAGCATCCTTTCTTCCAGCAGGGCAAAGGTCTTGTCTAAATTTTTCTTTAATGACTGCACAGTAAAAACAATGCCATCAAAATTGCTGCTGACATTGATGGAGCTACCTAATTTCTGTAACTCAACAGCCATTTGTTCGGCCGTGTAGTTTTTAGTATCCTCATTCATCATAGAAGCAAAGAAACTGGCTACACCTGCTTTGGACGTATCTTTTGATTCGAGTACCTGTCCCCCGGGAATGGTTATCGTAACAGTAACAGCAGGTACCTCATTACTTTCTGTGCCGATCACTTTAACAGCACCTGCCAGGTCCTTTCTCCAGAACTTGGGAACTTTTACAGAAGGGTTGGGGCCATTGCCCGGTAGCTTGCTGCGGTCAAAATTATCTTTTGCTTTTGCATACTTCAAACCAATATAACCATAATCGGGAGCAGCATAACGGCTGGAATCAATTGTATAATTATCAGCTTTTGCTGTCAGCGCTTTATCCTGTCCCTTGGTCAGCACACTTACAAACACGGCATGCTTGCCTTTGATATATTGGTTATAAACCCGCATCACATCTTCTTTGGTAACGGTGCTGTACATTTTTATCAGGTCGGCGATCTTGTTGGGATTGCCAGAGAAAGTTTGGAAAGCTGCGAGCTGTGATACTTTTCCTGCCACACTCTGTAAACCATTTATCTGTTGTGCTTCAATACCGCCTTTGAATTTGGCAATATCATCATCCGTCACACCTCTTTTATCAAATGAGTCCAGTGCATTGCGATACAATGAATCCATTTGTGCCAGTGATTTTCCCGGCAAGGGGACAAAGGAAAAAAAGAATTCTCCCGCCAGTTCTGATAACTGGCTGTTGCTGTTGGCACTCAGGGCAAATTGTTTTTTTACCAGCTGCTGGTAAAGAACAGAATTCTTTCCCTGCCCTATTACCTGTGCCAGGCAGGCAAGGGCTCCCATGTCTTTGTTGTATAAAGGAACGGTAGGATATATCACGGCCATCAGGGGCACCCTTGCATAATTGTCGGTATAAGAAGCGTAGCGATCCTGCTCCAATACTGCAGGAGGAACAACCACCGGGTTTACTTCCGGCCCGCGTGGAATGGGGCCAAAGTATTTTTCAGTAAGCTTCACTACATCAGCGGGTTTTACATCACCACCCACAGTTAGTGTTGCATTGTTGGGTCCATACCAGCGGAGAAAGAAATTTTTAAGATCGTTCACATCCACCCGGTTCAGGTCTTCCAGATAACCGATCGTCAACCAGGAATAAGGATGGCCATAAGGATAAAGATTTTTGGAAGCAAACTCAGAAACCAAACCATAAGGACGGTTATCATAGTTCTGTCCTCTTTCATTTTTCACCGTAGAACGTTGTACTTCGAATTTCTTTTGTGTTACAGCATCCAGCAAATAACCCATACGATCGGCTTCCAGCCAAAGCATTTTTTCCAACTGGTTATTGGGAACGGTTTCATAATAATTGGTACGGTCCCGGTTGGTGCTTCCGTTCAATGTGCCACCGGCTTCCGTTACTATTTTAAAATGCTGTTCATCACCCACATGGTCGCTGCCCTGGAACATCATGTGTTCAAAGAAGTGGGCAAAACCGGATTTACCGATCTCTTCCCGGGCCGAGCCAACATGGTAGGTGATATCCACATGCACCACAGGGTCGCTGTGGTCTTCATGGACAACCAGGGTAAGCCCGTTGGGCAATACATATTTTTCGTAAGGGATAACTATCTCGTTTCCCTGTTTGGTTACTTTTTCTACCAGTTTTGCCTGGCCATTTACTAAAGTTGCAGCGGCGATGAAAAAGGCTGTGTACAGCATCCTGCGGAGAAGGAGTAATAATCGTTGTTTCATAATATTTTGTTTTTGGAAGGAAAGGTCCCGCCAGTGACGGGACAGGCAAAGTAAGGAATTCCGGGATTTAAATTGTTGCCATTGGTCAAATAACCTCAGTCCCTCACCCCCAACCCCTCTCCACAGGTGGAGAGGGGGGAAGGTTCGACTCCGATTGAAGATTGTTTGCTGATAGTATTGAACTCAATTATAACTTTGAATAAAATTTAAAACTATGAGTACAGCAACAAGGAAAAATCATGAAGTAGACTATAAGATCTATGGAGAAGAACTTCAGTTTGTGGAAATAGAACTGGACCCCAATGAAACTGCCATTGCTGAAAGCGGTGCCATGATGATGATGGAAGACGGCATTCAGATGCAAACCATTTTTGGTGATGGCTCAGCGCAGCAACCAACCGGGTTTTTGGGCAAACTGATGTCGGCAGGTAAGAGAGTGCTGACGGGTGAAAGTTTGTTTATGACCGCTTTCACCAATGCAGGACAGGGAAAAAAGAAAGTGAGTTTTGCAGCGCCCTATACCGGCAAAATCATCCCGATGGATATGCAGCAACTGGGCGGAACCATCATTGCACAGAAAGATGCTTTTCTATGTGCTGCGAAAGGTGTTCATGTTGGTATTCATTTTCAAAGGAAATTGGGTGTTGGCATTTTCGGCGGTGAAGGTTTTATCATGGAAAAATTAGAAGGAGATGGTATGGCTTTTTTGCATGCAGGCGGGTTTATCATAGAAAAAGAACTGAAGGCGGGCGAAATATTAAAAGTAGATACAGGCTGCCTCGTAGCGTATATGCCAACTATTCAATTCGATATTGAAATGGTAAAAGGGATCAAAAATGCTTTGTTTGGCGGAGAAGGATTATTCTTTGCCAAACTACAAGGACCGGGTAAAATATGGATCCAATCATTACCCATCAGCCGGTTGGCCGGAAGAATTGTTGAATACGGTACCTGGCACCGCAAAGAAGAGGGCGGTGGTGTGTTGGGAGGTATAACCAATATTTTTGATGGAAGGGGATAGGGAACAGATAATAGATAAATTGTGAATAGTGAATGGTGAGAGGGCTTCATGCTGAATATTCTCGAGTCTCTGCGGAGACTCAAGAAGGAAATTGGCTAAGATTCGTAATATTTAGAATAACATTTGCATTTTCTTTTGTTACTTGGATGAGTTATTTTTTTACTCAGTGAAAAGACTACTGCAAATATTTTCCCTGGTTTGTTTTAGCCTGCTTCTAAAAACAATTGAAGCGAATGGTCAACTGAAAATAACCGGAACGATATACGAAAGCAACGGCATTTTTCCTCTTGAAGCTGCCAGTGTATTAAGCACTTCAGGAAAAGGAACAACCACTGATAAAAAAGGGTATTATGAGATCAGTGTCAGTGAACAGGATTCTATCTGGTTTAGCTACCTGGGTAAATCCACGATTAAATTCCCCGTAATTGAAATAATCAACTATTCTCAATTCGACATTTCATTAAGAGTGGACATTCCTGTTTTAAAGGAAGTAAGAATAAAACCTAGGGACTACAAACTTGATTCTATTCAGAACAGGATTGATTATGCCAAAGTTTTTAATTACCGGAAACCTTCTTTCGGCAGTATAGTTACTTCGATCGGCATCACCGGGTTTACGGTGGATATTGATGAATTGATCAGGGCCTTTCAAAAAAGAAAAATCCGGAGCATGATGAGTTTCAAACAAAGATTACTGGAAGAAGAGAGAAATAAATTCATTGATCAACGCTTTACCAAACTTCTTGTAAGGAAACTAACCGAACTTGACGGGGCAGACCTGGATCATTTTATGCTTCACCACCGGCCTGAATACAAATTTGTATTATCCGCTTCTGAATATGATCTGCAGGAATACATTCTCGGGGAATTTCATAAATACATGGATTCAAAAAAAGGAAGAGGGCCTTTTGGATCGGAAAATTTATTGGAGGAGAGAGGATAGTTTTTAAGGAAGACTAAATACGCTGTTAGCCGGCGTTTTTCTTCTTATCCTGCCGGCAGACGATTCTTTCTATAAGAATTCTTAATGGCTATTTTACCATTCTTGAAAGTAAATATATCGCAACCTGTCACTTCTACCTTTGTACCATCTGTTTTAGTTCCTGTAAAAATCCATTCGGAGAAACCTCTGTTTCCTGAAATGAAGTGTTTGGTATTACCCCAATGAGCATCCGGGAACATGGCAAATACGTTTTCAAAGGCTTTCTTAACTTGTTCTTGCCCTGAATATTTTTCTCCGTCAGCATCTGGTCCTGCCGATGCTTCAAACACACAGTCATCAGTCATATGGGACATTATAGCTTTCACATCATGGGCATTAAATGCATCAGCAAAGGACTGGAGAAAATCTTCTGTGACGTTCTTATTTGATTATGCCATAAGTAAAATTGGCAAAAATATCAGAAATGTCAAAGCTCCTTTTATCATATAAGTTTGCTTTGCGATGGATTAATAAAATGCCAGCTAACGGCCAGAGCCTGGCGAAGTACGGGTGTTCTGTATTCCGTCAAGACTGGCAAACCGCTGCTGAGTAAAGATAAAAAGTTGATGATATATTCTGCAGTTAAATTTTTTATGTCAAGATGGATATGAAGATGCATAATGAACCAAACGATGAAACACGGATTAAATCCCCCGTATTTTGCCAAACTCCCTGTAGTATGTTCGCCCTTTGTCTTGGTGATTTGAATTACGCCGATATTGGTGTTTAGAGAACTTTATTTGAAAGCTAACTGATCAGAACACCAACAACGGAGTAACATAAAAGCATTCCTGCAATGTCAAATGGGGGTAACTTTTACACAATCCTCCCAATCACATCTATCAATATCTTCTTTACATTATCCGCATTCTGATTGAATATCTTTAAAATCTCTTCCCAGGAAACAGGCGCTTCATCATCTTTCCAGCAGTCATAATCGGTGCTCATTGCAATGGCGGCATAAGGTATTTTTAATTCGTTGGCCAAAGCGGCTTCTGTGGCCACAGACATATTAATAACATCTGCACCCCAGAGCTGAAACATTTTTGATTCGGCTTTGGTAGAGAAACGGGGACCTTCAATAGTAACAACCGTTCCTTTAGGATGAACAGGGAAATTCAATTGTGTGGCTGCGGTGAAAAATAATCTTCGCAATGTTTCATCAAATGGCGTAGCCATTGGCACATGCACTATACCGCTTTCAAATTTGTCAGCGTATGTGTTGATCCTGTGTTTGGTGAAATCAATAAACTGATCCAACACTACAAAATGTCTGCGACCAATTTCTTCTTTTAAACTACCACAGGCTGTGGTGGCTAAAATATGAGTTACGCCGGCTTCTTTCAATGCGTATAAATTGGCGCGGTAATTAACTTCGGTGGGAGAGTACTGATGATGTTTGCCATGGCGGGAAATCAATATGACCTCTTTTTCATGGATAATCCCGTGTGTTAATACCGATGTGGGTTTGCCGTAAGGGGTGGAAACTTCTTCTTCATGAACATTACTTAATATCTGCGGATCTTCCAATCCGGAGCCGCCAATGATTCCGATTTTTGTCATAAAAAGTTTACAATTTGTCTATCAAAATACTTCCTGCTTCTTCAAGGTCTTTTCCAAAACTGATGATGCCTTCCGGATGCCCACCCATCACAATTATTTTTTCTTTATTTAATGCTGTTTCTTCAAACAGTCTTTTTATTTCATGCGCCATTTCAGGTGTGCCGTAGGGAATTTTTTCACGGCTCGTTGGAACCTGATGGATGAGCCTGTTCCATAAATTCAGATTGTGTATATGAATAACTGCATGGGTTGCTGCAGAACATTCATATATCATCGCATGTGTAAGTGATTCCGAAGAAGCTTTTACTGGACCTTTGCAAGTTACACTGTTTGTGCTGAGATCATAACCAGTAACCAGTGAATAATGTGATTCGTTGAGTGTTGCTAATCCACCGGTAGCCGTGCCCGATATCAAAAATGTTTTTTCATTACATCTCATGCTGATATTTCCAAAGCCAATGCCATCAGGATACACGCCAATCAGTCCTTTTTTATACATAATATCTCGCCACACATTTAATACAGCAATTTTATTTAATGGAATATCATTCGACGGAATCCATTTGCAGTTGAATTTTATGTAACCTTCATCCATATTATCTTTTTTCAGGAAACAAATCAAGGATGCTTTTTTTATTGGGCTTGCAAATGCCTCTTTCGGTGATGATGCCTGTGATCAGCCTTGCAGGTGTTACATCAAATCCATAATTAGCAGCCTTGCTGTTATCAGGCGTGAGCAACACTTTTTTTATCTCACCATCACAAAGGCCTTCAATGTATTTTACTTCATCGCCATTTCTTTCTTCGATAACTATTTCTTTCAGACCATCTTCCATTTGCCAGTCGATAGAAGAAGAGGGAAGTGCTGCATAAAAAGGTATGTTGTTGTCATGTGCAGCTAAGGCTTTCAGGTAGGTTCCGATTTTGTTAGCTACATCGCCTGTGCAGGTGGTCCTGTCTGAGCCTGTGATTACCATATCAACCATACCATGCTGCATCAGATGCCCTCCGGTGTTATCGGCGATGACGGTATATGGAACTCCGTGTTGTTCCAGTTCCCAGGCAGTTAAACTTGATCCCTGATTTCTCGGACGGGTCTCATCTACCCATACATGTACATGAATACCTTTGTCATGTGCGGCATATACAGGTGAGATTGCTGTGCCATAATCTACAAATGCCAGCCATCCTGCGTTACAGTGTGTAAGGATATTTACGGCGCCACCGTTTTTATTTTGACTTATTTCTTCAATTAATTTCAATCCATGTTCGCCAATGCGCCGGCAATGTTCAGCATCTTCATTAGCAATTTCATTCGCAATGGTAAAGGCGATGTTTATTTTTTCCTGAATTGTATTTCCATTTTGTATAGCATTCAATTGTTTGTTTACTGCCCATGCCAGGTTTACAGCGGTTGGACGGGTAGATTTTAATTTCCCGGCCGCAAGTAAAATAAATTGATCAAAAGAATCGTTTTTTGGTGCTTCAAGAGTGGCTAAATAAATCCCAAAACCCGCTGCAGCTCCAATTAATCCTGCGCCTCTTACGTGCATATCTTTAATTGCTGCAGCCATGTGATCAACGGTTTCCAGTTCTTCAATAATAAATTGGTGAGGCAAATGACGCTGGTCTATAATCTGAATTACTTTTTCATCATCTGGTTTTAACCAGATAGTCCGAAAAGCTTTCCCATTAATGTTCATGAAATGATTTTAATTAGCGGATCAAATATAAGAAAGTAAGACTTGAGATGTTGCAAGGGATTACAAGCCACTTGCTTAATGCTCCTTATATTTATTTGGTATCGACAACTCTGTAATTTACGACACCCCTGGCCTAAAATTCTATTGGTAATCAGCTTAATTTTATGCCAGCCAATTTTTTATGAAATTTTCAATCGGGATTAAATATTATCACCCCGGGCCGCCATCGGCCTGGAAAATGTGAGATATGCATGGTACCTGCCAAAAGAAAGACAACCGGTTCAATTGAAAACGATCGTTTACCAGGGTCTTCTGACATACAGGTTTCCTTCTTCCGGCAAACGAATCAGCTACCGCACATTAAAAAAAGGATTGATAAAGAAAAATTTGCGGATCCGGCTTCCTCTTGAATTACTTCCTTTTTAAAAAAAATGCTCCGATCCGCCCGGGCATGACAGGGAATAAAAATTACATCTTCTTCAGCAAGATCTTCTTCTGCGAAAAATTAAAGGCCGCATCCAGCATCTGCAGCAGCTTGGCCCAGTCTTCCTTTTTCACAGTCATTTGCTTATATAGTTTCTTCACCAGGATGTTCAACGTGTTGCCTTCTACCGATGCCTGCACGGCAAAAGTGCCCGCTTCATTATCAATATTCATGTTCAGGTTTTGCACGCCTACTGCTTTATATCCTGCCGGGATGGTAAAATTGATAACGTTTCTCAGGCTGCGGGGGAAACCCAGGGAGGCATCTACTTCTCTTATTCTTTCATCCTGCGCCACAAAAAGTTGTTCGCCGATAAGACCGGGTACAGACACCAATAAATTGTCGCCGGCAATTTTTATCATATCACCCAGTTCAAATTTATTGGTATAATTCAGTTCCTGTTTGCGCCAGGTGCGTCCGTCCGTATTCAGTGTAAATTCAGAATAGGCCGTGATGTTATCATAATCATCTCCCAGGGCCTTTTTCATGTACTCCAGTTTGTTAACCTTATCTTCTTTCTTTCTTTCCCGGAGCTTGGTTTCATAATTATCCAGCATAGTACCCTTCATGCCGCCTCTTACATCATCTTCACCGCCATAGCTTCGGTAATCATCGTCAAGGGCATTGGTATATATAAGGGCCTGGACATTATAAAATTGTTTACTAAGCCCGGTTATTGCTTTTTGATTCACCACAGTTATTTTCCTGCCACTTGTATCAATGGAGGCGCTGATAGTATTGGTTGTAATATTTTCATCAGGACTGCCGGCGGGTAATGTAACAGGCGTGACCGTTGGATTTTTTCCCAGTGAAATGATATAAGCCGGCGTGTTCAGGTATTCTTCTTTAAAGTCATAGGGGTTGGAAAACATGCTGGCATTAAAAACATATTTACCTTTTACCCTTACCATCCATTCGGGTTCTGTTCTGAAAATAATATTCTCCGGTTTGGTAAGTGTAGAGGGCGTGGTGACGATCAGGTCATAAGGAATTTTCCGCAGCTCCAGGCATTGGGTAAAACAGGAAGCAAATAATTCACTGGAGATCCCATCATCCCTGAAGTGCGACATGTGCCGCAGTATATAATATGTTTTCTGGATAAAATCCTCTTCCCGCAGATCTGCATAGCCTATTTGCTTCAGGTAAGCTTTAGCCAGGTTATAATAATAGGAGCCATCCAGTTTGTTATAAAGGAGGTTCATTTTTTTTGCCAGTTCCTGCGGGCTGATGTTTTGTTTCAGTTCACCTTTATCGCCGATAAAAAGATCAGAACGGTTCTCCACTTTTGAAAAAACGATCTGGAATTTCACCATAGGCAATTCTAACAAACTGTTTACCCATCGGGTATCTTTCAGTTTTTCCCGGTTGCGGTCTTCCCAGCTATAATCAACATTGGCATTACCTGTTTCTTTGAAAAGCGGGGCGCCCATCGTGGATTTGGAGTTTACAAATGATTTATCATCAGTATCGATCTCAAATTTTTGTGCAATAACAGGGTATTCTCTTGTGCATACAAAATAAATGGGGTCAAATTCAATAAAACTCATCTTCTTCACGGTGTTGTCATCATAAAAAATGGTTCCATAGTCAATAATATCACCGGGATCAAGATCGGGAACAGCAATTTTATAATAGGTAACCCTGCTTTTGCTTTTATCCAGGTAAGTTCTGGCTTTACCGATATAAGGCTGAAAGGCAGAGGGGATATCACTGTTATCTTCCACATAGATCGCATGGCGAAGCGATACATCCTGCTCCGTGCCGTTTGCTTTGATGACCTTAATGCCAGCTCCGTCATTGGAGGAACCAATGCGGAAAAAAACGGATGAATAAGAATTCACTGCATCCCGGTCATTCAGTTTGATGCGGCGGCGGGTGATCTCATATACGGCAAGCTTGTTGGCATCTTTGTCAAATGAGAATCTTGTTTTTTGTGCAATGATGACGCCGCTTTCGTCTTTCCATTTTTCCGGTATGGCGCTTACAGCGAAGTCTGGATCAGCATCATTCCAGATTGCTTTCATATTCTTTGAAATGTCTTCCAGTTTGGATGGGCTGAAGGTGTCGTCGTCACCCTGGGCTGTAACATTGATTGTTATCACTGAAAGTAAAACTATAGAGAACAATTTCTTCATAATATTTCAAGGTTCATTATTCAAAAATTTATTTTTTTGAAACACATAGGCACATAGAACACAATAGAAAGTCACACATAGTTGTATTCTATGTGAAGTCCTATGTACCTATGTTGCTATGTGGTTCAATTTTCCAGGTAATTTAAAGAGCTTCAAATCTTTTATGGCTTCTTAATGAGTATCAGGTTACTATTAAAATCTTTCAGCTTATTTGCAAACGTTTTCCAGTTCTCAAAATCAGCTTTCCTTATACGCCCTGTATTAAATGACAATGTCTTTTTAAAGATCACTTTATTGTCTTTGGACGTATAAGAACCGGTAACTTCATAATCATCTGTTTTTTCACTGATAGCTGATGGAAGTGATATTACCTTATAACCAGCGGGTAATACCAGTTCAGTTTCATCCTGCATAACATAAGCAGAGTGCAACGCATAATCCTGCTGGCGGTCCTTATCAGGAATAATGCCACTCAGGTCTTTCGGAAAAAAATCAATACCTGCATACACTTCTTTGTCTTCCGTGATTATATAATTGCTAAGGTCAATATCACCTTCAATGGTCACCGGGATCTCCCGGTTGCTGAGGTCAGAAGTTTTTACACCGGAGGCAACAAGGTTTTTATTGCCGAATTCCAGGAAGCGCTGGATCATTTTTTTCTTATCATCATTGGGCAGGTCATGATAGTATTGATGAAAGCGGGTTCGCTCTTCACCCGTCAGTGTCACTTTTACATGCCCGGTCAATACATTGTCTTTTAGCTGGAAAATGGTTTGAGTAAGGATCTTGCTTTTATCTTTATCAGGCACCGGTACTTTTTTTACATCATATTTTTCTCCTTTTCCGATCAGCACTTCTTTGCCCTGGATGCGCCAGGCATAATCGCCGAAGGGGATATATTTTTCAGTGCCATCCAGGTAATATTCTTTTCCACCGATGATCACGGTACTGATGCAATGATTGTCAACACAAAGCGAAGGCAATGAATAATCATATGGCAGGTGCCGGGTGCCGATCCATGTCAGGTAGGCTTCCAGCCCGGCCAGTTTCAGCATCTCTGTCATCAGGTTGGCCATGCCTTTGCAGTCACCATATTTTGTTTTATACACGTCCTGGGCAGTGGCGGGAATAAAACCTGCCAGCCCGTCTTCGAAAGCGATGTAGCGGATATTATCCTGTACCCAGTAAAATATTGATTTTACTTTTTCAATATCATTCATTTTGCTGCTGACCAATTCAGTTACCTTGGCTTTCATTTCATCCGGCTTGTTCACGCATTTTTTGTAGAGATACTGGTACCAGCTATACAGATCACCCACATCGCCAAAGCCTTTTTCTGTTTTGCCATCGTATGAAAAAGATTTAACTACCAGCACCAGGTGTGGCCAGGTAAAGGCGGCCCCGACAGACCTGCTCTCTGACTTCATGGCCTGCAGGTTTAATAATTTGAAGCTGTAAACCGTTGCATTCTTTTCCTGGCTCTTTTGTTTGATCACTTTATAATCAGCAAAGTTGAATTCCCTGATATCAAGCTGTAACCAGTCGGGCACAACAATGCGGACGATCTTTTCTTTGGCGGGAAACCAGGAATGAAAATAAATACTGGTAAGATATTTACTGTCGAAAAACTTTTTCTCTGTTTCTACCCTTGTCATATCAGCATAGCCGGTAAAGCCGATATTGAAATATTTTACCCGGCTGTCGTCAGAAAAATAATCGCTGGAACTGGCCGAACGGTCAATGGCATAACCTACGTTGTAATTTTTTTTCATGCCAAACATTCCCTTTACTTTTTCTAATTGTTTGAAGGAAGTGATCCTGCAGAAAGAATTATAAAAATCTGCGTATTGTATGCCGGCTCTTTCCCGCAGGGCCAGGAAACTGATGCCGGTGTTTTTGGTAGCAGTAACCACCGGGAGTTTATCATCGCTGCGTCCCTTATCGAAAGTATACGCTTCTTCAACCGTAGTGGCAGCCACCCGGTCATCGGGAAAAACCTTTTTCAGGCGGTTGGCTTCAAAAATGTCTTCATCGGCCTGCGCCAGTACGGAACCCGGCAGCAAAAGACCAATAATCAGCAGCCACTTTAGATATTCTCTCATAGTAAAATATTGTAAGGGGGCAATTTAAAAATTGTTAGCCAGATTAAGGCGGCTGGTAAGAATTTTATGATTAAAATCAGTTGATCAACCAAGCTTAACTTGCTTTAAATTTGCCGCATAAAATAATAATTGAATTATGGACAGGAAGCAGGAGGTATTACAGGATGTGGTTATCAAATTTGCCGGCGACAGCGGCGATGGTATGCAATTGACCGGTTCTCAGTTTACCAATAATACAGCCTTACTGGGGATTGACCTGGCAACATTTCCCGATTTTCCGGCCGAGATCAGGGCCCCGATAGGCACTTTGCCCGGTGTGAGTGGTTACCAACTGCGATTTTCGAGTGATAGGGTATTTACTCCCGGTGATGCCTGTGATGTGCTGGTGGCTATGAATGCTGCTGCATTGAAGGTTAATCTTACCGGCCTGAAAAAGGGCGGAAAGATTGTTGCCAATACTGATGGCTTTGACGCCAGGAACCTGCGTCTTGCCAATTACCCTGAAGGAGAAAATCCATTGGAGAACGGGAGCCTCGATAATTACGAAATGATAAAAATGGATGTTACGAAGATGACAAGAGAGGCACTGAAAGAATTCAGCATGGGGATGAAGGAGAAGGACAGGGCTAAAAATATGTTTGTACTCGGCTTTCTTTATTTCATGTATAACCGGGACATGGATAGCTCCATCCAGTTTTTGAAAGAAAAATTCGGAAAAAAGGATGATATTCTGAACAGTAATATAAGAGCTCTGCAAGCCGGTTATAATTATGGGGATACGACGGAAATATTTACCACCACTTATATCGTTGAAAAAGCCAAAATGGAACCGGGTTCTTACCGTTCCATCATGGGCAACCAGGCAGTGGCTTATGGTTTGATAGCAGCTTCGCAAAAAAGCGGCTTACCACTTTTTCTTGGTTCGTATCCTATCACACCTGCATCAGATATACTGCATGACCTTGCTAAGTATAAACATTTCGGCGTCCGCAGCTTCCAGGCTGAAGATGAAATTGCGGCCATTGCTTCAGCTATCGGGGCTGCTTATGGAGGAAGCCTTGCTGTTACTACCACTTCCGGCCCCGGCATGGCATTAAAATCAGAAGCCATGGGATTGGCCGTGATGCTGGAAATTCCTTTAATTATTATTGACATACAGCGTGGCGGTCCTTCTACCGGGTTGCCAACAAAAACGGAACAGTCAGATCTGTTACAGGCATATTATGGAAGAAACGGAGAATGCCCGATGCCCGTGATCTCAGCATCAACACCCGGTGATTGTTTTAGTGCCGTATATGAAGCGGTAAGGATCTCCGTGCAACATATGACCCCGGTGATCTTTTTAAGTGATGGATATATTGCCAATGGCGCAGAGCCGTGGAAATACCCGGCCGCAGAACAGTTGGGCCCTATCGCCGTGAAGTTTAAAACAGAGTTAGGCGATCATGAAGAAAAATTGCAACCTTATTCAAGGGATGAAAAATTAGCAAGACCCTGGGCTGTACCCGGGACGCCGGGACTGGAGCATCGTATTGGCGGCCTGGAAAAACAAAATGTAACGGGCAATATAAGTTATGAACCAGAAAACCATCAACTGATGGTAAAGATCAGGCAGGAGAAAGTGGATAAAATTGCTGATTATATCCCGGAACAAAAATTGGACAGTGGCCCTGAAAAAGGAAAAATTTTAGTGTTAGGATGGGGCAGTACTTATGGCTCTATAAAAAGTGCATGCGCAGAATTGCAGGCAAAGGGACATGCTGTAAGCCACGCACATCTGCGCTATGTTCGTCCTTTTCCTAAAAACCTGGGCGATATTATAAAAAACTTCGAAACCGTTTTAATTCCCGAGATCAACAACGGCCAGCTTATCAGGATCATCCGGGATGTTTATTTTGTGGATGCCAGGGGATACAATAAAATAATGGGAATTCCTATCACTAAAACTGAACTGCTGATGAAGCTTGAGGAGATGCTGGGCGGTAAGAATTAATTTAAAGTGGCTGTCTCCTGTGTTTACAAAACAGGAAACAGCCTTTACTGTTTATCTATCTTTTTTTTGCTCAATCTTCAATATTCTGTTTTCCAGTAATTCTATTTTCCTGAAATCTGTTTTTAATTTTTCATTTTCTTTTCTCAGCTCTTCAATCTGCAATTGTTGCTCCTTCACCGCTTTTATCAACGGCACCACCAGGTTACCATAGGCAAGTGAATAATTGTCCTTATCATCCCCGGGATGATGAACCAGGTTGCTTACATTAAAACCCAGCTTTTGACAAACCTCTTCCACCTGTTGTGCTACCAATCCCATTTCGGTTTGCCCCGAGCGTTGTTGCAGGAATGTTTCATCGGCTTTTGTTTCACCCAATTGACGGGATAGCTGCAGGTAATTGAAATGATAGGTGACTGGTTGCAACTGCATAATAAAATTCAATCCCGGTACACCAGGAAAAATATTGGTTTTGAATCTTGCATCGGAAACGGTATAGGCGGCAGCTCCTTCTACCACTGTAACAGATGTATTGCCTATCCGCACTTTATTGCTGGCATTTACTTTTGTATCTCCGCCTATTGCAGTCGCATTAGTTAATGCAGATGAAGTGACATCGGCAAAATAACCCAGTGCTGTATTTTGTGTGCCGGTATTGTTGGTATAAAGTGCTGCATAACCGATACCGGTATTGCTACCCCCGGTGCCGTTGCTGTACAGGGCCTGCGAACCCATGGCGGTATTTGAAGGGCCGGTGCTATTGGAATAAAGCGCCTGTTCGCCCACGCTGGTATTATAGGGCCCGGTAGTATTATTATATAGGGCTTTGGAGCCTACTGCTGTATTGCGGGTGGCGTCATAGCTGTTGATTACCCCAAGGCCATTATTAAATAAAGCAGAATCACCCAACGCCACGAGGTTACTGCGGGTGGTATTACTTTTTAGAGCATTGGCTCCGACAGCCACATTTGAATACCCCGAAATGTTATTGTAACCAGCATTTCCCCCAAAAAATGAATTGTTACTTCCGTTAGAGTTGGATAAGCCGGCAAAGACACCAAAAAATGAATTGGCATGACCTGACTCGTTTATTAAACCGGCGCTTAACCCGAAAAATGAATTGGAATAACCATTAGTGTTGTTGTAACCAGCAGAACGTCCAAAAAAGGAATTGGAAGATCCTTCAGTATTGGCGTAACCGGCGAAGCCTCCAAAAAAGGAATTGAAATTGCCGGTATTGTTGGATAATCCGGCGGCGTAGCCAAAGATTGAATTTGATTCACCTGTAGTGTTGCCATACCCGGCAGAATAACCATTTGCAGTATTGTAATATCCGGTGGTGTTCGAGTATAGAGACTTAGATCCAATCGCTGTATTGCCGCTTGCATGAATGGATAAGGTTACACCAAGTCCATTATTAAATAAAGCCGAATCGCCTATTGCTACCAGGTTACTACGAGTGGTATTTCTAAATAATGAATATGTTCCTGCTGCAACATTACTGTATCCGGTAGTATTATAGAACAATGCAACCTCCCCGGCGGCAGTATTGGTATTTCCCGTAGTGTTAGAGCGCAAGGAAGATGACCCGATAGCGGTATTGCCATAAGCTGATGAATTGCTGTACAAAGAAAAAGATCCAACTGCTGTGTTATCATGACCTGATATATTCGAGTTAAGGGCAACAATTCCAACAGCCGTATTGTAATTACCTGATAAATTTAAAATCATTGCATGAGTACCCATTGCTGTATTTCCACCACCGTTAATATTTGAGAATAATGCAGAACTTCCGGTTGCTGTATTGGATTCCCCGATTGTATTTGCGTTCATAGCAGCAAAGCCGTTGGCTGTATTTTCAGAACCAGTTGTATTGGCATAAAGCGCTTTACTTCCGATGGCAGTATTTGCAGTGGAATGCAGGGATATAGTAGCTCCAATTCCATTATTGAACAAAGTGGAATCACCGATGGCAACCATCCCGCTTCTGTCAGTATTGCTTTTCAAAGCATCTGTTCCAATAGCCACATTGGAAAAAGCTGTTGTATTGCTAAATCCTGATCTTATCCCCAACAATACATTTCCGTTGGTGCCGAGCATTCCGGCAGCGGCATTATTTAGTTTAAATACCAGGGACTGGTTATCTGTTGTTCCCAGGAAATTTGTTGCCGGGTTAGTACCTAAATTGCCAGTTGTACTCCATGCAGCTGATGCATTTGTTAATTGAAGCCAGTCAGGAGAACCGGCTGTGCCGGCATTATAGTAAAATCCTGCAGTTCCATCGGTCTGGTACACCAGTAAGCTGGTAGCGGGTAATGTTATCGTTGTTCGCTGAGCCAGCGTCATCCGCGGTATTAACAAACCCTTTACATTGCTTTTTATATCCAGCATGGCGCTAGCATCGGGTGATGAAGCGTCAGTATTGATACCAACAGATTGTGCATTCAATGAATTGTTCATGACAAAGATGAAGGGAAGAAGCAGGATAAACTTTTTCATAAATAATTATTTAATATTTATGGTTCGAATGTTTTATGAACTTTTGAATGTACAGGCAAAAAATCATTTTTTGACTGATGTTGCTCATATAAATCCGGGTTGATTAAATTGAACAAATTGTAAATGGATTCATTGGTTATTGCAAAGAGTAGCTTATCTGAACCTGATTTAAAACTAACTTATTGTTTGTCAGGATATCTGGTCCAAAACCAGAAGATATCACAAAACAATTTTAATACATCAGGTAAAGATCGCTGGTGGATTTTTTTATTTCCATTTGGCCGCTTTGCCATTATATACCCTGAAACCGGTTTGATTCCTGAAATCAACAACGGCCAGCTTATCAGGATCATCCGGGATGTTTATTTTGTGGATGCGAAAGGCTACAACAAAATAATGGGAATTCCTATCACTAAAACCGAACTGCTGATGAAGCTTGAGGAGATGATGGGCGGTAAGAATTGATATAAAAACATCCTGGTACAAAATTCTTCCGCATCACTGCGAAGGACTTTTTATTGTTGAAAAGATTAATCGCTTACATTAGTTTTTGCCGCTTCTGCCTGTTCCCACATTTTCAAATATTGTTCAGTAGCCATAAACAATGGCCTGATATGTTCCGGACTAAATCCCTGGTTTTTCAGATCTTGTATCAGATCGGGAAACATTCCGTAATGGGCCAGGCCATCTATATTAAAATCGAAATCCCTTCCGCCATTGTATGCAAAACTTCTCCGCAGAGGTTCGTTGGGTCCGTTTTCAAACTGTATCCATAATTGATAAATGAGGTTGATTACATTATATAGTTCTCTTGTCCTGGGTGTTTTCATGTGTTCGGGTAAACTGTTGATACCACGAACAGCCAGGTAAGCAGCTTTTCGTTCAGGCATACAATTATTGAGGTCTTCATTTCTTACAATATATTCAGGGCATTCTAAAAAAGCGCCATAATCTCCTGTCGGCTCTCTAAGCAGACCCCACCTGAAACCTTTGGCCAGGTTTTTTATTTTATCCTGTTGTATAAATGTTCTTTCAGCACTGATGAAGCCGCCGGGTTGCCATGCATGCTCAGGATCAGTGCCACTTTTTGCAATTGCAATGGCTTCCCAGATATCTCTTTCCTCCATAGTAAGAAAAGGTGGCAGAGGAAACCGGTGGTAGTGATAAGTTTTTATAGGGCTATCATACTGAACGCCGTTTGTTTGAGAAAAAGCTTGTTGCCTTCTGACCTTATCTTCACCTCTTGTTCCTGTACTATAATTCAAAATATTATCTCCCTCCAGGAAATAAGCAGCTTCAGTTCCAAACCGGGGTGCTATTTGCGGGGCAAAGCCATTAAAATCAGTACCGAATGCAATTCCTTTCTGGCCACCCGTTTTCTGAAGGGCATACCAATAAGCCTGTGCAAAAGAAGATGAACCACCAGCGGCGTTATTAAGAACCGGGCAACCGGATGCACTTCTTATATTGTTTTGTTGTGTCATTAATCCAAACATGCCGCCTCCTTCACTTATTTCAGTAACCCTTGAATCAAATATGGTGAACTCTGTTTTTAGTCTTGCTTCTTTATCTCCGCCTGTTTCATCAGCTTCCCTTCTTAACTCCCTGAAATTGGTATGCCCTGAGATCATGGGATAATTAAATCTTTGTAACATGTGCATGGCAATTTGTTGTGAAGCATCGCTCATATGGTCCACATCAATTACCATCCCCCTTTTCATTAATGCGGTAATATATAGTCTTCCTTTTGCAGTAAGGGGATGGGTATTTTTGTGAGCATTAAACGAATTATAATTATAGTATTCCGGCACATCATTCGAGTAAAAGAAGGGGATGGTACCAAAACCAAGAACAGGAAAAGTTCTGAGATTCTGGCGCATAAAAGTCCTGTCCATTTTTACAGTTGTTCTTGAATCATCACTTGTTTCACCTTCTTTTACATCGAAAGCTTCTATGTCTCCGTCGTTTGATGAACGGTTCACCAGGTCATTGTAAGAATTCAATGCATGGTTAAAGACAGCAGCGCCGCCCAGTTTATTATCAATATTATGTATTGGAAAAATATGCCTGATGCCAAGGTTATGCAACCAGTTAATCTCTTCATCAACGTATTCAAAATAGTTCCCTACTTCGGCCTGTTCAAGTGCAATGACAACAGCCAGTTTATTATTTAGTATTATTTGCCGAGCTTCTTGAGGAGTAGATGCAATGGCTATCCACTCGTTATTAGCAGCCACAATCCGTTTAAGTTCATTAACTGCGTTTTGTATATGTATTTTTGGAGAAATAAAGGAACCATTTTCAGTTGTGTTGAATTCCCAGCTTTTTGCTACGCCTACCGGCACCACCATTAAGCGTTGTCCGCCTTCATAGCTCCTTCTTACCCAGCTTATATGCATTGTTTGATGAAACATAGTATTCCATCTGGGAAAATCAACATAATTACTTACCTCCGGCCTGTCCTCAGGAATATTATTGTTGTAATGTTTTGCCAGAACATCCTTTGTAAAAAGATAACCACAAGCTTGAAAGGCAGGATTGGTAGACAATCCCCAAACTGTTCCTGTAATTAATCCATCTAAAGTACCCGTACCAGCACTGGCGCCAGATACAGCAGTACCCAAAGCGCCAAGGCCTGCACCAACGCCAGCCCCACCCAATGTTGCTACCCCCGAAGGCCACAAAACAATTCCTGTTGCCACCACCCCAGCCATACAGAGGGCATTTCCCACATTGACGAGTCTTTCAGAAACCCTGTAAAGAGCAGCCTTTTCCGTTTGGGCAATCAGCATACCCGGAGTTATTGTAGGTAGTCCATGATTAAATCCGTCACAGGAGGGAATATCAAAACGGATATTTGTTGTCCGGTAATTACTGCCAACCCGTCCGCTCATTAAACCATTTAATCCAACATTATTTACCCAATGTGCATGTGTATCTGCATATCCCCAAACGGGTTTGTCTTTATCAGCATATAAACTGAAGCCATCCCGCATGACCGGGATCAAATCATTCAGATTATCGCTTTGTACAAAATCATCTGCATTAATATGTCCCCATGATCCAATGGCATTGTCAACGATTTGTATCCGTACTGTTTTATTTTCAAATTGTTTGTTGAGAATATTGCCAAGATCAAAGTAATAACGGAACAGGTCTTCTGAATTCAGCGAAGAGGTAATGCGTATTACACGGGTAAACCCATCATCCGTATCACCATAAAATCCTCTTCTTCCCTCACCCCACACGGCTTCGTAATCTGATTTTCTTACCTGTAGTTCTACATAAAGCCTGTTAATATCTTTGCCACCACCCAATAAAAAATGCAGGTATCTTTTTGTTATTCTGAATGGAAGCGAAGTAAGTGTACCTGTTGGGGCATTACCATTTCCATTCTCAAAAGTGCCTGTCCAATAGGTTCCTTTATAACCAATAGGGTAAGGCATACTCTTCCAGTAATCGCCGCCGATGCCACCACGGTCATACCGCATCTGGGTTAGTACCCTTTCACTTATTACAGTATTGCCTTCCACAGGTTGGTTATTGAATGCTGTTCCGGTGGCCGTCCAGTTGAACAACTGGTTTTCAAAACCAAGGTTGGTTCCAAAAGCCTCCCTTGCCAGCATATCGGCATTGGCCATCACATCAACCGGTACAAATGTAACCGGGTTGATTATTGCAGGATTGGTTACAGGATTGGTTACAGGATTGGTATTTTTGTTATTGATATCAATATTTTTAATATCTTTTTCATTTATTACAGGGCTTGATGTTTTATCAGCGATAGCTTTATTTTTTGCGGCTTTGTCAATTTCTTCCTGGTTATTTTTTTCAGGATTAGTAATGGGATAATTAGTAGTTGGGTTAATTTTTGCATTCCCTGCACCTTTTATCAGAATAGTATAAGCTGAACCATCCGGTAAGTCTGCGCCACTTATATTTTTTACTGCCCATTTCCCCAATTGTTTGTCATACTCAACCGTTATATCTGAATTATTATAAACTCCGCCAACGCCTTCAGGGTTCCAAACCTGCGAAACATAAAATGAAGCCGAGGGATTATTGTTTAATGACGGATTATTGATTATCATATTACCATTGGCAAGATTTCCCTTCGACAATTTTTGATAAAATGAATACTCACCAGGATTGTTCCAGGTAATGGTAAATGAAACTCCCGCAGGCATGGCAGCTATGTCCTGGTTAAATATGGCCCATTGGTTGCCGGTGTACCAGACCCCGACAGGATGAGGATTTGCAGTTCTTGCATTGGCATCTGCCTCCACAATAATGATGACTTTGGGATTATTGTTTAATCCCCCATCATTAAGAAAAGTAGAATTGCCACTGATATTTTTTTCGCTTGAAGTATGTATGATTGTTTTTTGTGCCTGTAAAGTCTGAGAGAGTAATACCAGGCATACGGCTGAGAATAAGTAGCGCATGGCAAAAGATTTTTATAAAAGAAGTAATGAAAAGGTACAAATATTTTTTACGTCCTGTGTAAAGAACCCTGTTACGCTTTAACCGGGGACGGATCCACCGGCTACCACTGATGGATTTTTAACATTCATTAACCCGCCGCTCGTTTATATTCGTTTCAAATTAATTTTTATGGGAAAATTCATAGGAATGCTTCTTGTTGTCCAGGGCTTGTTCTTACTGACCATACAGGCCCAGGTCAATAGTATTAAAAAAGAAAAATGGCATTGGGACAATGCATTAAAACAAGATACCAGCGCCGGCTATGTGCAGGTAGTGAAGGTGGATAATGTATTATATATTTCCGGTGCTGTGGCAAGAGATGTAACGCCGGAAGGGATTACCAGGGTTTACCAGGCATTGGAAAGATCTTTGAAAAGTTTTGGCGCCGGTTTTCAGAATGTGGTAAAAGAAAATCTTTATACTACAGATATGGAGGCGATGAAAAAGTATAATGATGCCCGGAAAGTATTTTACAATGGCGATTTCCCGGCAGCCACCTGGGTGCAGGTAGCCAGGTTATTTATGCATGATGCCAGGCTGGAAGTGGAACTGATCGCACATTTGCCCAAATGAAAAAAGGGCTGGAAGCAGCCCTTGTAAATACTAATCTATTCAAATTTCAAATCCTTATATATACACTTCTGCTGCGCTGGGCAGCAAAAATGAAACTGCGAAAGCAATTACTGCAAGTATCAGCCCGTACATGAAAATGTTATAAGCAATGCGGAGGTACCTGTATTTTTTGGCTAATACCACACCAAGGAAATAATTATCCTTGATCATGCTGTTGCTCATGTACTCTTTATCGCCCAGCATTTCCGTCATTCCCCAATTGTAATCCTGCAGGCTCATGCCATGAAAGTTTCCAAAGAACAGCAGGTTTGCCCTTTTCTGGGCAATATCGTCCCGTGAAAAAGTGCCGCTGGACACATTCGGACGGGTGGCGAGGATGCCGAAAACAATGGAAGTCACACAAACAATGGAAATGACGCCCATCGGGATTTGTAAATTGGTAGCTGTGTCCAGTTTATCGATCAGGCTGCCTATCAGCAAGGACAGGATAATAGAATTGACAGAGATAAGAATGTTGGCTTTGGAATCGGCCATCTGGCTCAGCGCCGAATGGTTCTGCGCCATAATGCGGAAAACCGTAGCGATACTTCTGTCTGCTTCTTTTTCTTTCTCTCTTTTTAGCTTTGCTTCCGTTGCTTCGGCTATTGCCGCAGGGTCTTTCAGCTTATCTTTTTGTTTGTCCTTTTCTTTGTCCTTTTCTTTTTCTTTGTCTCTTTCTTTTTTTTCAGGTTTCATGGTTTCTTGCTTTTTTTCAACTTTTTGCAATAAGTCAGACAGGTGCCTGTCTTTTTCAGGCTGCAATTTTTCTTTACCATAAGTCGTAAAGTACTCATGCCTTTCCAGGAAACGGATATTAATTTTTCGCCAGTCTTTCTTGGATACATCATTGTCACCAAAATCATTCAATTCCTGCCGCAACAACCTGCTCTTTTCATCAAAAGCATCGGTTCCGAGGTGAAACAGGTCTGCATCGCAGATTATTTTTTCAATAAGAGAACCGGGATTTTGCGGCATCCGGGTAGCGTTGATACAGCCGGTTACCTTATTTTTAATGTCAACCGAGATGGAATGGGCATTTAAAAAATCGTTCACCAGCTTTATACTAAACGTTTCATGGTCTTTTGCTGTGCCGCCGGTGTAGCCGGAATCATGAAAACAGGCCGCAAGGAGCAAGGCAAAACGGTCATCATCCGGCAGTTGGTGATAGTCGGCCAGTTTTTCGCAGGCTACTATTACTTCCTGTGTATGCTGTAACGTATGAAACTTAATATCTTTACTCAGTTTGTGAGACAGCAGATCAGTGATATAATTGCGGGCCTCCTGAACCAGCAATAATTGGGCTTCGGTCATGCTATAAAGATAATTTTTAATAAATTTAGACAAAATAAGACGAATGCGATTTTTAAATTATAGGGACTGGTTTATACTGATGGCATTATTACCGGTGCTCCTGGCTACTTCCTGCCGTCCTAAAATAAGAAAGATCAAATCGCCGGAACATTATAATTTTTCCCGGTATGAAGAATTTAAACTGGATATCGCCATCAGGGAAATATCAGGTATTGCGTGGGATTCAAAGAACGACGTTTTTGTGGCAGTAAATGATGAATTTGGCAAGCTCTTTTTTTTGACAGAGGATAAGAAAGCGATACTGAACGATCCGTATACGTTTGCCGGCAGGGGCGATTATGAAGATGTGGTAGTAGTGGCCGGAGTGCCTTTTGTTTTGCGTAGCGACGGACAGATCACACAGCTTTTAAAGGACAGCTCCGGAAAAGGTTATGCTGTAAAGTCTGAAAAGATAAATCTTCCGGGCAGCAATGATTTTGAAACGCTTTATTATGATGCAGAACGCAAAGCGCTGATCATGGTTTGTAAGAACTGCGCCATGGATGATAATAACTCTGTCAGCGCATTTGCCTATTATCCCGACTCCATCGGGTTTGATGGGAGACCGGTCTTTACCATTGATGCGGCCGAAGTGGCAAAATTATCACCCTTCAAAGCTTCCAGGTTTCAGCCTTCGGCAGCGGCTATTCATCCGTTGCTTCATAAATTATTCATCCTATCTTCTGCCAGCAGGCAGTTGCTGATAGCTGACCTGAACGGTAAACCAGAAGCTGTTTATGAACTGGGCCGAAAACTTTTCCCCCAGCCGGAAGGGATTACTTTCAGAAAAGACGGGACCATGTGTATTTCAAATGAAAGTATGTCATCCAGGGCAACAGTGTTACAATTTGGTTACGACTCCACATCCGGCACTCCTACAAAAACAGGCGCCGGACCATACAACTTCACATCAGCAGATGAAAAAATGGAATTGGGAGAACACATGCATGAAATTTCCGGCATGGCCTGGATCCCCGGAAAAGATCTGATGCTTGCTGAAAATGATGAAAAGGGTAATATTTTCACGATTGACTATAAAAACAAGAATGATAATGTCAATAAAGTAAAATTTGGCGGCAAGGGCGACTATGAAGACATTGTTTATACTGATTCTGCTATTTATATGCTGGTGAGCACCGGGGGCGTTGTGCGGGTGGATACAAGAGACAGTTCCTTTACTACAAAAGAATTTACCCTGCCGGGTGAAAAAAACGAATTTGAAGCCCTGTACCTGGATGCAGAAAAAAAATCACTGATCATGCTTTGTAAGGAATGCGACCATGAAAAAGATGAGATACGGGCCGCTTACCGGTTTGATCTTACTACCAATACTTTTGATGCTACTCCTGCCTACACGATTGACATAGCAGAGATACATCGAATGCTGAAAGATGATAAAGCAGAATTCAAGCCTTCGGCGGCGGGGATCAACCCGGCCAACGGAAAATTATATATTGTGGCGTCAGTTGGAAAGCTGCTCGCCATTGCCGACAGGAATGGCAAGATAGAACAGGTGTACCGGCTTGATCCGCTCATGTATAATCAACCGGAAGGGATGACCTTTGCACCTAATGGTGACCTCTATATATCGAATGAAGGCGGCGAGGGAATAGCGACGATCTTAAAGTTTAGCTATAAAAAGAATTGATTTTGTATAACCCTCAAGGACGTTATACTGCTGAATGGGATGTTTGTTTTTTATCAATAAACCATAAGCAGAAGTCTAACCAGACAAAGCCTATACAAATGCCTGCTATAACATCAGTGGCATAGTGCACCCGCAGGTAAATACGGCTGAACCCGATGAGGGCAATGACAAACAATAAAAAAAAGATCAGCATTCCCCGTAGCCATTTAGTATGAATATAGATCGTGGCGTACCAGATCAGTAATCCATAAAATGCCACGCTCATAAAAGCATGGCCGCTGGGAAAACTGTAATTGGTAATTCCATCAACCAGCGGGTCTGGCGGACGCTGTCGTTGTATCAAACGTTTTAGAAGAGACATAACTAAAAGGCTGCTCAGCAATACGGCGCCTGTCCTGATAGCCATCCATTTATTTTTTTTAAATAAAAAATAAACGATCAGCAAACAAATTACCGGGATTAAAAAAGTATGTTTTCCAAGAAAGGAAATAAAACGCATGACACTGGTGCGGCTTTCCGTAATATGCGGGTTAATAAGATTAAATGTTTTTTGATCAAAAGAATTGCTCCCATATACAAAAACAACCCAAACCAGGAAAAAAACAAGTAACAGCGCTACCGCAAGCAGGATCTTTTTTGCAGTGCCACCGGTCGACAACCATATGGATGATTTTGTTTTCCTGGCTGGATGATGATATTCTTTCATTTCAGGTATGATGCCTGAAAGATAAATCAAATTTTCAGGGCAAATAATTCAATACTCTCATTTTTCCCCTTCAGATCTACCATGCCCATACTCTCACTTTGCCAGTCCTTCATATCAAGCAGTTCAATAAATTCTTTGGATACAAGAAATTTCTGGTTCAGCTCCGTACAGGCGCTCCTGATCCGGGCAGCCGTATTGATAGTGTTTCCGCTGATCACAAGATCTTTTTTGGTTATACCCACCTGGCCCACGGTTACCTTGCCCGCATGAATGCCAACTTTATATTCAGGGATGATATCATAACCCCGTTTGAATACTTCTGTATTTTTATTCAGTATTTTTCTTGATTCAATGAGAGCATTGACACATTTCCTGGCATTGGCTGCAGTGTGCGGCCACCAGGCAACAATTTCATCGCCGACATATTGATAGACACGGCCATCATATTCTGCTATGCCCGCCGACATACAATAGATCACGTCCCGTATAAATTTAAAGTATTCGGTATGTCCCAGTTTTTCAGCAATGGGGGTGGAGTTCTTCAGATCAATAAACATGATGATCCTGCTTTCTTCCCCCGGATGCAGGTATTTGCCGACAATAATATTAAAAAAGTCACCCTGTGAATAATTGTGATTGATCTCTAAGGCGAGCTGCGTGACTATAAATAATAGAAACCATTCCGGCATCTTCTCGAGGAGCCACTTGCTTTCGAATGTATTTTCAATAAACTTGTTGAAAGCTAAAGCAACCGGCTGCTGTTCTATCAATAAGCTATAGGTGAAATAAATAAAAAAATTCATAGCAATAGCCACGAAAAGAAGAAGAAGAGTTTTGATGGAAAGATTTAACCAGGGGGGTCTGTTACGCAGAAAATTTCTTAATACGGATATAAGAAAGTACCCGATGATAAGACTGAAAATAAAAACATTCAACTCCCGCAGTAAAATGGTTTTAATGGCGCCGGCGTTGGTGCTTTGATATTTTGGCGTATAGGTCTGCGTTGCAAACCGGATAATAAAAATAAGGAAATCAATGACCGTCCATGCTATCGCAATGGTCAAAATAAGTTTGAATGCCTTCTTTTTTACGACAGAACGTTTCGGAAGTATAATTTCGGTCGTTTTCATGATTTTAAATCAATGGCCCTGACATTCGGCTGTAAAGTTAGAATGTAAGACCGACCCTGGTGCCTAAATTAAAGCTGAGTAATTTGTCTTTGCCGGATATTCCTGCAGAAGCTGAAATAACAAACTGGTTAAAAGGAATATAATAAAAACCAGCTCCAAAAGCAGTGTGCCAGTTCCTTGATCGCTCACTTTTCAGCCATACCCGGCCAATATCAGAAAAAACAGTAAGTCCAAACGGACCAGGCATAATATAAGAATTAACATCAAACAGTTTTATCCGGAATTCCAGGCTGCCATAGGCAGTTGAAGAGCCGGCATACCTGTTTTTCCTGAAACCATGTAAGTTGTTATTGGCGCCGATATCCAACGCCTGGAAATATTCAAAATTTTTACTGAAAATATGGCCATATCCTAAGCCGAGTACTGCTATCAGCTTTGCAGGATCACCCTGGCTGACATATACCGACATATCCGACGTGAAACTCGAAAAATTATCGCTACCTTTTTTGAGACCGGCTATAGAAGTAAATTCATTATCCCAGCGAACACCCCGGGTTGGAAAAAGGGTATTATTCCTGTTATCTAAATGAAGAGCCAGCTTGCCTCCCAGGTACGCCTTTTGACTGAAAATATCTGCGGAATCGAGACCCACCAGTTGGGGTTTGGCCAACACGTTGCCTGTATTATATGTATAAGAATTTGAATACTGGTAAAAATAAGGGCCGACAAGCAGATGGAATTTATCAAAATACCGTTTCCGTAAGAGCGCTTCTACCTCCAGTGATTTATAACGGTTCCGGTAAAAGTCATAATTTTTTGATCCGTCGATCTTTGTCTTGTTTCCCAATCCAAAGAAATTCCGCAAGGCAGGGTTTAAAAAATTTGCCTGTACCAATAGATCCGTACTGCGGGTAATGTGATTGAACTCGCCCCGGTAATACAACTGGTAAGCGCCGCGCATAGAATACAAAGCCGCAAATTTTTGATGTGTTGCATAAGGAAGATTCCTGAATCCATGAGTTGTTTTTGAAAAACCCAAACCCGCCAATGCACCATCATCAGAATTATAACTGAAGATCAGTTCAGGGAACTTGCTTGTATTATAATCAAAACCTTTGATGGTATTTTCGTTAACCGGCGGATTTAAGGAAAAACGATTTTTGGAACGGCGGTCATTCTTTATGAAGTTGCCATTACCCTCTCTCTTAAGGTCATATAATAAGTTTACGATATTACCCTTTATATCAAAGCTGTCTTCTCCCTGGCCGCCAATGATGCGGAATTTGATCCTTGATGAAGCTGTTGAATCTATCTCAAAGAGGTCATTATCGTTAAGTCCCAGCAGCCTGATCTCTTTCGTTACGGAAGGATTGAAAACACGGTCATACATGATAAAACTTGTGTCATTTCCTCTTTCCCTGGCATAGACCCTTACCCTTAATCCATCTTCGGTATTGCTTACCCTGAAGTATTCTTTATTGTTACTCCCGATCACATTTACTTTTTTTGAAATAAAATTATGGTAATCCATCGCTTTTTTTGGAAGGAGGTCCCGGCGGCTGATCAGTTTTTGAATGATCTTCTCACCGCTAAAACGAAAGATTTCAGGAGGTAGTTTATGCACAGCATTCCTGATAACAGAGTCGGTAAGTTTTTCTTTGAGATCATCAATGGCTCTTTCCCATTCGCCGGCATCCAACCCGGAAAGAAAGATGCGGTCAAAATCTTTTGCCGTGTATCCAAGCCAATCTACATCCGGGATATCATGTCTGAAACCTTTTAAGAAAGGCATGACCCTGCCGCTAACCAATTTCATATTCAGGCCGTCGGAATAGAAAAAAGCCTGGTCCCTGTCTTTAGGAATAGGGTCATAAAGCTTGCCCTTGCCCGTATCGGTTACGATCCATTTCCATTGATCAAAATGCCTTTCAAAATCACCAATAAGCATATCTAAAAGTCTTGCTTTCAATACGGCAGGCTGGTTGGGCCGGTGATCATTCTCATACAGCATCTTATTGAAAACGGTTGATGTGCTTTTTGTATCTGAGCCATCGGGTGAAGGATCTTTTTCCTCCAGCATACAAACCTTTCCGGCAAACAATGGCCTGTAAAATCCAAAAGCAGGATCATCAGGTACAAAAAACAATTCAGGATTAGGAACAGGAATATTCAGGGGCCTGGCAAGAGAAGGAATAACAAGGGCTGCATAAGGATGGGCGGCGGAATTAAAATCTTTCATCATAACATCGGGTAATGCGCCACGATATTCTCTGGGGATAGCAGGATTATCATTTTTATCTACTGTGCGCAGCACCCATTTTCTTCCTTTATTATCACTTAAGGTCAGCGATTTTGTTTGCTTTCCGCCTCCCAGACCATCAGGGTCAATGGTAAAACCACCTTTTTCTTTTTTAATATTAAATACTTTCATGTTTACCGGCGCCGTCCATTCGGGACGGTAGTTTTGGCCCGTAAATATTTTTCTTAATCCGCTTACAACATTAAAATTCTGACTGGCAGGACTGGTGATCGTATCCTTATATTTCAAAAAAGGATCATCCCCCCGGAAGCTGGAAGAATCATCCAGGAACCGGTCCGGGATCCTGGAGAAATTCAGGAGATTGGCTGTATAATCTTTTCGCACACTATCAGTCACTGTATAAAAAGCAACTGAAACATTCTTATTAGTAGAGACCTCTAGTACCGAAAAACCCTGGTTAGGAGACGTGAAAAGTCCTTTCCGGGTTGATGAAACAACACGTTGCTTTTTTGTCCCGCCCCCGCTGATGATATAATCATAGCTGCTGTCCTTTATATGTTGCAGATTATGTTCATGGCCCGCCGCAAATATGATATAAGGTGCTGCATTCTTTATACTCCTGGATATTTGATCAATCATGTCTTTATACACGGGATGTTTCAGATCCTGCGGTGTTCCAAATACACTCCGGGCAAGGGGATAAGTAGAACCGAGAACAGGCAATGGGATATAGGCGGCGGGAAACAGGTCGGTGAAAGGAAACAGGTGTTGTGTTAAGGTAAAGTAACCACCATGTACGCCAAGGCTCTTAAAAGGATGGTGGCTAGCCAGGATCACCAGTTTTTTGGCATTACGGGCCGCTATTTGTTCTATCCTGGCCACCAATTCATCCTTTGTTTTGCAAACGCAGTCGGATTCTATATCAGGTTTATCATAAGGGTGTAGCCACCATTGACTGTCAAAAAGAATTATAGTGACATCATTTCCCAGGTTGATTTCTTTCGGGCCGGGGCAACCCTCTTGCGGAAAGAATTCTGCCATTTGTTTGCCAAGGGAGTCAAACTGAAAGTCCACATATAGCTGTTGCCGGAGAATGGCCTCATAACCATCACGGCTACCATTTTTCCAGTCATGATTACCGGGTATCATGTAAACTTTTGCATCTGTTCCTTTAGCTATGGAAATCTGTGAATCCAAAATGGCCTTGTATTGGCCGAACGTGCTGAATTCTCCAACTGGCAACCCATTCGGGTAAATATTATCTCCCAGGAACAGGATCGTTGTTTTGTTATCTAAAGGGATCAGGTTTTTAACGGCATTCACCACGGGGTGCCTGCCATTGGTCAGTTGCCCGGCATCACCTATTAATATGATCCGCTGGCTGATTGTATCTTTTTGAGCATAAAGGCAAAGATTCAACAACAGGGACAGGCCAGCCAATACAATATTTTTTTTCATTCCCACCCGTAATAATAACTTGGTTACATCCTT
Source organism: uncultured Chitinophaga sp. (assembly GCA_964525285.1). Lineage (GTDB taxonomy): Bacteria > Bacteroidota > Bacteroidia > Chitinophagales > Chitinophagaceae > JJ008. Next base: position 109,710 of record CAZGGQ010000005.1, read on the forward strand.
AATTTTAATGCAAGAATAGTTAATGCGGCAAAGGCACTGTAGCGTCTGCACGACAAACCCGGGCTTGCTGCCCTGTGAAAGCTTCCAATTTACACAAAAGTTTTTCCCGAATCGCCGGCAAGATAAAAAAATATGTTTAAAACTGTCTGAAACCGGCTTTACGGCATAGACCTAACCCGGATCAATAACTTTTTCAGCGTTTGATTATTTATAATTTCCGGATAATTTGCTTTTTTTTCAAAAAATCGTATCTTTTCAAATCCGATAGCTATCGGGTGTGACCAAACTGTTATTACCTAAAACCAAAACTGCAATCATGAGAATGTATCTGTTATTAGTATTGTCTTTCCTGCTGTCTGCACTAAATAATGATATCAGCGCCCAGGTAAAGGGAGACTCGGCAACAGCAGCCGGGGGCAATTTTAACACCAGCGGCTCCCGTACTTCCTGGATGGGTACCAATTACCGTAAGGAATGGAACACACCCATTACAGTTCCTGTACTCCAACTCTCTAAAGAACATGGCGGACTAACGCCGGTAAAAAGAGGTGGCGGCAAACAAACTAAATCATTAAGGTTGGAAGATGCCAGCGGCAGGCAGTATATTCTTCGTTCTATTACAAAGTATATTACCAGCAAAACATTGCCCGGCGACCTGCAGAGTGAGGCTGCAGCCGACCTGGTATCAGATGGTGTGTCAGCTTCCTATCCTTATGCTGCTTTAACAATGTCAGTACTATCAGAGGCTGCAGGAGTACCACATGGCAATCCCAAATTGGTATATGTAGTCGATGACCCCAAATTGGGTGAATACCAGCAGGATTTTGCTAACATGTTTGCCTTATATGAAGAAAGGTATCCTGATTCAGTTAAAAAAGGATATGATACTGATGAAGTGGCAGACAAACTTGAAAAAGATAATGACAATGATGTGGATCAACTGGCCTTGCTGCGGGTAAGGATACTGGATATGTTTGTGATGGATCTTGACCGTCATGAAGACCAATGGAGCTGGGGCGCCTGGGATAATGGAAAGGGCAAAACATTTTATCCAATTGCCAAAGACCGTGACCAGGCATTTTACATCAACCAGGGATTACTCCCGGGGTTTGTAAAAGGCCGTTCACTGGTACCGCAACTGGAAGGTTTCAAGCCCAAAGCAAAAAGCATTGCCCATTTCAATTTTGCCGCCCGCAACCTTGACCGTTTCTTCCTGAACCAGCTTAGCGAAGAGGACTGGAAAAGAGAAGCGGAAAGCTTTGTTGCCAAAATGACGGATGCAGTCATTGAAAATGCCCTGGCACAGCAACCCAAAGAGATCAGGGATATTTCAGCAGCTAAAATAATTCAGACATTAAAAGACCGCCGCAATTATATCGTTGCTGATGTTATGGAGTATTACCGTTTTCTTGCCGAAATCGTGAGTATTACCGGCAGTGATAAGAGTGAGCAATACACTATAACCAGGAATGATGACGGATCCATGCTCGTGCAGGTTCATAAGATCACAAAAGAAGGGGTACTGTCCACTAAAATGTACGAACGTAAATTTGATCATTTAGTTACCAAAGAAGTCAGGATATATGGATTTGATGGGGATGATAAATTTACAGAGAGCGGAAACATAGATAAAATTAAAACAAGGTTGATCGGTGGCGGTGGAGCAGATGTTTTTGAAAATACTTCAAAAGAAAACGGCACGTTGATCTATGACAGGAGAGATGGAAACAATACCGTAACAGGGCCGTTCCGGAATAAAATGCGGAATGACACCCTGGTAAATTCTTTTCAAAGAATTTATTATAAATACAACTTCCGGTCTATTTTTGCAACGATAGGTTATAACCCGGATGATGGTTTCATGATTGGACCCACTTTCAAGTATATCCGCCATGGTTTCCGGAAGTCGCCTTATAAATCATTTCACCAGTTTAAAGGCCTGTATGCTTTTTCCACCAAGGCTACAAGGATCTCCTATAACAACGAGTTTATCGGCGTATTTGGCCGCAATACAGATATAATCACTGAAATAGATTACAAAGGTCCCAACAATACCAGCAATTTTTTTGGCTATGGGATGAATAGCGTGTATGACAAAACAAAGCCGGGCAAGTTCAAATTCTACCGCATCCGCTATGACCTGGGAGATATCACACTACAATTGAGGCACCGGTTTTCAGACAAGGTATCCCTGTCATTCGGCCCCACATTCCAGTTTTATTCTTACGACTCCACCGACCAGTTTAATAAAGTAAAAAATGTGGAACTAAGCCCGCCTGCAGGAATTACTTCTTCAATAAATAACAGGCAATCATACCTCGGCGCAAAGCTGGGCCTTACGGTGGATACCCGGAACCACACAGCTATGCCAGGCAAAGGGATCTTTTGGAATACTACGTTCCGGTACCTGTCCGGCAGCAGCAAGAGTTATGATAATGTATCGCAACTGAACTCCGAGTTTTCATTTTATGTGAGCCTTGTAAAAGACTGGCTGGTATGGGCTAACCGCACAGGCGTGGGCGTTACTATGGCCGACAATCTTAACTTTGAATTTTACCAGGCACAATACCTGGGCAGCAATGAAGACCTGAGGGGTTACCGCAGGGAAAGATTTGCGGGAAAATCCAAATTCTTCAACCAGACAGAACTGCGATTGAAATTAGCCAACCTGAAAACCTATCTGTTCCCCGCTTCATTTGGTATGTTTGCTTTCTTTGATGCCGGCAAGGTCTCTGCGCCTGCACCGTTTGACACCGGATCAATGGGTACTGGCTTTGGTGGAGGTTTCTGGATCGCACCGCTGAACCGGCTTGTAATTTCGGTCAGCTATGCTGTGTCAAGTGAAGATAATATACCGCTATTTGGTTTTGGCTGGAAGTTCTGATAAATAAATGATTGGTCATAAATAAAAGCCGCCCCGACTTGTCGGGGCGGCTTTTATTATGTAAAAAGAGAAAAAATTATTTCCCCAGCAACTGCTTTGAGGTAGTATCAGACAGTTCAACTTTTTTTTCACCCGGCGTTAAGTCATCAAAGTTTACATCCACTCTCAGGGCTTTCAACCCGATAACACCCTGCAATTCTTCCAGGTCATGTTTTTCAATACCGGGCTTCAGGAGATTCTTGCTTTGCAGAAATTCAATATATTCCGTGTATTCAGCGGCATCTTTGGCCTGGGAATACACAACAGCTATCTTGCCTGGCTGAGTAAGCCGTTCATTGGTTTCTTTGATACGGACTTTATCAATACGTTTCTTTACAATTTCATACCGGGTATTGTAGGCGCCATCCACATCAAATTTTCTTTCTTCGGTCCGGAAACTGATTGAAAGCGACTGGCCATGTACCAGTATTAGTTGTGTGGTGCGAAGCGGATGACTTAATTCTTCTTCCAGCTTATGTGTTATCCTCGCAGCTTTGGATAACACGGTCAGTTGCCACATCTTCATATTCCGCAGATAGATCTCGTCAAATTTTTTGCGGGGGGTGATGGATTGTCCCATGTGAATATTGAATTCAAGGCCATCAGTTATGAACCGTTCAAAGTAGTGGGGATATACTTTTTGCGCTGCCGCCTGTTCTTTATCAATAAACCGGGCCAGCGTATCATTGATGCGGGAAATGCTCTGCTCATATTCCTTGCGGTGATGATACAGGACACCGAGCTGGGGATCCAGCGAAGCAAAATAATGCTCTACTTCATTTTTCACCGAGGGCTGGGTACTGTGCAGGTGGTTGAATATGGATGCCACCTGCCCCTGCATGAAGTCGTGGATGCTCAACTCTTCTTCTGACTGCAATACATCTGATGCGGCAGCGATGTGTTTTTCAATTTTGAATTCTATCTCCTGTAACAACGGGAGAGGCATATCAGCCTGGGCTTTACTTACTACTTTTTGCGCCATCTCCAGTTGTTCAATGATATCAGCCTGTATGGATTGAGATCTTTCGGTGGAAGAATTGCGGATATCAATTGAGCCGAAGAGAGGATGTACATCATTGAATGCAATGCGTTCAATTTTTGCTTCCGTGTTGGCATGCTTGTTTACAATATAGTTAAGCGCTGCTTCCGTAAATCTCCATTCAACGGCAGGCTGCACAGCCGTAAATTTTTTCTTAATGACAGTATCCACCTGGTTATTGAGTTGTTCAAGATTTTTTTCAAGACCAAGGGTAAACAAGGGAATGGCCGCTTCGATCTTACTTACATGAACAGGTTTTAACTGCCCCGGAGTTTTAGAAATAACTTCCAGCAGGCCTATAAGCCCGTCATGCATTTTCAGCGGGCAAAGAATAATGCTGCGGGCACCTTCTTTAAAATAGTACTGGAGGCACTGGACATCGGCTAATAACTGTTCATTCAGTGTTTCATATAAAACAGGCTGGTCGTTGTCCCGGAAAAGCAGTTTGCAGTAATCGCTTATTTCATCTTTATCAGCAGTAGAATGAAAATGACGGAATAAAATACTGTTGGTATTGTGCAGGTCCGAATATACGTA
>CAZGGQ010000006.1:0-107929 GCA_964525285.1 uncultured Chitinophaga sp.
TGTAATGGTATAGCCTGTACGCCCTGTACAATAAATTTCAACATTCCCGTATCAGGAGTCTGTCCTCCTGGTGGGACATGGTCTTCATTCACGGTCAACACAGGCGGTTCAAATACTACGCTGACCTGCGGTACCAATAACAGCATGGAAGTAACATCAGGTAATCTTGTAACTGTATCGGCAGGTTCATATAGTAACAGTTCATGTAGCAGCATAAATTATAAGTGGGAAGTCTTTGGACCTGGAACAGGATTGCCCAACCAGACCGGACAGTCAAGTGTATCGTTCAGCTTCACGCCTTCGGCACCAGGAACATATACAGCAATTATAACTCCGGTTTGCGGTTCATCAGCATGCGACGGAAGCTGTAAGCCATGTATATTATCCTTTATTGTACCACCCCCTCCATGCGAATGCGGAACATGGACATCAGTGTTATCTAATAATAATGCTACAACAAACGGGCAGCAGGTTAATATCACTTCGGGACAGCAAGTAAATATCAGCGGTGGATTTAACTGCCTCAGCACAAACTGTACCCTTTCATACCAGTGGCAGGTGACGGGACCCAATGGTACGGTTGTAAACCTCACAAGTGGTTCATCACTTTCGTTCAACTTTACACCAACTTCGGCAGGTACATATTCGGCTACTATCATTCCCTCCTGCGGAGGTATACAATGTACACCATGGACACTTAACTTTATTGTACCACCTGCTCCATGCGAATGCGGTAATTGGACAACGCTTTCTTACACTACTGATGCAACTGGTTCACCGGTCACATTACAAAATGGGCAGACGATCACAAATATTATCGCCGGTCGACAACTTACCATCGCCGGTACCTATGCATGTGGAACCACGGACTGCGTTCAGAAGTACAGCTGGACAATAACCAATCCAAATGGTATAATCACGAATGGAACATTATGGCCCATGAGCTTCACACCTTCTACAGTTGGAAATTACACAGTAACAATAATTACGCTCTGTGGCAGTATGGTTTGTCAAACGACAATCAGCTTTGTTGTTCCTGAGCACTGTAACTGTAACAACTGGGCTCCCCTTAACGTAAATTATTTTAATACTAATACTACACAAACATCTCCTGTAACTGTAATAAAACATTGTGGTGAAAACATCAACAATGCTTTAATAAATAAGCCAATTACATTGACCCCAAATACAGTGAACGGAGGGTATGATTGTTTGTCAAGTTCTTCATCTACCTGTACAGTACTTTATGACTGGGTAGTTTACGGACCTGGAGGGACAACTGAAACCAGTGCAACCGGAGTGAGTAATCTGTCGGTACAATTTACGCCTTCCGACACCGGAATCTACACTTTGATGATCATTCCTCATTGCGGAAACAAAACTTGTATGCCCTGCGTAATCACTTTTGTTGTTATAGAAAAATGCGAATGCAACATTTGGAGTCCATTGAGCGTAGTTTATTATAATCCTACACAACATTCGCCTGTAACAGTCTTAACAGATTGTGGTAAAAAAATCAGTGATGCTCTTGTTAATAAACCAATTAAAGTCATAAGTGGTGGATATAATTGTATGCCAGGTTCTTCATCTACCTGTACAACCACATATGACTGGGTTGTTTACGGGCCCGGAGGGGCAACTGACACGAGTGCTACCGGCGTGAGCAATCTGATGGTACACTTTACGCCTGCTGATACCGGAATCTACACATTGATGATCATACCTCACTGCGGAAACAAAGTTTGTACACCCTGCGTAATCACATTTTTGACACACATGATTGGGGGTACAACATCATCCCAGATTCCCAGTGTTACCATTTGCAGCCAGGTGTGGATGCTTAAAAACCTTGATGTTGCTACTTACAGAGATGGCACACCGATACCACAGGTACAAAACCCAGCTGCCTGGGCCGGATTAACAACCGGGGCATGGTGTTATTATCAAAATAATTCAGCAAATGGACCTGTGTATGGGAAATTATACAACTGGTATGCAGTAAATGACTCCCGTGGTTTGGCGCCTTTAGGTTTGCATATTCCAACAGAAGCTGAATGGAATATTTTGGTTAAATGCATCGATCCTTCAGCAGATACAACTGGTTTAGGTCAACAAACTTTTCTGGCAGGTGGAGCAATGAAAGAGACCGGAAATAACCATTGGCATTATCCTAATACCGGAGCAACCAATAGTAGTGGTTTCACAGGCCTGCCGGGCGGCTACCGTGACTACGGTGGTTCATTCAGCAGTGTTGGTTCCCTCGGCAGCTGGTGGAGTGCTACAGAGTTAAACTTAACAAACGCCTGGCTCCGTCACCTGTTCCAAGTCAATGGCAATATCGACAATTTCCAAACCGTTAAGAATTCCGGTCGCTCTGTGCGTTGTGTCAGGGATTGACTATTTCACTATTAATAATTACCGCGATGCGGTGGAATTTAAAATTAATGCTCATGAAAAAATATCTCATAACAATTTTAGTCTTAATGAATTTAAATTCATCAGCCCAAAATAAATCCCCCGTCACCATCACCGGCTCACTCGGCATCACCTACGAAGGCTATGGCCTGTCGGTTAACCCAAAAACTCCTTCCTTCTATCAACCAAGAAGACCCTGGAACCAGGTGCGGTTTAATATTGCGCCGCAAATTAAGATCGGTAATAATTTCAGTCTGCCTTTCAATTTTAATTTTTCTACAAGGCCAACAAATTTTGCGGGGCCTTATGCAGGCATCGGTGGGTTGGGCAACCAGGGTTTTATGCAATTCATCTCAAACCCGATGAATAATTTTTCCATCAAACCCAAATACAAATGGGCCGAGCTGCAACTGGGTACGCAATATCTAAACTACAGCGAACTAAGCACCGGAGATATTGGCGTATTTGGAGCCGGCTTTGATCTAAAGCCCAAAGGTTATATTATAAAATTCTTTACCGGCACTTCGCAGCGGGGAATCAATTCTTCCATAACACCACCGGTTCCCGGCGCTTATAAACGTAATAACTGGATGGCTCAAATAGGAAAAGAAAAAGAAGGAAAATATAAACTGGCATTCAGTGCAGCCAAGGGAATGGATCTTCATAATAGTTCTAACCCGCCACCTGCGGGAGTAAATCCACAGGAAGGATTTGTATTGAGTTTTCTGTCCAACCTGTATTTTGAAAAGGGATATTATCTTGAACTGGAAGGGGCGCAAAGTTTAACCACTGCAAATTCTAATTTAAGCCCTCCGCCACCACCGGGCGGTGTAAAATCTTTTAAGCCATTTATCGAGTGCAATCCGTCTTCCGTACAGGATTATGCAGCCACCGCTTCTATTGGAAAAAAGTCAACCAATTTTGATATTGGTGTAAAAGGGAAATATTTGGGCGCCGGCTTTTTCACCATGGGTTATCCTTACCAGCAACCCGACAGGATGGATATAACTGTCAATACCCGGTTCAATGCCTGGAAAGATTCTTCGGGCAACTTTAAAATGAATGTGGTGGCCAGCCTCGGTGAAAGGGTAAACAACGTAAGCAATACAAGTACGAAGAACAATCAGTTTATCGGCAACTTAAACTGGTTTACCCAATTCAATGAACACTGGAACCTGAACCTCAGCTATAACAATTTTGGTTTCAATACAAATGGCAATACAATTAATAATATTCCCAGTATTAAAAATGTAAGCAATGATATCGGGGTAAACCCCTCCTATACCTGGCACAATACAAAAATGAACAATATGCTGAGCTTAAACTACAGCTATAGTAAATATGATGAAACCACCACGCTGAATAACACGGTCACTACTACCAACAATAATACGCATACTGTCCTGTTGATGTATGTGCCTACTTTTTTTACCAAAAAGATCAGGCCCAATTTCAGTGTGATGTATTTCCTGAACCAGGTTCCATCTTTTAAAGTGCAGTTGCTGACCATCAGTTGCGGGTTGGGAGGGCCGCTGGCCAAGGACAAAATAAACTTGCAGGGGCAGTTGCAATATACCCTGGGTAAATTCGGCAGCTACAGCAGCAACAATAATCTTATTGCCAGCTTAAATATTGAGTATGCCATCACTAAAAAATTAAACTGGAATACATTCCTGAGCACTAACTTTTTTAAATACGGAAACGAATTAGATCCGCCGCCAACGTTGATTAGCGCCAATTATCTGGAAAGTACATACCGAACTGGTTTGACATACCGGTGGAAATAAATTTATAACTACCTCTTCTTTTCCCACTCCATGAGAATAAGGAAAGGGTGAGGCCAACATAAAATCATGAAAAAATCAACCCTCATATTATTAAGCCTGATTGCATTTGAGCTGGCATATGCACAACCCATAACAGTAAATATAAGCATGACCATGAATGCCCGGCCGGTTGCCAATATCAGCAACTGGGCCATAAGGAATGATGTTTTAATGCTGACGGCTTCCCCGACCGCCATCGGACCTTACCCCGGCAAGGTAAAGATCAACAGCACTATTAAAACAGCCGATGGCGCTACTGTTGCTGTTACTGATATGCAACTGGCGAAAGAACAAAGATTGGCTCCATTTACTGTTACCACTTTTTATGCAAAGGATGTTGTGGATATGCAGGCCATGGTATTTACAGGGAGTTATCAAAACAAATTGAACCGTACCGGTAAATTGGCGGCTGGTAATTATCAAATCATCGTTCATCTCGACTCCGTTAATTCGCCCATAAAATTGAGCAATGAAGTAACCAAGTTGTTCTTCCTGTCGGCCACCCAGTTGCCGGTATTGATGATGCCTGCAGATGGAGCCACATTAAAAGCTGATGCAGCACAAACCGCCATCACTTTTCGCTGGACACCAGTATCGCCCAAGCCCGCAGAGAATGTACGTTATCATGTACAGGTTTTTGAAGTGTTAGACTATCAAACCCCGATGCAGGCATTGCGCAGCAATATGCCTTTGCTTGATAAGGAAGTTATTGGTTCCACTCAATATATATGGCAACCGCAATTAAGTTTTATAGATAGTACCCATAAAAAATTTATCTGGACCATCCAGTCATTCGATTACCTGGGGCAGATCATCACCGGTGAAACAGCCAATGGAGAAGGCAGGAGTGAAGCAAGAACATTTATTATTGGCGGGATGAAAAACAAACGACCAGAAAAAGAAACCGGCAAAACTGAACCTGAAAATTAAACCAGGAAAAATGAAAGAAATATAGTTTATTGATTTAACTCTAACTGATGTAGACATTGTTCAAATTGAAATATTATTAACCATAAACTTTTAATAAAATGAAAAAGCTACTATTGCCTTTGTTGTCAATCATATTATTGACAGCCTGTCAAAAACAAGAGAGACCAGTAAGTAATACAGAAAAAGAAACATTGGCTGCTAATACTGATCAAAGAATTTGTGTGTCTGCGGAAATACTGGAGCAGGAAATAGCTGCCGATCCCGGAAGAGCAAAGTTCCTCGATGACCTGGAAGAAAAGACGAAACTGTATGAAAGCAGGGCAGAAGGAAATGCAAGGGGAGCAGGTGTTCTTTATTTGCCGCTTGTGATTCATATTGTACTAACCGACACTAATTTAATTCCTACTTCACAAATCATTTCGCAGTTGCAGGTATGGAATAAGGATTTCAATAAACTGAACGCAGAACTTGCGAATACTTCAATGTACCTGGCGGGTTACTCTTATAATAAGGTTGCCAATTGCCAGATCCAATTCTACGTTACAGATATTGTAAGAGTGCAAACAGCAGTAACTGAATTTACTCCCGGCAGCATAGCAATGAAATCATCTGCTACCGGTGGAAGTGATCCTGTTGATCCTGCAACGAAATTTAATGTGTGGGTATGTAATACAGGGAATCCTTGCTGGGCACAGTTTCCGGGAGGTAACCTGCTTACTGATGGTATTGTAATGCACTATACATTTTTTGGCTATAATAACACGACAAGCAGGGTAGTAACACATGAAACAGGCCATTGGCTTAATCTCAGGCATATCTGGGGAGACAGTCAATGTGGTAATGACCATGTAAATGATACGCCTAAACATTTTGGTCCCAGTAACGCATGTCTCGGAGTTGGAGCGAAAAGCACATGCCCTGGCAAGCCGCTTATAATGTGGATGAATTATATGGATTATGCCCCGGGAACCTGTAAATATATGTTTACAGATGGCCAGAAAAACAGAATGGACGCTGCAATTGATAATGCAAGAGCAGCATATTTTTCGGCAACTAAAATATACACTGATATTTTACCCCAGTGAGTTCGCCTTTGTTGAAGTTCAGAAAAAAGCAACACTCCGTCGTAAATAAAGTCTTTGAATAAAAAAGAGGCTATCTCTAAAGTATTTTTTTGCCACAAAGACACAAAGTCACGAAGTAAAGAGAAGTTGAAATTAAAATCTTTGTGTCTTAGTGTCTTCGTGGCATTTCTTTCTCTTTGCAATTTTGAGACAGCCGCTTTTATTTTTTCTTCTTAATGAGCAAGTAAATCATAGCTAAAACCGGGATGAAATTCTTAACAGCTCAAAACTATTTTACATTTTCAATGCTGGTTTAATATCCCTCACTTTGGTTGTCGCCCCGCCATTCAATGTCATATCCACCGGCTTATTGGTCTTCCAGGCACCCCGGGTAAAGTCGGGTATATCCATTGTTTTTGATTTTCTTGCTACCGAGCTTTCACTCAGGGGGCCAATACTGCTCCACAAAGCCGCATCATATACATCCTGGTCAAGAGGCAATCCATTACGAAGGCAATCAATCAACCGCCAGTCCATAATAAAATCCATGCCGCCGTGTCCGCCTACATCTTTGGCAATAGCCCCGATATGATTTACGATCGGGGGAGAATATTTTTTATAAAGGTCATCTAATTCTTCTTTTTTTATCCAACGATGTCCAAAAGAAATGCGTTCGGGTGATGGCCATTTACCCGCAGAACCTTTTGTGCCACTCAGCACATGAATTCTTGAATAGGGTCTTGGTGACGATACATCATGCTGTATCATCATAGTTTTTCCCTTGTACGTTCTGATCAAAGAAGTATTCATATTTCCCCGGTAAGGCTTACCGGTAAATTCATTGAAGAAAGAATCTTTAGCGGCCATTTCTTTTGCCAGGATATTCAACGAAAAATCATGGGTGCTCATGCTGACCATATGATCCATTTTATCGCCACGATTAATGTTCATGCACTGTGCAATAGGGCCAAGGCCATGCGTAGGATAAAGGTTCCCGTTTCTTGAAGCATTTTCTTTGAGCCTCCACATATCGGCATAGGCATTTTTATTAAAGAGCCAATCCTTACTCAAATCGTGTATGTAGGCCCCTTCGGCATGTACTATTTCTCCGAACATTCCCTGTCTCGTCATATTTAATGTGAGCTGCTCGAAAAAATCATAGCAGCAATTTTCCAGCATCATGCAATGTTTTTTTGTTTTTTCTGATGTTTCTACCAGTTGCCAGCATTCATCAATTGTTTTGGCAGCCGGGACTTCAGTGGCAGCATGTTTGCCATTTTTCATAGCATATAAAGCTATAGGAGTATGAAGGTGCCAGGGCGTAGGGGTGTACACGAGATCAATATCATTGCTTTCACACAACGCTTTCCAACCTTCTTCACCGCTATATTCTTTGGCCTTTGGCCGTACCATTTTTTCCAATGATTTTTGAGAAGCGGCAACCCGGTCAGGATATTTATCACAAAGCGCAACGATTTCCACGCCGTCAATATAACTTAACCGCTCAACGGACTCGGAGCCTCTCTGGCCAAGACCGATCACTCCAATACGAACCGTTTCAATCTTAGGGGCAGCATAACCACACATATTAAAATGCTGTCCATTTTTTTCAAATTCTGATGAACGTTCAATTTGCTCATTGCTTACGCCAAATGTTTCAGCAAATGAAGGGATACCGGTTGCCAGCACGCCACTGCCAAGGGCAAGGCGGCGTAAAAATTTTCTGCGGTTGTTATCCATAGAACAATTAATTGTTTTTGCAAGATCATTAAATAATCCGGAAAAACTGTTGCCGGAAATAAAAATCAGGCAATCTTTTGATGAATATTATATTAAAAATTAATCCTTCCATCCCCAGGGAGCTCCGGGAGTTTCAACTGCTGTTGAAAGGTCAAAACGGATGCTGAAGAATCTGTCTGTTCCCATGCGCCGGAGATTATAAGTAAAGTATTTCCCGGGTACCAGCTCCACCCACCAAACATTGCTGGCAGCAGCAGGGAGTAAGTTGGTAGTTTCCTGGTCGGCGGGGAACATCTGTAATGTGGCTGTACCGCTGTTGACTGAACGACCACCGTATTGTGTAATGCTGTCTGCTGTACCGTCTTTATGCCGGTGATCATGCTTTAACGATAACCATCCTTTTGTTTTGGAAAATACCCATGTTCTGGAACGGTCATCAGCAACGAAAAAAGGAATGCGGATATTGGCAGGGTCACAATTGCGGACATGCATCAGTAGTGTTTTGCCTTTAAAAGTTGTATCGCTGGCAGGCGCAGCAACAATAGTTCCTATGTAAGCCTTACCACAAAGTTCCTGTAAGGATTGCCAGAAATTTTCCCGGGTATCCGCAGGACCCTGTGGGCTATTTGTTTTTTGTATAAAAGCGTTTCCATAGCGGGATGAATGGCAGGAGGCCAGGAATAAAAGAGATAGCATGATAAGGAATGTCTTATTCATTTACTGTTTATAATGGTTATTCATCCTGCGATAATATATCAGGTCTCCTTTCTTTAGTTCGCTTCAATGATTGTTCATGCCGCCATTCTTCTATCAGTTTATGATTGCCACCCATTAATACATCGGGCACTTTCCATCCACGAAAATCTTCCGGTCTTGTATAAACCGGTGGCGCCAGCAAATTATCCTGGAAAGAATCTGTCAATGCGGAGGTTTCGTCATTCAATACTCCAGGCAACAATCTTCCAATGGCATCAACCAACACTGCAGCTGCCAGTTCACCGCCACTGAGTACATAATCACCGATAGAAATTTCTTTGGTAACAAACTGTTGCCGTATTCTTTCATCAATTCCTTTGTAATGGCCGCAGATCATCAATAAGTTTTCCTTTAATGAAAGTGTATTGGCTGTTTGCTGGTTTAATAATTCGCCATCCGGTGTCAGGTAGATGATTTCATCATACCCGCCTGCCGGATGGCCAGGTTTTCTTTCTTTCGATAGTTCTTCAATAGCTTTTGCCAGCGGCTCACACATCATTACCATACCGGCGCCACCGCCATACTGGTAATCATCCACCTGTCCGTATTCATTCACTGCCCATTTTCGCAATTGATGTACTTCTACAGTAAGCAAACCTTTCTCCTGTGCCCTTTTCATAATGCTGTGTTGGAAAGGGCTTTCAAGTAGTTCGGGTAAAACAGTGAGAATGTCTATGTGCATTTTAGCCCCATCTCCGCCAATTGGCGGAGGATTATGGAGTTGTTCAAAGATAGTAAGTGTCATTTCAATATAGGGTTGACAGAAAACACCCCTTTAGGGGATGGGGGCAAAGGAAAACCCCCGGGGAACCGGGGGTTGTGGTAGAAACAAAAACCAACGATAGCTCATTTTCATGAGCAAAAATTAAATTTGTTTATCAATTGCAGATCGAAAATAGGCCGGCATCTTTCTCCTGTAAAGGATATAGGTCATGCAGGACAATGATTTACGTCAGGTGGGAATAGTTTGGGATACTCCCCGCATTATTCATGGCTGGCAGTTGACGGCTGTTTCCGCTGCCAGGGGTAATTCAGGACTGATAAATGGGATCCCGAGGTTCAGCCCCCGCAGGATAAGAACAGCGCCCATCAGGGCTATAAACATTGGCACTGCTTTTTGAAGCGATCTTCTTAGGCCTGGCTTTATCAACTGACCTGCATACCCCACCAGCATCATGGCAGGCAAAGTGCCGGCGCCAAACAAAGCCATGAAAGCTACGCTTTGGCTGATCTGTGGTAAAGATAAAGTGGCGGCCAAAGCAATATATACCATACCGCAGGGCAATAAACCGTTGGCTATGCCCATCAGTAAAAAACCTGAAAAGCCAGTCGAAGATCTCAGCAAACGAATAATCATACCCTGAACAGAATGGTAGAACCTGTTAAGGAAAGAAAGCCGGATGGTTTTCTTCTGAATAAAGTATACTAATACCAGCATAAGAACAAGAATACCCATCCCGATGGAGAACCATTGCTGGTAGCCGGAAATATAAATTCTTCTTCCTACCAGCCCGAAAACAAGCCCGATCATACTATATGTAATGATCCTTCCAAACTGGTAAACCAACAGTGATATGAATTTTTTTGTTTTTGATAAATGGTAGGTTGGCAATGCAAGACTCAACGGTCCGCACATGCCCACACAGTGCAGGCTGCCTGCAGCGCCCAGGGTGAAACCTGCTATCATGGCCGGTAACAACATTATAATATTGTCAGTGTTTTTTCGGTGTAATAATTATTGCTATCTGTGCTCCAGTTAATTTTTACTGTATAGTTTCCGGGTGTGATTGTTCCCGGCTGAAATACCTGAACACCTTTATCATTAATTAATAAACTGAACTTCTTATCCTTTTTTCCATCATAAGCGCAGTAAAACAACACATCTCCGGAAACTTCTTTATTTTTCATTTCCCCCGGTAACTGTAAAAAAACAGTGTCCTCTCTTTGTTCCAGTTTAACGGGAGAAGAAAGTGCATTGGCACGGTTTGAACCATCAATCACCTGCTGATAATGGAGCTCACTTTTGTAATAATCTTTTTCCACCAGTTCGTAGTTAGCTGTCACGGAGCGATAAACGAGGTAAGTTATGCCTGCGCCAAAAACAATAAATGTCATCAGTAATTTATTTCCCCAGTTCATGATAGTGTTTTTTAAAGTCTGTTAAAAGGTCCCATAAAATTAGTACTGATTGTGATTATTTTTTTATCGCCTTCATAAAGGCCCACTTTTATTTTTGTTTTTCTTTTGTTGATATAACTGCGTGGCATAACAATAAAGAATGAGCCTGCACCCTGATCTTCCTGTTTTAGTAACATATTTTTAGATCCTACCAATTCAATTTTTCCTGCTTTTCCCTCTTCTCCTTCAAGCCGGAAGTTTATGGGTATATCCTTAATTGTTTTATTCACAATTTTTATAGTATAAAGGTTAGAAAGGCTATCCGTGCCCCTTTCCTGATAAAGTTGTCCCCTTGTCCGTATTATATTACCATCAATATCTTTACGGGTAACAAGCAGGAGGGTGAGAAGACCTGCCAGAATGACAAGCAGAAAGCTATAAAATTTCATTCTTCCGGTAAAACGGAGTTTTTTTCCTCCGGCAATACCAGTTTCAGATGCATAACGAACAAGTCCTCCTGGTCTGCCCACGGCATCCATCATTTTATCACAGGCATCTATACAGGCAGTGCAACCCACACATTCCATCTGAGTGCCATTTCGGATGTCAATGCCGGTCGGGCAAACTTTTACACATTGAAAACAATCAATACAATCGCCGGTATTTATTTCAGCAGCTTTAGTTTTTTTAAATTTTTCTCTTGGCTCTCCTCTTTTGTAGTCATAAGCAACAATCATAGAGTTTCTGTCGAGCAGTACACTCTGTAAACGGCCATACGGACAAACCACGGTGCAGACCTGCTCCCGGAAGTAGGCATACACTCCATAAAAAATACCGGAAAAAATGAGGATGGAGGTAAAGCCCACAAGATGTTCACTAACAGGTTCACTGATAATTTTCTTCAACTCATCTATGCCAATAATATAGGCCAAAAAGAAATTGGCGATGATAAAGGCCAGCAGAAAAAATGCAATATGTTTTGTAGTCTTTATTTTGATTTTTTTGCCTGTCCAGGGAGAATTATTTAATAACTTTTGTTGTGCTGCATCTCCTTCAATGGCATATTCTACTTTGCGAAACAGCATTTCCATGAAAATGGTTTGAGGGCAAATCCAGCCGCAAAATAACCGGCCAAATGCTGCAGTAAAAAGAACGATGAAAATGATAAAAGTAACCATCGTTAGTCCGAAGATGAAAAAATCCTGGGGCCAGAATATCCTGCCAAATATGATAAACTTTGCATCGGGAATATTGAACAGGAACAGGGGTCTTCCATTCATTTTAATAAAAGGCAGCGCAAAAAATAATGCAAAGAATCCCCCGCTTACCCAGGTGCGGATATTATAAAACCTGCCTTTGGGTTTTTGGGCAAATACCCATTTCCTTTTTCCTTTTGCATCTACTGTAGTCAGGCTGTCCCGGAAAGATTCTTTAGGGAGGTTTTCAGTATTGTTTGTTTCGTTGGTTGTTGTTTCACTCATGCTCAAAAACTGTTCATTTATTTCAAGTCAGCTTTTTTTCTTTGACAGCAGCGCTGTCAGCAGCCGGTTTTACATCTTCTTTATATAATTCCCCCTGCGGCTCCTTCGGATTGGCAGGTTTGCTACCTTTTAATGATTTGATATAACTTGCCAATTGCGCAATTTGTTTGGCAGATAGATCATCTTTCCAGCTCTTCATGCCTTTGCTGGTGCCATATTTTATTGTTTTAAAAATATCTTTAATACTGCCGCCGTACAACCAGTAGTCATCCGTTAAGTTGGGGCCTACCACATTTCCCCCGCCATCTGCCAGGTGACAGGCAGGACATTTTGAAGGATCTGTGAAAATCGCTTTTCCCGCCTGTATATCTTCGGCGCTGGTAAGCAGTATTACGGTATTTTCATTTACCAGGTCACCTTTTGTTTTCAGGTATTCTTTTATTTTTATTTCGGCTCTTGCCACAGACCTCGTATACTCCTCTTCGCCGGATGGTCCTGTATGAGAAACGTGGAAACGCCACAGATAAATGCCGGCAAAAATGATAGTAAGATAAAAACCATACAGCCACCATGGCGGGAGACGGTTGTTCAATTCACGGATACCATCATAATCATGACCGAGGTCCAGTTCTGCTTCTTCGGTAACCGGTCTTAGTTTATTGAACCTGTCCCACCAGCTTAGTCTTGTCCTTTTTATTTCTTCAGCCTCAACCTCTGTTACTGCGGCTAATTTCACTTTTTCAGCTTTTAATAATGACTTAATATTAAAAAGAAGCGCCGCGATAACAGCCATTTCAAGAAAAATAACAGTAGCCATGATATAAAAAGTAGAAGCCTGCATACCGCCAATTGTTTTCGCAACCGCCTTTGTTGTTTCTGCATTGGCATCCTGTGCAAAAATGGATGCACCCGGTAGCAGGAAAACCAGAAGGAGAATGGAATTGACAAGGGCCTGGCTGCTGCTTGTTTTTTTTCTTTTTTTCAGGTTAATATCTGCAGCGCCGGCCAAAATGTTTGCCAATATGCCGATAATGATTAATAACAGGATCATTAATATGATCAGTAGTATTGCAAGCGGGTTGCTGAAAATGGAAGGCTCAGGCGGCCCTGCGGCCCATACAGGTTGAAAGGCCATAAGCAGCAAACCTGCAAAAAGTACCAGTATATGTTTCGATTTTTTAAGCACCAGTAAAAGCATATTAGTTTATTTTGTTTCTTAGTTATCTAATGGCAGGCGGCTTATTGCCTGAAATTTTTTCTTTTTGGTTCTGAAAACCCAGGTAAGCATTACAGTGAAGAACAAAACGAAGATGGCTAATGATACCAGCCCCATAATATCTACACCACTTACTTTTTCTATATAATTAATGAACTTCATAATTAATAGTATTTATTTATTTTTTTCAGCCAATGGTTTTTTAGGTTCTGCTTTGATATCCTTGCCCAGGCGTTGCAGGTAGGCAATCAGGGCAATTATTTCTTTATCAGAAGCTGTTTCAATTTTATCCTTTCTCAGGTTTGCAGCAATGGAGTCGGCCTGGCGCATCAAATCAAGGTTGGCTATTTTATCATAGCCATCAGGATAAGGAACACCTAAAGTTCGCATGGCTCTTATTTTGGCTGCTGTTGAGGAGATGTCAATTTTATCATCTAACAGCCATATATAGCGGGGCATTAAAGAACCATCTGTCATAGAACCTGGTTCATACATATGGTTATAATGCCAGCTGTCGGGATATTTACCACCTACTCTTGCCAGGTCAGGTCCGGTACGTTTGCTTCCCCATTGGAAAGGATGGTCGTATACAAACTCACCGGCTTTGGAATATTCACCATATCGTTTTACCTCATCCCTGAAAGGCCTTACCATTTGCGAGTGGCAGGTATAACAGCCTTCTCTTACATAAATATCCCTTCCCTGCAATTCCAGCGGGGTATATGGTCTTACACTGGCAATGGTCGGCACATTTGATTTTACGAGAAAGGTGGGTATCATCTGAACAAGGCCACCAATGGCAACAAGAATAAGGCTCAGCAGCAGCATGGTAAGTGGTTTTCTTTCCAGTATCCTGTGCCAGTATTCTTTTTTCTTTGATATTTCTTTTACTAATGGTGCTGCTTCTGCTGCTTCGTTGGGAATGAATTTTCCTTTAACGATTGTTTTATAAAGGTTATAAGTCATCATTAATGCACCAATGAGGTACAATGTTCCGCCAATACTGCGGGCCCAGTACATGGGTTTAATATTGTTCACAGTTTGCATGAAGTCAAATTTCAGTTGTCCTTCAGCTGTAAATTGTTTCCACATGATGCTTTGTTCAAAACCTGCCCAGTACAATGGCACAGCATAAATGATAATACCGATAGTTCCCAACCAGAAGTGGTTGGTGGCTAATTTTTTTGAATAAAGAGTAGTGCCCCACATTTTCGGGATCATATAATACAGAATGGCGAAAGCAAGGAATCCGTTCCATCCAAGGCCACCAATATGCACATGGGCGATGGTCCAATCAGTAAAGTGAGAAATGGCATTTACAGTTTTCAGACTCATCATGGGACCTTCAAAAGTGGACATACCGTAACAAGTGATAGCAACGACCATAAATTTTAAAACAGGATCTTCTCTTACTTTATCCCAGGCGCCACGAAGGGTAAACAATCCATTCAGCATTCCGCCCCAACTTGGGGCAATCAGCATTATGGAGAAAACAATACCCAGCGATTGAGCCCAATCAGGCAATGAAGTATATAACAGATGGTGTGGGCCGGCCCAGATATAAATAAATATCAGCGCCCAGAAGTGAATAATAGATAGCCGGTAAGAATAAACAGGACGGTTAGCAGCTTTCGGGAGAAAATAATACATCAAACCCAATACAGGTGTAGTGAGGAAGAATGCCACCGCATTATGACCGTACCACCATTGCACTAATGCATCCTGCACTCCGGCAAACCAACTGTAACTGCCGGTAGCGGAGTACGGAATTTCGATGGAGCGGACAATATGCAGCAACGCAACAGTTACCCATGTGGCAATATAAAACCAGATAGCAACATACAGGTGCTTCTCCCTTCTTTTAATAATGGTGCCAAACATGTTGATGCCGAATAGTACCCACACCAGTGCGATGGCGATATCTATAGGCCAAATCAGTTCTGCATATTCGGCGCCATTGGAAAGACCCAGCGGTAATGTTATCGCTGCGGCAACGATAATCAGTTGCCAGCCCCAGAAATGTATCCAGCTAAGTTTATCACTGAACATTCTTGCTTTGCAGAGGCGTTGCAACGAATAATAAATCCCGGCGAAGGAGGCATTGCCAACAAAGGCAAAAATGATGGCATTGGTGTGCAATGGACGCAGCCGCCCAAACGTAGTATACGGAAGATTGAGGCTGCTTTCCGGGTAATAGATCTGGATTGCTACCCACAAGCCGACGAGCATACCTACTATGCCGAAAACTATGGTTGCATAACCAAATGCCTTAACGATCTTGTTATCATAATAGAATTTTTCTACTTGCATGTGTTGGTTTGTTTATAGAGTTATTCAGTTTTGGTGGACGAAACAGGTTTGTCGTCAAATAATATTCTTGATGCCGGGGAATAGTCATCCTCAAACTGGCCGGACTTAACGCCCCATAAAAAAGCAATAAGAAAAAGACCGGCGACCGTAATGCTGGCAATCAGCAAAATGATAATTACACTCATGCTTTTTTTGAAATTGGCGTAAAAATATCAGGGAGATACGGGTCATCGGATAATCAGTATCAATGCCGGGACTGATTTTTATCATTATCAACATCAAAAGGCCCTAACCGGGCGGCTTTCAAAGCTTCATCCGCCGGGCCAGCAGATTGCTGCTGCCAAAAGTGATAAGCAAAATGCTTAGCGAACTACAGGGCATCAGGATAGCGGCAACCAGCGGGGACAGGGTTCCCTGTACTGCAAATGACAGGCCTATGATGTTATAAACGATGGACAAAACAAAGCTGGCCATCACGATATTCCTGTTGGCCCTGCACAGGTAAATAAATTTTGTAAGCTTTGAAATTTGCTTTGCTTCAATAATAGCATCACTGGATGGAGTGAAGTTATTAGCCTGCTCGGCTACGGCAATACCAATATCGCTTTGTTTCAAAGCTCCGGCGTCATTTAATCCATCCCCGATCATCATTACTTTTTCTCCCTGCTGCTGCAACTGTTCAATATAGTGAAGCTTGTCTTCCGGCTTTTGATGAAAAAGAAGCATTGATCTTATGCCCAGCATATTTTTCAGGGTTTCTTTTTCCGCATCATTGTCGCCTGATAAAACAGAAAGGCGATAATTCTTTTTTAACCCTTTTATTAATGGAGAAATGTTATCCCTGTAATGATTGCTGAAACCAAAGTGGCCCCATGTTTTTTCGTTTATGTTAACAAATACGGTCGTTCCCAATTGGCTGTTCGAAAGGCCTGCAACAAATGTATAAGAACCAAGTTTCAATAGATCACTATTTACAAACCCCATAATTCCCATCCCGGGACTTTCTTTGAAACTTGTTACTTCTATTCTTTTCCGGGTTCCCAAATGCATGGCCAGGGCCTTGCTCAACGGATGAGAAGAACAGGCGGCCAATGAGGCCACCTGTTGTTGCTGGTAAGCAGTCAGTGTTGTTCCTTCATAGGTTATATTCAGTTGTTGCGTAGAAGTAAGTGTACCGGTTTTGTCAAACACTACATGGTTGATCCGGGCAATGTCTTCAATCGTTTGTGCATTGCGCAGGTAAAAATGGTTGTTACTGAGGATACGGAGAATATTCCCGTTGGTGAAAGTATTGGACAAAAGCAAAGCACAGGGACAGGCGATAATGAAGATGGCGGTAACGGCAGGCCAAATTCTTGAAGGGTCATTGATTTTCCAGTAAACTGCAGTGATCAGCGCAACAGTGAGAACGATAAAGGTAAAATAGCGACTCAGCAGATGAACAAATGAAACGCTTTTACTTCCTTGCTGGTTTTTATTCTCATCCTTGTTCCAGAGTTTGGTGAGATAACTCTGTGCCACTTCCTTCACCACCAGGATCTCGATATTACCTTCTGTTTGTTTGCCACCAGCATATACCAGTTCACCCACTTCTTTCAATACCGGCAGCGATTCCCCGGTTACAAAGCTGTAATCAATAAAGGCCTTTCCTTTGGTCAATATTCCATCGGCGGGAATTAATTCTTCGTTATGAATGAGTAAGGTATTACCTGGTTTCAGATCCGGCAAAGTGGTCGGAACTTCTTTATCCTCTTTCAAAACAGAAACGGCAACGGGGAAATAAGAAGTGTAGTCCCTTTCAAAGGATAATTGCCGGTACGTTTTATCCTGGAGGATGCGGCCTGCCAGCATAAAAAATACGATGCCGGTCATGGAATCGAAGTACCCGCCACCGGTACCGGATATGACTTCATAAGCGCTTCGGATAAATGTAATGATGATGGCCAGGGCTATTGGCGTATCTATATTCAGAAATTTATGCTGTAAACTTTTCCAGGATGACTGGTAAAAAGGGAGGGATGAATAAAGAAGCACCGGAATAGCCAATCCGAAATTCATCCAGCGGAAAACAGCCCGGAGTCCTTCTTCACTGGCATCAATTCCTAAATACTCAGGAAAGCTCATCAGCATGGTATTGCCAAAACAAAAACCCGCAATGCCTAACTGGTAGATCATGCTTTTGTTAATAGCCGGTCTTTTTTCTTTCAGATCGTTTAGGCTGATATAAGGTTCGTAGCCAATGCTGGCAAGCGTTTCAACCATTTTCCGCAGGCTTGTTTGCGGGGTCAGGAAAACGATATCAACTTCCTTGCGGATAAAATTTACTTTTCCGGAAATAATTCCCGGATCAATTCGGTGCAGGTTTTCCAGCAGGTAGAGGCAGGAACTACAGTGCATCTGCGGCAGGTAAAAAGTTACATGCACCTGTTTCTCATCCCGGAAACTGATAAGTTGTAGCTGTATCTTCTCATCATCAAGGAACGCAAACTTGTCTTTTCTCACTTTGATCCGCTGGCTGATGCCGGGGGCCTCGTTCAGCTTATAGTAATCGCAGAGATCTTTCTGGTTCAGTATATGGTACACCATTTTGCATCCTTCGCAGCAAAAATTTTTTTCCTCCAGCTGTATTTTATCATTGATGCAGGTCTCGCCGCAATGATAACAGTGAAGTCTTTTATCTGTGATTGGTTGTGAAGACATTTCTACCGGAAATAAAGGGGCTAAAGTAGAGGCAGGGCGGGGGGAAGAGCATGAGTAAGTTCAGAAGGGAGGCTGATTTTTATCAGATTTGACATTAAGTACTTCCCAAAGGCAGAACTGCAAAAATTTTTGTTTGTAATTTCGGAAATACAAGAGTTAGTGGCAAGGTTATTATGACAAGACATCGCAAAAATGCTACAGACTACAAAAATATTTTATCCCGATCCGGATCCTGATTACAGCCTGATAAAATACATCTGGCAAATCAATAAGTCAGATTGTGGAGTTGAAAAGGAAATAATTCTTCCAAAGGGAACGGCGGAGATCATTTTCAACCTGAGCGGGAAAACACTTTGCTTTAATGATTCAGAAAACGCTGCAGTTGATTTGTACCGGTGCATAATTAATGGACTTAATACCATTCCCCATTACTTAATTAAAAATGGATCACAACTCTTTGTAGGTATTCAATTACACCCATACGCATTAAAATATTTGTTTGGAATACCGAACAAAGAATTTTCAAACCAGGTGCTTGACGGCTTTACAGTTTGCAATTCCCTTGCAAGACTATATGATGAACTGGTATCTGCCGTGCATTTCGACAGGAGGGTTGCTTTAATCCTAAAATGGTTCAGACAAAAAACAGAGTCCAACAACAGGCAATCTGATAAGGCCATGATTTTTGACCTTCATTACAATGCTGATATAGAAAATCAATCCGTAAAATCTATCATCAAAGCATACAAACTGTCGGACAGGCATCTCAGGAGACTATCCAATGATTATCTTGGAATGAATACAGAAGATTTTCTATTGTATAGAAAATACCTCAAATCGTTACTGCAACTACACGACACTAAAAAATCACTTACAGAGATTGCTTACCTAAGTGAATATTATGACCAATCACATTTTATCAGGGAATTCAAAGCATTTACCGGGCTGACACCCGGAGAATACCATAAAAATATGAGTGGATTACCAGGTCATTTATTTTTTTGACCAAAATGTCCGTCTGGTACAATTTTTTCAGGAAAAGGTAAATGACCTTTACCTGGAAAACAAAAAGGTCATGATTTATAAGTTCTCACTCATTGAAAAAATTCTGCTGGCTAACGATATTATTCCACATCCATTTGCCGACGCCTCGTCATCTGTTGGACTTGGTTTTGCTTTAGGTTGTTCTGTAAAACTGAAAATAGCCGATGCCCTGTCAATGGATTATAAAGCTGTTAACAGCCTTGCAACAAGTGCTAATGTAAGTGAGATTGGGTGTGAGATAATACTTGACTGCCTGGATGCCTTAGGTTATGTACAGAAAAAGGAAAACAAGTATGCATTCACAAAGCGTGGCTTCAAATCCCTTTCAGCAGAGTCACCCGGTAATTTCCGGTATTTTATTTTGTTCTGTGATTATTTGTATAAAGGTTACATCCATATAGACGAAACTATTAAGCTGGGTAAGCGGCCTCATTCCAATATGCTTGAAGAAATGACTGAATACGAGTGGGAGCTTTTTTCAAGAGCCATGATTGATATATCTAAAACGAATGTTAAAGAGGTATGCAAAAAAATTCCAGTTACCAAAACAGACTCAAAAATGCTTGACTTAGGTGGCTCACACGGACTCTACAGCATTGAACTTTGTAAAAAATACCCCCGGCTAAGATCTTCGGTACTTGATTTACCACCTGTGAAAAAATACGCCGATGAATGTATAGCTAAACAGCATGCCGCAAATAATGTTTCATTTGTTGCTTCTGACTTTATGAAAGATGAATTGCCGAAGGGCAATGACATCATACTTGCTTTCAATATTATTCATGGACTTAACCCGGCGAAAAATGATGAACTTGCAAAAAACGTGTTCAGCTCATAACATAAAGGCGGTAAATACATAATTCTCGACCAGATTAAAGGGATTGGCGGCAAGTCACAACTTTCAAAAGCGACAACTGCATATATGGCTTTAAATCTGCTGCATCAGGCTGGTGGTAAAACCTATACGCATAAGGAAGTAGACGCCTTCGCTAAAAAAGCTTAATGCTCCCGGGTTCGGAATCGTAATCTACACAAAGTAAAAGCCCGGCCTATTAACCTATGTTAAAATTTACTTCAAAACAGCAAAAACACGGCCGCTAACAAAGCGCTTTCTGAATTCTATGGTTTAATCAGATTTTCAAGCTGCTATTTTTCCATAATCTTTTTCATATTCTTCATTTCGTTTAATCACTGAAAAGACCCGGCAAATCAGTTTAAAACGAACCGCTGTAGCAACTCTTGCAGAGCCGGGACTATCCGCCTCAGAGAGCAAAGGACCATTTGTCATTTCAATATATGATTACTGAAAAAAGCCGCTCCCTGAAAAAATGACTTCTACTGCTCCCCCTTTAAGGTTTGTAAGCAGGGATGGTTTTGCGTATGATTTGAAATACCGCCGGTTTTCAACAAGTATTTTTGAATTTTGTTGAATAGGTCGTTAGCCATACATGTATATTGCCAATACAAAAAACTATTTTTTTGCATTGTTGATAAATACTTCCCCATTTTTCATTTCTTCAGCAAGTTGCCAGATAGATTTTGTTTCAAATAATCTTATCAGCTCCCGTTTTATCAATTTATATTCCCTATGCATGGGACAGGGTTGGGTTTCTGAGCACTTGTTCAGGCCCAGCACACATTTTTCCAGTACCTGACCTTCACCCATTACTTCCGGTATGGCACGTACAGGCAGTTTTTTCGCTTTTTCTGTAAGAAAGAACCCGCCATTCGGTCCCCGGACTGAACTTACTATTTTATTGTCTTTAGTAAGCAGCTGTAATATTTTGGCAGTAAATGATTGCGGGGAGTCGATAGCTTTGGCAATTTCAGCAAGCCCCGGCTTGTTTTTCTCAGTACTTCTCTGTGCTATATAAATGACCGCCCTGAGGGCATATTCAGTGGCTTTTGAGAACATGAATTTCTTTTATAACGAAAACTACAGCTTTTTCTGTAAAATAGACAATAGCCTTAAACAACGTTGACCCATTTAGCATCGAATCTTTTGTACCAACAAGTTTCAAACCAGCAGGTTTTATCCCGGCAGGCAGTTTTTCCCGGTTTAAAAAAAATAAGGATCAATATATCCTTAATTATTATATTTGACCGGAATTTCTTTTTTTGACCGGAAAATTTTTTGGAAACCACATACCTGTCGGGTAGCAGGTTGTTGTTTTTGCTGAGTAAAGCCGGCAGTATTATGTGTGGCATTACTATCATGGGCTGTATATCATTCAGGGTTTTTGGCTGACTATTTTTTATTGTTTATTATATATTAATAAATCACTATTGTATGCCTGAAACAATTGTTCCCGATAAAAGTAAATTATACCGTTTGCCATGGTCAGCAAATGACAACCCGATCGGGTGGGTTGAAATAACCGATATCTGTAATATTCATTGTGATGGATGTTATCGTTTAGTAATGGGAGAGGGGCATAAGCCTTTTGAACAGGTTAAAGAAGAAATATTGTTTTTAAAAAAGTGGAGAAATTGCGATGGTATTTCAATAGCCGGAGGCGAGCCACTTTTACATCCCCAAATTGTCGAAATTATTCAGTTTATTACTGACAGCGGGATGAAAAGTCTTATGCTCACAAATGGCTATGCATTGGATGAAGATTTAATGATTAAACTTAAGAAAGCAGGACTGACTGGCTTGAGTTTTCATATTGATTCAACGCAGGTACGCCCTGAGTTTAAGAAAATTAAGCCGGAGCATGAAGTTGATTTGAATGAATTGCGGCTTAGCTGTGCAAAAAAATTAAAAAAAATCAGCGGTTTGTATTCTCATTTTGGCATAACCGTTACAAGAAAAAACCTGCATGAGATTCCTGATTTGCTGAAATGGGCTATAGATAATATGGATGTGGTAGGAGGCATCTCTTTAATTACTTACCGGGGTATACCCGTGCATGAGGGGATAGAATTCAGAAATGGATCCGGGCAGAAAATCCCTATTTTACCGGGTGGTTTGGGATATTCTATTCTGCCGGAACAAATGGAAAATGCCAGTGTTACTTCAAAGGAAGTATATGCTGTTATAAAGGAGCATTTTCCCGGATATGAGGCGGCAGGTTATCTTGGCGGAACCGTAGACCATACTTCCTTCAAATGGCTGATCGGTAATTTCATTGTAAATAAAAAAGGTAAAGTCTTTGGCGCTTATGGTAAAAGAACCATGGAACTTGTTCAAACCTTTTATCATTGGAAGAAAGGCAAATACCTGGTGTATCCAAAAATTAAAATGGGAAAGAGAATATTTTTTATGTCACTGTTTGATAAAACTGTCCGTAAAGCATTTGGTAAATTTATTGTTTACTGCCTGAAAAACCCCTTCCGGTTCTTCATACCGGTTAAGGCTATTGGTATCGGGTGCATACAGGCACCGGATGTACTCCCTGACGGAAGGATTGATATGTGCGATGATTGTCCTGATATGTGTGTCCATGAGGGTAAACTGGTGCATTCCTGCCGCCTGGATGAATGCAGAAAGTTCGGAAGCATGTTACAGGTGAATGTTATCAGTGAAGAAGCAAAAGAAATGCTAACCCGGCGCAAATTTCAAAAACCGGTTACCCGGGAAGAAACTGTTATGTAATTCACCAGGATCAGGGACATCTCTGAAAGTTTTTTATTGATTCTCCTTTTTTCAAATATGCATTCGGGGAGAAGAACAGACTTTCAGAGATGTTTTTTTTGAATAATACACAGGATGCCCTGTATCAGGCCTTAGTCATGTGACGAATGTTCCATAATCCTGAATATATGAAGAAGGTAAGGGAAAAGCGCATCCATACTTTCCTGCGCTCCTCTCGTTGAACCCGGGAGTGCTAGTATTAATGTATTCCCTTTTAGCCCTGCCAGACTTCTTGATAACATGGAGTATGGCATCTGTTCCTGGCCATAGCTCCGGGCGGCTTCTGCTATACCGGGTATTTCACGGTCGAGCATCGGGCGGATTGCTTCCGGTGTAACATCCCTTTCCGATAAACCCGTACCACCGGTTAGAATAATCAAGTCGGATTTACTGTCGTATAGTGCCTGTACTTTTTCCTGTATAGTTCTGATTTCATCCGGGATGATACTGTAATTATCAATTATTATATTTAGTTTTTCCAGTTTGCTGATAATGGCTTTGCCTGCATAATCATGCTTTGTTCCTGCCGAAATACTATCGGAACAAACAATTACAGATGCTTTTAGTGTTCGGGTTAGCTTATCAATATATTGCGACTTGCCGCCTTTTTTCTTCACCAGTTTAATACTGGTAATCTCAATCTCTTTATCAATGGGTTTCAGCATATCGTAAATGGTCAACGCAACTATTGATGCACCATGCATGGCTTCTACTTCCACACCTGTCCGGTAAATAGTGTGTACTTCCGTTTCAATAAAAATCTGCAGACCGTCTATTTTATGCGTTACAGAGGCAAATTCTACCGGCAGCGGGTGACAATCAGGAATCATATCGCTTGTTCTTTTTATGCCGAATAATCCTGCTACCCGGCTTGCTTCCAATACATCACCTTTGGGGACGGTTTTATTCATTATGGCATCAATGGTTTCCCGCCTGCTTACTTTTACAATTGCCTGTGCAATGGCCATGCGGTGTGATTTTATTTTATTGGTTATATCAATCATAGAGGGTTTTTAAGTATTTTTTTTCCAATGATAGTCATTATCTGTAAATATTTCCTTTCCCCAAACCGGGACTTCTTTTTTAACCTTTTCAACAATTTCACTGCATGCATCAATCGCATCTTTCCGGTGAACAGAGGAAGTAAAGACGAATAAACTTATTTCTCCGGCATTCACTCTGCCCAGGCTATGATAAATATGCATACATGTCAATGAATATTTTTCAAAAACAGACTCACGGATTTCTTGAAATTTTTCTTCGGCCATCTCCTGATAAGCTGTGTAATCAATCGCTACCACTTCTCTTTCTGCAACCCGGTCATTACGTACCTGGCCGAGAAATATGCTATGAGCCCCGATATCTTTTTTTGTACTATGTTTTGCTATGGCATCAGCAATAAAAGCAGGGGATATCGCCCCTGCCATAAATACTTTTTTTATTTTCTTTTCTTTCATGGCAGGGTTAGGTTGACAAGTTTTTTTTCCATGCTTCAATACCTCCTTCCAGGCTCCAGGTTGTAACTCCCGGATATTTTTCCATCAGCATTTTTACAGCTTTTAAACTTCGCTTTCCCGATTGACAAAATATAATAATTTTCCCATTGACAGAAATATCCGAAAGGGTTTCCTCAAAAATACTGAGCGGTATTTGTGTATGTATAAATTCAGTTACCAAAGGCAATTCGTCTTTTTCCCTTACATCTATGATTGTTATGCTTTCTTCCAGTCTCAGGGTATCAAATTCACGGGAACTGATTTCATTACTATTCCTGCCTGTACCACAAAACCAATCGTAATCAAAGTTGTGAAATTCAGCTGCCGTTTTCGGGATCAGGCTATGACCTTTTTCATACCGGGAAACAGCAAACTCATAAAACTGGTTGCTCAGGCAGTTGTATGATAAAATGGTATTGGTTAAAGGCTTTCCTATACCAGTAATAATTTTTATACACTCAGTTACCTGCATAACTCCTATTAAACCGGGTAGCACACCCAGTACGCCAGCCTCAGAACAGGAAGGGGTTGATCCAGGGGCTGGGGGTATGGGAAAAAGGTCCCGGTAATTTGTTTTAATGTTCGTGTCTTTATCTAAAAGATTAAAAACTCCCACCTGGCCTTCAAACCGTAATATAGCGCCATATACCAGCGGTTTATTAAGTAGCACACAGGCATCATTAACCAGGTAGCGGGTTGAAAAATTATCTGAACCGTCAATGACAATGTCAAAATTTGAAATAATTTCCAGTGCATTGCCGGCTTGAAGCTGAACATTGTATGTCAGGAAAGTAACATCGGGATTAAGCTTTTTCAATTTTTCTACAGCAGTAGATGCCTTGGGTTTTCCAATATCTTCTGTTGTATAAAGAACCTGACGGTGCAGGTTTGTTATATCAACAATATCGAAATCAACAATCCCAATGGTACCTGTTCCCGCAGCGGTAAGATACTGAAGGGCAGGACAGCCCAACCCGCCTGCTCCCACTACCAGAACTTTAGCTTTCAGTAATCTATCCTGTCCTTTTTCCCCAAATTCTTTAAGTAAAAGCTGGCGTTGATATCTGTGATATGAAGTTTCCTGATTCATTCTCTTTTATTAACCCCCTGAAAAAGGCGGCAGTATTGCCACGGTATCGTCATTGGCAAGTAAAGTATTTTCCCTGATGATGACCTTATTGACTGCAATGGAATAGCTCAATGATTTCAAATCAGGAAAATCTGTTATCAGTTTTTGCAGCAGGTCATCTGTATTGTGAACCCCGGAAATTTTCCACATGTTTTTTCCGGTGAAATCTGCAATCTGACCGAATACAAGTAAATTGATTTCCATATTATTTCAGATTATAGGCGCTTTCAAAATCTTTTTTATTATCGTCGTTTGTTTTCAGTCCTATTCATATATCAGGTGAATAATAACTTGACAGCAGCAATCAGCAATACAGCAGCAAGAATTTTTTTTAAAAGAGCACTTTCAAATTTTTTGGCGCCAAAATAGGAACCCGCCAGTCCACCTGTAAAGGCAATAGCTATCATCATTCCCATTTCAGGCTTGTATTCAAAACCGGTTGCAAAAAGTCCGGCTAAACCCGCCAGGGAATTAACAAAAATGAATAAAGCAGATATCGCCGCAGTCTGTTTCATATCTGCCCAATGCAACAACAAAATTACGGGGCTTAGAATAATGCCGCCCCCGATTCCGATTATTCCTGAAGCCAACCCGATAACAGCCCCAATCAAAAGCGATGCAATGATATTTTGTTCTTTTTTACTTATTTCTGAATGAAAATTTATTCCGGCAAGTCTCACTGCCGGGAACAGTAAAAGCACCCCCAGTATCTGTTTATACAGGCCTGCATTAACTGCGATGAGCCCCCCGGTAAACGCAGCAGGAATGGAAGTAATGGCAAATGGCCAGAAAAGCTGCCAACCAAAGTAGCCGCTGCGGTAATATTGTACAAATGCAATCAATGAAACAATGATGTTTAATAATAATGCGGATGAACGCATAGTGCCGGGGTCAAAAGAATAAAAACTCATTAAAGCCAGGTATCCGCTGGCGCCGCCATGCCCGACAGAGGCATATAGAAATGCAACCAATAACAAAAGCAGGTAAAATATTATTTCTGTATGCATCATTGCTCAAATGATTTCATTTTGCCGCAGTTTATTAATTAATACAGGTAATATAATTCAGATAATCATTTGAACAGTTACCAGGTCACCTTCCTTAAAATGCTCTTTATCTTCTTCCAGTTCAATAATGCAATCAGCTATAGCGAAGGAATTCATCAGATAACTTTCCTGGTCATTCAGAACCGATACTGCATGGGCAGTTGTTTTTCCTTTCAGGAAATAAGTCAGCTCCTTTTTCTTTCTATAATCATTTGCCAATGGCAGCTTTAATTTTCTAAAATATTCTTTCTTTGTAAAGCTGCTGATGGCAGGCATGACATATTCATAAAAACAAGTAAGCACCGCTGCCGGATTTCCGGGCAGGGCGAATACAAGTGTTTGATGGCAGGTGCCGAAATAAAATGGCTTACCCGGTTTCTGTTTTACTTTATGAAATACCTTTTTTACCCCGCATTTTTCGAGCACTGTTGCAACAAAATCATAATCTCCCACAGATATCCCTCCCGTCAGAATGAGCAGGTCCGTATACAATTGCCCGGTTATTGCTTTGAATATTTCATCCTCATTGTCATCAACAACTTCTACGGATGCCGGGGAAATAGAAAGCTGATTTAAAGCAGCGATAAGCCCGGATGAATTTGATTCGTAGATTTTCCCATCTGTAATAGGATGGCCGGGCTTTATTAATTCTTTTCCGGTAACAATAATACTGACAGTTGGATTTGAATAGACCTTCACCCGATCAATACCGGTACCGGCAAGAAGAGCAATGGCAGCAGGCGTAAGATAATGCCCTGCCGGCAGTGTTATTTCTCCTTTTTTTGTTTGCGAACCCTGCAACCGGACGTTATTTCCCTTACTAAGCTGTTCGTCTTTTATTGTGATTGATTTTCCGGTTAAAGTTATTTTTTCCTGCATGATAACTGTGTCCGCACCCGGTGGCAATGCAGCGCCAGTATATATGCGAACGGTTTCAAACTGTTTAAGTGTGTCAGCGAAAAAATCGCCTGCCTGAATTTCTCCCCTTACTGTTAAGTCACTCTTACCATCCCAGTGTTCAAACGAAAAAGCATAGCCGTCCATTGCAGATTGGTTGAACGGAGGGGTATCAACAGGGGAACAAACAGGTTCTGCCAGTATAAAACCAGTTGCTTTCTGCAAGGGCAATAGCCCGGTTTTTAATGAATTGCACTTTTCTAAAATTAATTCTTTGGCTTCCTTCACATGTATCATGTTCTGTACATTTTTTAAATGTCAGCGCTATTTTTTCCCGGCTATCCGCTTCAGCATATTTCGAAAAATGAAATAATGAAACGGAAGCATGGCGTACCAGTAATTCCGGCCCATAATTCCCTTCGGACGAAATGTGGCTGTTTGTTTTAACAGGCAGCGGTTTTCATTTTTTACAATGGAGAATTCCAGCCAGGCTTCCCCGGGCAATTTCATTTCTGCAAATAACAGCAACCTGTGATTTTTACGGTCTGCTAAAAGAACTCTCCAGAAGTCAATGGTTTCACCCGGTTGAATATCCACATCGCTTCTTCTGCCCCTGCTCATACCAACACCCCCGACTAATTTATCCATTAATCCACGCATCCGCCATAATTTATCGGCATAATACCAGCCATGTTTTCCGCCAATGCCAAAAAAACGACCAGCTACTTCTTCCACTTTATCTTTGTCAATTTCCACCCACCTCCGGTCTTTGTAGCAGCCATTCACAGGGACTTCTATATATTGATTAAGGTCTAATCTGCTGAGACTGCTGGATGCTGAATCTGTCCAGCTGGAAATCACCATATTCTGTTCTATCCGCTCAAAAGCCATTTTAATAGCTTCCCGGTATGGGATCAGATCCTGGGGAATAATTTCCCGGATGGAAAATTCTTTGCACACTACATCATTTTTCATGCTTTGCACGAGCTGTTTTGCAATCGTAAAATTAGCTGAGGTGGTCAGATATAACCAATAGACAGACAACCCCGGGAAAAGTACGGGCAATGAAATAATGTATCGTTTATATCCCCGTACGGCCGCAAATTCCAGAAGCATTTGCTTATACGTCAGCACATCAGGACCGCCGATCTCAAAAGTTCTGAAAAAGGTTCGTTCATTCAACAGGCATTTGTGTAAATAGAATATCACATTCCGTATGGCAATTGGCTGGCATCTTGAATTTAGCCAGCGGGGAACGATCATGACCGGTATCTTTTCAGTAAGGTCACGGATGATCTCAAAAGAAATACTGCCAGACCCTACAATAATCCCTGCTTCAAATAT
The DNA here is from genome assembly GCA_964525285.1 of uncultured Chitinophaga sp. Classification (GTDB taxonomy): domain Bacteria; phylum Bacteroidota; class Bacteroidia; order Chitinophagales; family Chitinophagaceae; genus JJ008. Next base: position 29,150 of record CAZGGQ010000006.1, read on the forward strand.
TGTATAAGCGATGCCCGAACGGATAAATACATCTTTCACCACTTTTCTTGCCAGTAAATGCTTTGAAAGATTCTTTTCATTGCTGATGCCGCTCAGATAAACAATTTGTTTTACCTGTGTAAGGGATGCCACCAGCACAAAGCAGCCCGCCGACCTTATTTCATACTCTTTCAGGGTTGTAGAGGTGTCGCCCAATGAATGAATGAGGTAATAAGATACATCAAATTGTTTTTTATTAAAATGCTGAACGGCATTTTCAGGATGAAGAAAATCAAATTCAATGATGTTAATTTTATCTAATAGGTCCTGGGAGGGTTTAAAACGGTTTTTGTCCCTGACCACGCAGGTTACCTCATGCCCGGCTTCCACCAAAACCGGTAACAGTCTCATTCCGATATAACCGTTGGCGCCGGTAAGTAAAATGCGCATAACTTATCATTTTATTCAGCCCCCAATATTAATCATACTCCTGTTATTGATTGTTGAAGCATCCATATTCTCATAAACAGTGGTGAACTGACCTCCCAGCGCTTCTTCTTTTTCCAACAAACATTGCCTGATCAAAGGAACGATATCCCGGCCACTGCGCAGGCTTGTCAAAATATCAATTTCGTTTTTAGAAAACAGGCAATTTTTCATTTTGCCGTCTGTCGTTAACCGCATCCTGTTGCAGCCGCTGCAAAAGGGCTGGCTCATTGAACTGATGATGGCAAAAGTCCCCTTATGTGAGGGTACAAAATATTTTTTCGCCGTATCATTCCTGTAGTTTGGCAAGTGGCTGAAAGGGTACCTGGAAGAAATAAGCGCCAGCATTTCCCGATACGTGAAAACCTTTTCATTCGTCCATTGATTTCCGGCAAAAGGCATGAACTCTATGAACCTTACATGCACCGGCTGATGCCTCGTCCACTCTACAAAACCAGGAATTTCGTCATGATTCACGTTTTTCATGACCACCATATTTATTTTTACATGAAATTCGTTTTCCAGCAACAGATTTATATTTTGAATGACCCTTTCAAATTCATCCCGGCCGGTAATGGAAAAATTTCTCTCTCTCTTCAGCGAATCAAGACTGACATTTACCGAACGTATTCCTGCCTTCTTAAAGGTTTCAATAAACTCATGAACAAAAACTCCATTGGTGGTAATAGCCAATTCAACAGGATATTTTGACAACCGTTCAATAATTTCCTTTGCATCTTTTCTTACCAACGGTTCGCCACCGGTAAGGCGTATTTTTTTTACACCTTCCTGTACAAAAGCAGCAGCAATTTTGTCAATTTCATCTGCAGACATTCTGGTAGCGCCGTCAAAATAACCTTTGGGCAAGTCAACGGGATTGCAGTAAGTGCAACGGAGATTGCACTTATCTGTGAGTGATATTCTCAGGTAGTCATGAATGCGGCCAAAATTATCTTTAAGCATCATTTATTTTTCAGCAACACAGTTCCTGTATTCGTATTAAAATTCTAAAAATTATTTTTTAATAGGCCCACCTGTCTAAGCCTGTACGGCGAAAAGGCTGAATAAAATTATTGATTAGAGAGATAAGGAGAAATACTTTTTCAGTAATTCTTCCATTTTCTTAAACTCATCTGCTGTAAAATACTTATGTGCAAGGGCAAATACAACATTATCTTCCCTGAATATATGCAAACGGAGCAGTTCAATGAGTGAATTTCCCTGTTCCACAGCCATATCTATGAGAACAGCCCTGGAAACTGCATCGGTCAGCCGTGATGAAATTCCCATCAGGCTGAAAGCCAATGTAGCCAGTTGCATGGTTTTAATATGATCATTCTCCAGCATATCAACTGCGGTTTCCGGAACCGGCCCGGGGGCATGTTCACCTTTATCCAGTAAACGGTCATGAAGCAGCGGAAATAGAATGCGTTCTTCTTTCAGATGATGAAGTACAATACTATCATCGAGAAACTGGAAAAAGTCTGCCAGCATTTTGTTCAGGCCTTTATTGATACCTTCTTTTCTTATTTCTACAAGCGCCGACTCAAACTTTTCCAGTTCTGTTAATATGATTTTATGTTCATCAGCAAGATGCCGGAGAAAAGGAGTCAATTCTTCATACGGGACCGGCTGAATGCCGGGTGGTTTGTAGGCATCGGGCGGGTCCATAGGTGAATACTCCGGTTTCCCGTCTGTATCCTTTTCTGCATTTCTTCTGATATATTCTGTTTCTGAAAAAATATTGCTCATGTTTGTTTTGGTTTTCCTGAAGCATCCATCCGGCAAAAATAATGCCTGCAATAAATGTCAAAGTTTATCAGGTATCGTGGAATGACAATAATCATATTTACTTATGACTTGTATTAACTCGGTCTTTCACATCCTTTCCGGTTATAGTAATACCAGTTAATCCATGTAGCCAGGGCAGCAAAAGCGATCAAACCATAGAAAAAATTTGTTGCTTTGCCGGTTGCACCGATAACCGCACCGATTATTGATGAAAAAATGAAAGGTCCATAAGCTGCAATAGCCGCTGTCCATCCGATCACTCCGGCAGCCTGTCTTGGGTTATCTCCAAATATGATCGGGTACTGCCTGAATGTAGCTGCATTTCCGATTCCGGTGAAGAAAAATAATCCCAGCATAACGGTGACAAACATGGGGAATTGTTCCATACCTGTAGGTGCGACCAACCCCATAGTGATCAGCAGGGTGCATCCCGTAATAAGGCCTATCCCAGTAATTGTCGTAAGAATTGCCCCTCCGGTTTTGTCAGAAATAAATCCGAAAATTACACGGCTTGCGGAACCTATAAGGGGGCCATAGAAAGCGTATTTGAGCGGATCGGGGGCGCCTTCAAAACCTCCATAAAGCGATTTCATCATCAGGGGAAATGAAGCGGATAATCCTGAAAAAGCACCGAAGGTCATAACATAGGTTATGGTACAGAACCAGGTGTGCTTATTTTTGAAAATATCCAATTGCTCTTTGAATGATGCTTTGATGGGAATACTTCGCAAAAACCACCAGCATAGAATGGTCATAATTATTAAGAGAGGTACATACCACAGAGCTGCATTCTGTAAATGAATCTGCGATGTACCAAGAATTTCTTTTGTTTTGGGATTAATTTTTGTAAAAGTTTCGGTGGCGCCATACATGGCAACTCCCAGAAGGGCCGGTGTCATAAACTGCGCCAGGCTTACTCCAAAATTTCCGATGCCTGCCTGTATTCCGAGAGCTGTACCTTTTAACCGTTTTGGAAAAAATAAATTTGTGCTTGGCATATAAGAAGAAAAATCACCTCCGCCAAATCCACAGGAAAAAGCTAAAACCATAAAAACCCAGAATGGTGTTGATGGATTCATCACCGCTAGTCCTATTCCAATGCAGGGAATTAATTTTATGAGAGTGGCAAAAGTGATAACATGACGGGTCCCGTAAATGGGAAGGAGAAAAGTGTGAACGATGCGTAAGGTTCCCCCGGCCAGACCAGGCATAGCAGCGAGCCAGAATAACTGGTTGGAAGTAAATTTAAAACCGATACCCGGAAGTTTCACCACTATGGCACTCATCATAAACCATGTTGCGAAGGAGAGCATTAGGGTTATGGTAGTTATGCTAAGTGTTCTCCAGGCAATTTTTTTACCACTGCTTTCCCAAAACACATTGTCTTCCGGGTCCCATTTTGTAAGCCATGTTGCCATAAAATATTTTTTTGGTAATCGTTAATGACTTTCGTTCGCTGTTTCAAATTTTCCTTTAGTATGTGGAGCTGCTTTATCTCTCATACGGGTAATAACATGATGCATCCACCATAGACATAAAATTGAAACTGCCCAGAGAAAGATCCACATGCTTGTCCACAATCCCGTTCCCTGCAGCATATAACCAAAAATAATAGGAGAAAAAAAGCCTCCCAATCCGCCCAGTACACCTACCATTCCGCCTACTGCACCTACATCGTTTGGAAAATAATTGGGAATATGTTTATACACTGCTGCTTTTCCGATTCCCCAAATAATTCCTACAAGGAAAATCAGAAAAGATGCAATCCAGATATTTGCCTGAAAGTTTATGTGAGTGGTTCCCCTGGCAATTAATTGTTTCTTTTTAACAGGATCACCAACTTTTACATGGGGTGTCTGCCAGGTATTTTTTGTTGGAAAAATGGAGAACCCGGTTATTGAACTATCCCTGACATTCTTAACATCAAGAGGATAATTCAAATCATCTATTTTGATCATACTGTCAGCAACAAAAATGACCGTCCCATTTCTTTTTGCAAGGACACCTTTTCCGGGTGATTGAATTTCCATTTGCGGAACGATCAGCAAAAAACATATAATGCAGGACGCCACAAAAATCCAGTACATGACTTTTCTTGCACCAACTTTATCAGAAAGCCATCCACCTAATGCCCGGATTAGTCCTGAAGGCATGCTGAAACTGGTTGCAAGTAATCCGGCTGTAACCAGGGAAACAGAGTACATATTGACATAGTAGGGTACCAGCCATTGTGCCAATGCAACAAAACATCCAAATACAAGGTAGTAATACAATCCGAAACGCCATACACGGGCCTGTTTTAATGGGGCAATCATCTGTATGAAACTTTTTCCTTTTGCCGTATTTGATTTTTTATTTTTGGTAAAAATTAAAAAAATAATGGCCATGATGATTAAGGCTGCGGCATAAATTTTTGGAAGTTGGCGCCACCCCTCCAGGTTGGTTCCATTGTCAGTTAGTTTTTTCAACAATGTTGGCGCTACCAGGGTGGTGATTCCTGCTCCGAAATTTCCCATACCGAAAATTCCAAGTGCCCGTCCCTGCCATTCTTTAGGATACCACATTGACGTGTAAGCAATACCTATTGCAAAACCAACACCTGCCAGTCCAAATCCCAAACTGCACAATGCGAAAGAAGCAAAGCTGTTTGCGTAACTAACCAGGTACATGGGAATAGAACATAATAAAAGTAATCCACCCATCATCCATTTGCCCCCATATTTATCTGTCCAGATACCACCATGCAGCCTGAAAATGGAACCTGTTAAAACAGGAATAGCCAGTAACCAGCCTATCTCTACAGTGTTCCATTTGAAGATCTGGTTATCAACAAGAAAGGCAACAAGTACTCCATTGAACATCCAAACAGCAAAACATACTGTGAATGCCAGCGTATTTAAAAATAAGATTCGATGAGAAGTTGCTGTTACCTTTTGTTCCATACAACCAATTTTTATCCTCTGTTTTATTCTGCCTTCTTCCTGAAATTCATTCTTCCCGATCCTGGAAATTTTGCAGAATATCTTACCTGGTACATTCCTCCCGGAACAACAATGCTGCCTTTTGAAATGGGATGAAATGTGTTGCAGTTACGGAATTTCTGTCCGTTCAATTCGTATTCAAATTCAATTCCCTGCCCCCTCGCAAAAACATTGCAATAACCAATGGTGGTACCCTGAACATATTCCGGTTTGCTGAGCAAGGCTGCTTCAACACGGTATTCCTTAATTACCAAAAAGATTGCGACGGAAAGAATAGAGAAGATGATTGAATTGATGGCTCTCTTTTTTCCTGAATCTGTACGAAAAATCTTTATCAGATTATAAATAATTCCGGCCCCGGCAAGGCACAGAACTATTGTTTTTATAATCTGGCTGGTCAGTAATTCTTCATCGGTTACGATGTTCAGCAACATAGTTGTTTAATTATTTTTAGGACGCTGAGCCGACCAGGGAGTCCGGGGGCTGCGGATCTTTCTTCTGCCCCAATACCATCTGACCTGCTGAAAGGGACGCCATATATAATCTATCGGGGGAACCAGGAAATGCACCATCCTTGAAAATGGAATCAGACCAATAATTACAAAAGCTCCAATGATATGAAGTTTCACTGTCCAGGGGAGTAATGCAACTGCTGCAGTGTCCGGCTGTAGTGTGAAAATGGAATACAGGTAAGGAGTTAAAAGGGAGGAGAACCAGGAAGACCCCCAGCGGAAATTGTAGGCAATCCATAATCCCATTACTGTTTGAAATATCAGAAGCAAATAAACTACAAGGTCCATTTTGTTGGTAACAAATTTCAAACGGGGTGTGGTGTACCTCCTGATTAAAAGATTGATTAAACCCACCAGCATAGCGATGCCAAAGACGAAAGCAGTGATCTCCAGGATCATGAGGCGAACAGGCTGACTATTCCATGCCAGCACTCCGCGGGGAAACAGAAATGCGATCAGGTGCCCAATAAAAAGAAAAATAACACCCCAGTGAAACGGGACTGAACCATAAAATAATTTTCTTCCCTCCAGAAACTGGGAGGAGAGCGATGAAAACTGGAACCCCTTATAGGTAAAGCGGTAGATAGAACCCACCAGGAAAACCGCCAGCGCAATATAAGGCAGCGCTATCAGGAAGAAATTATTAAAGGCATTCATGATATTTCAGTTTTTGCATTAATATTTTTCAATGTTCATTTCAATTTCAATGTTTCCGCTGTAGTCCTTGGCAACAGGATTACAGGAGTTGCATGCAATTTTATCTTCACATGACAAACTGCTCATAAATTGTTCTTCCACTCCTGACGGATTATTTATACTCTCCGGGTTGTAACCAAAATCTTTTTTCAGGGCTGTAAATAACGCCTGAAGCAGACTCTGGTACACCGTTCTATAAACCGGTGAATAATCAATAACCGTTTTCAGGTTCTTTTTATAGATTTCATCTTTCTTTTCTATTTTCTTGCCTTCAAATTCGCTGATCATTTTTTCAACGGCCGGAATCAGCAGCCGAAGGGCAATTTCATTACGCATTGTTTCATCTTTCATCTTTGGCAGCAACCGCAGTATATTGGGTAAATGATCTGAAAGCTCGCTGTGGCAATCATTTCCGGCTTCCCGGTGTTCCCTGTTCAGGTTGACCAGCAATTGTCCCCGTTTGTAATCTTCTCCAAACAATGTAAAACCAATATCGAGGGTGGTAATAGCCTGCACGTCGAAGGAACGGAGAAAAAGCTCCTGCATTTCCTGCACAGTAGAGTTTGCCATAAACTCATTGAAAGGTTTCAACACTTCTGCTGCTTCCGGGATGGTGACAGAGAATTGGTTATATAGCTCTTCCCCTTGTTTTGCATATGAATAGTTTTGCGGGTAAATAAAAAGCCCGGAAATCAATTCATAATCGCACAGTTCCTGTATCGCTGAGGATTGTATGCCTGGTTTTATATCTGAAATGGTATCCATACATTATTTTCTTTACTGTATTAAAGGCCTCTTCTGATTTTACTTTTTATTCCAAAGCCGGTTTCTCCTTTTACATCGCCTGTGAAATCAAGCATTTCAATTGCTTGTTCACGGTGCGCCGGAGGAATTACAAAACGGTCTTCAAATTTTGCCAGCGCAGTGAGATAGAAAATTCCATCAGCCATTTCAGCAGTTATTCCGGCTTCACGTAATGTTTCATCCGCCTTTTCATTGCTTATATCACCTACGGTAACTCTTCTGCGGTGAATGCGTACTGCCATTAATTTTTTCCATTTATCTTTTATCATGTCTTCATTACCGGCACTGAGCAGGCTGGCAAGGTATTTCAGGGGGAACCGAACCTGGTCAAGCGTTCCCCACAATTCTTTGGTGCTTGTATCGTAGAGCCAGTTATCATCCCAGTATTTTGCAATGGGATTCATTTTTTCAGCCTGTGAGCTGTTATCTACCTGTTTCACTGTTGCCATTACCGGCAGCAATGGTGGCACATAAAACAACATGGGTAATGTGCGGAACTCGGCATGCAGAGGCAGTGCCAGTTTCCATTCTTTCACATATTTATATACCGGGGAGAACTGTGCTGCATGGATAGTGGAATCTGCAATACCGTTCATTTTTGCTGCCCGGATTACCTTTTCATCAAAGGGATCCAATATAATATCAAGATGACGGTCTATGAGATTTTTTTCATCATCATGTACAGCAGCTTCTATTTTATCTGCATCATACAGCAGTACCCCGAGGTAACGAATTCTTCCTACGCAGGAGTGCATACATGCGGGTGCAAGGCCTGCTTCAAGACGGGGAAAACATAGAATACATTTTTCAGATTTACCGGTATGCCAGTTGTAATAAGATTTTTTGTAAGGGCAGGCAGTAACACACATCCGCCATGCACGGCAAACTTCCTGGTTTATCAGTACTACGCCATCTTCACCCCGTTTGTAAATGGCGCCTGAAGGGCAGGCAGCCACACAGGCAGGATTGAGGCAATGATTACAAATCCTGGGCAGGTAAAAAAATGCCATTCTCTCCAACTGAAACATAACTTCCTGTTCAGCTGCAGAAAGATTTTTCAAATTCGGATCGTTACGGGCAAAATCAGGAGTTCCGCTCAGGTCATCATCCCAGTTGGGTCCCATTTTTATATCAATGGGTTTTCCTGTGATAAGTGAAACCGGCCGTGCAGTTGGCTGATCATCTCCTTCCGGTGATTCTATAAGGTCCAGATATTTATAGGTGAAGGGTTCGTAGTAATCGTCAATAACCGGCAGGTTGGGATTATAGAATATATTCGTTAGCCCGCGTCTTTTACCGGCGCCTTTTAGTTTTACTTTTCCGTTGTTCTTTTGCCACCCACCCCTGTATATATCCTGGTCTTCCCATTTCGTGGGATAACCTGTTCCGGGTTTAGTTTCCACATTATTCCACCACATGTACTCAGCGCCTTTCCGGTCGGTCCAGATATTTTTACAGGCGATGGAGCAGGTATGGCACCCGATGCATTTGTCCAGGTGAAATACCATTGATATTTGTGAACGAATATCCATATTATTTAAGATTAAGGATTTTTTTGCACAACAGGTTTAGTGAATAATTAATTTTCATTTTTTATTTTATTGAATAGTCCTACTTCACTCCGTTCTCAAGCATAAAAGCTGTGAATTTCTTATCGCTTTTTCCGATGTGATCATACAACCAGTCCCTCAGAAAGTTTAAAATATCCTGGGATATTTCTGCATCACCGGCTTCAAATGCTTTTTTAAATGTTGAAACTTTTTGAATCAGGTCGCAATGCTGGCCAGTGTGTTCTTTGCACTTTGCATAACCAAATTGATTAAAGCAATTTTCCTCGTGGGAAAAATGCTTTATGGTATGGTCCACAAGTTCGTTGAGAATAACTGATAATTGATTATGCGTTTCATTCCTCAGGAATGCTTCATATAAATTATTGATCAGGTGGAATATTTGTTTGTGCTGTTCATCAATACTCTCAACTCCTACACTGAAATTATTGTTGTCCCATTTCATAATACCTGCCATAACTATTTTTTTTAATTACCGGGTGTAAAAAAATTCAGGTTATAAATCTATCTACCAAACTAATTTTTCCATTTTCTTTACTATCACATGTGTATCCCTTTGCGGAGCTATCGGCCCCCAGTAATTGAAGTGATAAGAAAACTGTCCATAACCGCCACTGAGATAATTTGGTTTCAGGTGAGTGCGGGTTACACTATTGTGCCCGCCGCCACGCCGGTTACCCCTTAATTGTGATTTCGGAATGCCTACCGTTCTTTCAGGTACATGATAAACTATACAACTGCCCGGGGCAATCCTGGAACTAACGCATGCACGGGTTACATACACACCATGATCGTTATGAACTTCTACCCAGTCATTATCTTTTATACCCAGCGTTTCAGCATCTTTCTCACTTAACCAGCAGGGCTCACATCCACGGGAAAGTGTAAGCATACGTATGTTTTCCATGTAGGTGGAGTGAATATGCCATTTTCCATGCGGGGTAAGATAATTCAGCGCCAGTGCTTTACCGCTCTTCCAGGTTTCACGCAGATCACCATATACTTCCGGTCTTGGCGCAGGTTTATAGGTGGGCAGGTGCTCACCATGAGCAATATATAATTCATGGTCAAGATAAAAATGCTGACGGCCGGTAAGTGTTCTCCACGGAACTAACCTTTCTACATTATATGTATAGGCCGAGTAGGCTCTTCCATCATTCATCAACCCTGACCAGAGAGGAGAAGTATTATACCTTCTTGGCTGTGCTACAATATCCTGAAAACGCAGCTTCACATCTTTACTGCCTTCTCCCAGGTCAGCCAGCGTAAGGCCGGTTTTCTTCTCCATATTTTTATAAGCTTCCACATTGAGCTTTCCGTTGGTCAGTGTTGAAAGATTCAGTACTGCATTGGCCGCCCATTCGTCTTCCTGGATGGAAGGCATTGTTTTGCCATTGAATTTTCTCTGGTGAAAGTGATTGGAGACACACATATCATCATATTCTTCCTTGCAGAAATAATGATTGCCATGGGCGCCTAATCCTTTTTCACGGATGCCTTCGCCTAGGGTAATGTATTTTTCATATAATTGAGTATAATCCCTGGTTACGATTGTCAGCTTAGGCATTGATTTTCCCGGAACGGGTTCACACTCTCCTTTGAACCAGTCCTTGATAGAAGGCTGAGAAATTTCATCCGCCGTATCATGTGAAAGCGGAGTCATTACAATATCCTTCTGCGGCTCAGCAAAATATTTTTTGGCTATTTCGCTGGTAGCTTTTGCAAGCTGTTTGAAAATATCCCAATCAGTTTTTGATTCCCAAACCGGAGCGATGGCCTGGCCAAGCGGATGAATGAACGAGTGCATATCGGTACTGTTCAGATCATTTTTTTCGTACCAGGATGCTGCCGGAAGTACTATATCTGAATAAAGGGCTGATGAATCCATTCGGAAGTTCAGGTCCACCACCAAATCCAATTTACCCTGTGGGGCAATTTCATGCCAAATTACTTCTTCAGTCTTGTCTTCGGAATCTTTTGCAATAACATTGTTGTGTGTGCCGAGGTAATGTTTTAAAGCATACTCGGTACCTTTCATGCTTCCGTGAATGGCATTGCCCCGCCAGATATACCAGACCCGGGGGAAATTTTCTTCAGCGTCCGGATCGTTTATTGCAAATTCCAGTTTTCGTGATTTGAGTTGCTCAACAGTATGTTTGATGATCTCTTCATCTGTTTTTGCTCCATTAGCTTCAGCATCTTTTACTACGTTCAGCGGGTTTTTCTTGAATTGCGGATAGTAAGGCATCCATCCATTTCTTACTGCAGTGAAAATACTGTCGGCCGTATGTTTTTTTGTCAGATCATTTTCCGGAACAGTATTGTAATGTGAATGACGACCATCATAACGATACTGACAGGTATTGATGTAATGCCAGAGCGGCGCTTGTTGCAATCTCGCTACAGGGACCCAATCTTTTGCAAATGTGATCCCACCCCATGAATCAACCGGGGCCAGTTTTTCCTGGCCTACATAGTGATTAAGCCCCCCACCGTTTTTGCCAAAGCAACCTGTTAAAGCAAGGGTCATAGCTGCAGAGCGGTATATTAAGTTTGCATGATACCAATGGTTGATCCCGGCGCCAATAATCACCATGCATTTCCCCTTGGTGGTTTCGGCAGTATTTCCCCATTCATGTGCAAATTGAATAACTGTTTTTGAATCAATACCCGTAAATATTTCCTGCCAGGCAGGTGTATAAGAGGCATTTTTGTCGGTATAATCTTTCGGATATTGTCCTTCTAATCCTCGGTCAACACCATATTGTCCCATCAGCAGATCATAAATGGTAACAACCGGAACTTTTCCCTGGACGGTGTCAAGATATTTTACCGGAACTCCTCTTAAAAATTTATTGTCTAACCCGTATTCAATAAACTCGGTTTGCAGCACCCCGTCATTTTTTTTGAGCTGGGTTAGTACAGGGTCATAATTTTTATCAGTTTCGCCACACTCAAATTTCATATTCCATTTGCCACCTGCTTTATCCCAGCGGTAACCCATTGTTCCTTTTGGTACGATGAGTTCCCCTGATTTTTCATCTATGTTTAAAAATTTCCAGTCGCCGTTTTCAATGTCTTTCCATTTAGCAATTTCATTGGCACGGACTAATCTGCCTGGTTTGTAGTGTTCACCTTCTTTTTCGAGATGAACCAAGAAGGGACTGTCCGTATATTTTTTTGTATAATCAATAAAGTAGGGCGTTTGTTTTTCATGGTGGTATTCTTTTAGTATAATGTGAGTTACTGCCATCCAGAATGCATTATCTGTACCCGGGTGAACAGGGACCCATTGATCCGCATATTTACAAACCTGGCTGAAGTCAGGAGAAAACACCACCGCTTTCGTTCCGTTGTGACGGGATTCAGCAAAAAAATGACAATCTGGTGTACGGGTCATATTCAGGCAGGCGCCCATGTCGGCTATCAGTTTGGAATTATACCAGTCAGCGCTTTCGCACACATCGGTTTGTTCGCCCCACATTTCAGGAAAGTGTGTTGGTAAATCACAATACCAGTCATAAAAACTTAAGTTGAAACCACCGAAGAGCTGAAGAAAACGTGCGCCTGCAGCATAACTCATCATAGACATGGCAGGAATCGGTGAGAATCCTGCAACACGGTCAGGCCCGTGTTTTTTAGCGGTATAAATATTAGCAACTGCCATTATCTCCAACACTTCATCCCAGGTAGCCCTGCGAAATCCACCCTTTCCTCTGGAACGTTGATAGCGACTGCGCTTTTCCTTGTTCTTTTGAAGATTTTCCCATGCTACCAGGGGGTTGCCACCAGCCTTTTCTTTTTCTTCCCTGAAAAAATCAAGAAGAGTTCCGCGAATAAGCGGATATTTAATCCGCAACGGGCTATACAAATACCAGGAGTAAGATATTCCACGCTGGCATCCCCGTGGTTCATAAGGTGGAAGAGAATCTTCCAGTAAAGGATAATCCAACTGCTGGGTTTCCCACACCACTATTCCATCCTTCACATGTATCTGCCATGAACATCCGCCTGTACAGTTTACTCCGTGTGTGCTGCGCACAATACGGTCATGCTGGAAACGGTTGCGGTAAAATTCTTCCCATTGACGGGTTTTGGGTGAGATAATGTCTTCAATCCAGCTCATAAAGTAATAATTAGAGATTAGTTAATTGATTGCTGTATTTATTCGGGATTCATATCAATAAGAACTCAGGTTGACTTGATTTGTCTTTCGTAAATCGAATAATTTACTGTCCGTTGCTTTCTTTTTATCCAGAAAAAGGAAAATAATACCAGCAGAAGAATTACTCCTCCCACGCCTCCGATCAGCATTTTCTTGCCAATAGTATTTGCAGGCTGTGAATTTTTAGCCAGTTCATCAGAATAGACTAAAAAGGCGAGAATATCATTTATTTCCTCTGGTGTCAATGGTTTTCCTGCGTAAGATTGCTGCATTTGCGGCATAAGCATAGGTGAACTGGCAAAAAATGCTTTTGCGCCATCAGCCGTTAATCTTGAAACGGTTTGCGTCAGGTCTTTTGCCAGGGCGCCACCGCTTACAAATCCCTTAATACTAACATTATGACAGGAATTGCAGGTAGGGCCATTATTTATAAACCGGATATTTCCGACAAATAAGGCCTGTCCTTTTTGTGCATCACCGGTGCTTTGCGCCGAAGCAGGAATACAGGATGCAATGAATAACATTATGGTAAACATGCCGGAAGGGAAATGTGTTTTCATAATGCGTTGTTTTAAATGAGTATCCTTTATTAAAATTTTTAATATTACCGGAATAAAAAAATCTTCAGTTCTTAATATAATAGTTGGATCATGGTCATAATAATATTTATTTGAAAAAAGACTGGTCGCTGCTGTAAAAATCTTTGATTTGATCTAACAGGTCCTTATTAATTCTTGCCAATGAAAATATTACCAGTAGCATTAATACAATAACACCCAGCAGAAGAATCGTTGTTGCGGAGAAAAAGTTACCTGCTTTATTCCCGGTATTTTGATTCGATTTCTGCTGTGCAGTGTCAGTTGCCGGGGAGGAACTTTTGACTTTTATATACGAAATGATGCCTTTTATCTGTTCATCGCTAAGGGTGGGTTGATCAGGCATAACAACCTTGTTAAAAGCCTGGAAAAGTGAGTCAGCATATTTGTCCCCGCCTTTAACAACGGTCTGCGAAGATTTTATAAATTTTATGATCCAGTCCTCCGGTCTTCTTTGATCAACATTTACAAGGTCGGGACCCACCAGTCGTCCTTTGCCGATTGAATGGCAGGCGGCACAGGTTTGTTTAAAGTTTCCTTCTCCGGCTGCAATATCCTGGGCAGAAGTACTGTTGCCCGAAACCAGGAAGAATAGAATTGTAGTGATGAAAGGAGTTAAATATATTTTCATACTGCGGCTTTTATTTTCAATAAAATTTTATGTTCGTAGTTCAGGTCCTCCGTACAAACTCACTTTATTCATTCGGGTGTCAATCTTAATTTCCTTAGCCTGCCGGCGGCTATTAATTAAGGATAAAATTATCCTTAATTAATTATTCTGCAAAAAAAAACACAGGTCCTAAAACCTGATACCAACTCCGATTGCAGCCTTCCATTTATTCTCATTAGTGATATAGTAAAGAGGCAGAGCCAGTATCAGTGATTTATAGCCAACATGCATCCCCGTGCCCAGGATAGGAAGAACTGTGGATTTTGCAGGGTCATTTTTCCATCTTAATCCGGGATACATGGAAATACAGGCATACAGGTTCTTTGAGAATGTGAATTTTACCGCCGGACCCCCGTAACTTGTATAAACACTTTTAAAATCGGTAGCTACAATAAAATTACCGCTGATTTCTATTTTGGACTTAGCCGGGGGAGTATTACCCGGGGATTGAGCAATAGAAATCGGGCTACTGGAAATATACACTGCGAAAAGCCATAATACCGGTTTATATACCTTTTGCATAAAAGGAATATTGAAATATTCGTTATCAAAAATGTGCAGGTATATATAGAAGAAGGATGACTTTCGTCAGTCAGGGCTGTGAGAAATGTCACATATTAAGGATATATTTATCCTTTATTATTTTTGCCGGCCTTACATTTGCCGTTGAATTCAAAAGCGGTGAAAGGAAGAAAAGAATGAGTCAGCCAAAAGGAAAAGTGTGTAGTTATTATAATGAAAGAGAAAAAAATTGAATTATTATCACCTGCCGGTTCATTTGATTGTTTACAGGCAGCTATAAATGCAGGGGCAGATGCTGTCTATTTCGGAGTGGAACAATTGAATATGAGAACCCGTTCTTCCCATTCATTTTCAGTGAACGACCTTGCCGGCATAGGCGCACTTTGTAAATCGAATGGCATCAGGTCATATATCACACTGAATACGGTGATGTATGACCATGATATGCAATTATTGCGGTCCATTTTGCAGGAAGTCAAAAAAAACGGTATAGATGCTGTCATTGCATCTGATTTTTCTGTTATCGCGTATTGCAATCAACTGAATATACCGCTTCATATCTCCACCCAGGCCAACATAAGCAATATTGAATCCGTTCTGTTTTTCTCCCGGTTTGCGGACGTAATTGTATTGGCAAGGGAACTTACGCTGAAACAGGTGGAGCAAATCAAAAATGAAATCAGAAGAAGAAAGATTAAAGGCGTATCCGGTGAATTGATGAAAGTAGAGATTTTTATTCATGGTTCGTTGTGTATGGCTGTTTCAGGAAAATGTTACTTGAGCCTGCATGCACAGAATGCTTCAGCCAACCGGGGCGCCTGTATTCAAAACTGCCGGAGACCTTATAGAGTAAAGGATGCTGAAACTGGCGAAGAACTGTTGGTTGATAATGAATATATCATGTCGCCCAAAGATTTATGTACAATTGATATACTGGACCAGGTATTGAATTGCGGTGCGGACATTTTGAAAATAGAAGGCAGAAGTAAAGGCGCCGATTATGTTTACACAGTAACGCAATGTTACAGGGAAGCTTTGCAGGCGATTGAAAACAATAGCTTCACGTATGATCAATCCGCATCCTGGGTAAAAAGATTATCCACCGTTTATAACCGTGGTTTCTGGGAAGGATACTATCTGGGACATAAGCTGGGGGAATGGTCATCCCAACCGGGTTCTGCTGCTACAGAAAGGAAAATATATGTCGGCAAAGGCAGTAAGTATTATCACAAAATAAATGTGGCTGAATTTATCATTGAAACAGGAAAGGTTGAACCTGGCGATACCTTAATGATAACCGGACCGGTTTGTGGAATGGTAAGAGAAAAAGCAACCGTATTAATTGTAAATGGCATGGAAAAAAAAGTGGCAGTTAAAGGGGATAAAATAACTTTCCCTTTTGGCACAAAAGTCACACCAAAGGATAAATTATATAAAATTACGGGAGCAGTTCATGAATAAGGTTATTTACTACCGGGACAAATGCATTGGTTGCGGTATTTGTTTTGAAATGCAACCGGAGCTTTGGCGAATGTCAAAGAAAGACGGTAAAGCAACTTTGCTGAAATCAACCCTAAAAAAGAATGTATTTATAGTACCTGTCAGCAATAACTTTCAGCAACAAACACGGGAAGTAATTGGAGCTTGTCCGGTAAAAATTATTAAAATCGGATGAATGAAAAAAAATTATCAGGAAAAGGGGCGAATAGTCAATGACTTCCGGTCCACGGATAATTAAGGATAAAAATATCCTTAATTATCCGTATCTTTGCATCCCCAAAAATGCAAGCGGGTTGTTTAACATCCAATTGGCTGATTGGCATCTCTTTCAAAAAATATTATTTACAGGGTTTAAGCACTGTTATTTCGTTTCATGTATAATTCCCCACATCATAAATTTCATATCCCGGTAATGGGTCTGGCCTATACCATTGATACACCGGTTAAGGTCGCCCGGTTTGGTATTTCATCCGTTATTTCCATTGTTGAAGACCGGTTAGTGGAAATGATGCGCAGATATTATTATCCAACTATCAACCTGGAATATCAGCCTATTTCCACTCACGAAAAGGACTACCGGGCCAAACGGATAACCGATTATTTGAACCTGGTAAATACAATTGTTCAGGCACAGGTTGAAAAACTCAGGAAGACTGCATTTGAAGCAGGTTCTGAAATAGTGAAATATTTCGAGATGCTGCCCGGGGATAGTACAGTAAAACAATTGTACGGGCAAATGATGAAGACAGGCAACCGGCTTGAAAAAGATAAAATGGAAGCTTCATTGCGTGCGCAAATAAAACCCGGGAGTATTGATGTAAACATCATGACCAAAACAGACCGGAATAATTATAATAAACGGGGTGAATTACTGGAAGACGCCTCGGATGCTGTAGCTGCATTAAGAGGATATGCAAAAAGTAACCTTGCAAATTCTTCCGTGGTATTTTCGGCTGGTATGAATCCCCGGTTGTTTAATTACCTTGAAAAATGTAAGGAATTTGATTTAAATGAAGACGGAGGATTTACCAAAAAAGTAATTGTAAAGGTTAGTGATTACAGGTCGGCATTCATCCAGGGAAAATATCTGGCGAAGAAAGGTATATGGGTAAGTGAGTTCAGGATCGAATCCGGTTTGAATTGCGGGGGTCATGCCTTTGCAACAGATGGATATTTGCTGGGCCCTATACTGGAAGAATTCAAATCAAATAAACAGGAACTTATTGATACATTATTTGAAATCTATAATGCTGCGTTACAGAAAAAAAACAACAAAAAACTCACTGATCCTCCCCCGATAATATTTTCTGCGCAGGGAGGTATTGGCACTCATGAAGAGGATGAATTTTTGCGCAAATATTACCAAATAGAATATACCGGGTGGGGAACACCATTTCTGCTGGTGCCGGAAGCTACCACCGTTGATGAAGCAACACGGAAGTTATTATGTGCTGCGAATGAAAATGATGTTGTATTGAGCCGGAATTCTCCCTTAAATGTCGGTTTCTATTACCTGAAAGGAACCAGCGCTGAAAGGGAAAAATTGTTACGTATCAGCAACGGAAAGCCTGGTAGTCCATGTACCGAAAAGCACCTGGCTTTTAATACAGAGTTTACAAAAGAGCCGATTTGTACAGCTTCACGCAAATTTCAAAAGCTGAAAATTGCACAGTTACAATCACTTCACCTGCAGGAACCTGAATACAAAAAGCAATTGAAAGATGTATTGGACAAAGAATGTTTATGTGTGGGTCTTAGTAATGCCGCCGCGATCAATTATGACCAGGTGTTTATTAAAAATCTGAATGCGGTAAATATTTGTCCCGGACCGAATATTGTTAATTTCTCCAAAATAGTTTCGTTGCAAACTATGACCGACCATATTTACGGACGAAAAAATATCATTACAAATACCAACCGGCCTCACATGTTCATTGCGGAACTAAACTTATATATTGATTACCTCAAAAAGCAATTGAAAGAAGATATCCTTCAGCCTGCACAATTTTCCGGGAAGAAAAAATATTATGCATCTTTCTTTCAAAATATCAGGAATGGTATAATCTATTATCGCCGGTTGCCCGGAATATCCGGCCCCAACGGGGATAAGTTTATGAGCGCCTTGTATTATTCCGGTATGGAACTGGATTTCTTAAATTATCATTACGAAATTGATAATATGTAATAAAATTTGCGTAGATAATATGTTTGCCAATGACGATGAAGCCATTGCCTTAATGAAAAACCGGACAAAGAAAATGCCCGGTCAATAATCATGACATCAGGTCATCCGGCGCCAACGTTCCGGAATTTTTTTACCCGCCTGTGCAATACATCCTCCGTCAGCTGTTGATCCACTCAATTGTCAGGGGAAAGTAAATTTTATAATAAAAGTAATTAATTACTTTTATTATAAAATATTATCTATCTTTGACCCGTTAACCACTAAAACATGCAGCTATGCAAACCATGACAGAAAACATTCTCAACGTAACCTTGCTGGAGCCCCGTCAAAAACATCCCACCATTTTTGTTCGCTTTGATGAACTGGCTGAAGGAGAAAGTTTAACCATTCATAATGACCATGACCCCAAACCTCTTTATTACCAGATGCTCGGCGAAAGAGGAAATGTATTTGTGTGGGAATACCTGGAACAGGGACCGGAGTGGTGGAAAGTGAAAATAACCAAACGTATCAGCGGGGAAAATGAAGAAACACTTGGACAAATTGCGGCCAAAGATCTGCGTAAGGCACAGATCTTAAAGAAATATGGACTGGATTTCTGCTGTGGCGGGAAGAAAACAGTCAAAGAAGCCTGTAAAGAAAAAGGACTGGATGTAACGAAAATTGAACAGGAATTACAGCAGGCTGAAAAAGTACCGGATTCCCGTTCCCTGCCATACAATGACTGGAGCCTGGATTTTTTGGCAGATTATATTGTAAACACACATCATAGTTATGTCAGGAAAAATTTACCGGATATAAAAGCCTATGCAGAAAAGGTAATGAGCGTTCACGGCAATCATCACCCGGAATTATTACGCATCCATCAGTTAGTGGAAGATGTGTATGCTGAATTAACGGCACATCTGGTCAAAGAAGAAAGAATTTTATTCCCTTATATTAAAGAACTGGTTGTTGCCTATAATAACAAAGAACCCCTTCATGCGGCACAATTCGGTTCGGTACAACAACCGATCAATATGATGGAAATGGAGCATGAAATGGTAGGTAAAAATCTTGCGGAGATACGGGAAGTTTCCAATAATTATTTATTGCCCGGGGATGCCTGTGCCAGCTATTCATTATTGTACAGGATGCTTGATGAATTTGAAGAGGATCTGCATTTACATATTCATCTCGAAAATAATATTCTGTTTCCTAAAGCTTTGGAAATAGAAAAACAATTGAATTCCTAAAGGCTTTCCGGGAGCAAAAAAATATCCAGGGGTTGTTGCATCATAAAAATGGGGTACCGGTAACGATATTTTTTCAGTGTTCCGGGTAAAGAACTTGTCTGAAAGATTAAAAAAGGATATCATGAAAAAGATTTTTGCTGTTGTGGTTCTCAGCTTTATACTGTGGGGCTGCAGCAATCAAGGCCATTCTGAAAATAAGGGAGCTGATACGGCAGCTGAATCAGGTCATCAGCATGAAACGAATATGGGAAATCCCGGATTGAATAACGGCGCTAAATGGAAAGCCGATACTGCAACATTATCAAATGTGGCCTTACTAAAAACCATCGTTTCAACGTCAAAGAATGACAGCCCTGAAAACTATATTCTAACTGCAGCAGAATTCCAGGATGGTTTGAATAAAATGATACAGGATTGTAATATGAAGGGGCCGGGCCATGATGCCCTGCACCGGTGGCTTGAACCACTGCTTGAAGAAACAAATGTGCTGAAAAGCGCAACAAAAGTTGAAAATGCCAGGGAAACATTACATAAGATTGAAGAACAACTTAACCTGTTTACTCAATATTTTGAATAATAATGATCATTAATGCCTATACCAAAATAGGGGCTATACTAAAACAGCATCCCGGTGCATTGGATGCCATTGTGAGTATCAGCCCGAAATTTGAGAAACTGAGAAACCCTGTTCTGCGTAAGTTGATGGCGGGCAGGGCCACTATTGCGATGGCTTCTAAAATCGGCGGATGCAGCGTTGATGATTTTTTTAACAGGCTGGAGCCATTGGGTTTTGAAACAAATAAGGGAAAATATCCCGGAGAAAAAGAGAATGTAAAGGAGGCCCCTGAATTTCTCAAAAATGTCAGATCGGATCAAATCATAAACCTGGATGTACGACCGGTAATTGAAACGGGAAAAGATCCATTAAGCCTGATTCTTGAAAAGATAAAAGGTCTGCAGCCCGGCCAGATCCTTCAGATCATCAATAGCTTTGAACCTGCACCGCTCATATTTCTGTTAAAAAAACAGGGATTTGAATCCAAGACAGAAACAATTCATGAAAATCTGGTGCACACCTATTTTTATAAAACGGAAGAAACAAAACAAATTGAAACAAGGGATAAAGAAAACAGTTCAATGGGATGGGAAGAAGTCATGATCCGATTTAAGGAAAAATTGCAAATTATCGATGTTCGACAGATGGAAATGCCTTTGCCTATGTTAGCGATACTCGAAGCACTTGAAAAATTACCTTCCGGTAATGCTCTTTTTGTGTATCATAAGCGTATCCCGGTATTTCTATTGCCCGAACTGAAAGCAAGAAAACTGGATTACCGGATTAAAGAAATCAGTGAAGGAGAAGTGCATTTATTAATTTTTGGACCCTGAAATGTTTACAGGCAGTAACAATGCGGCTGTAGTAAAAAATACCACGCACAAGGTGGTATTACCATTTTATTTGTATGCCGCCCTGTCTTTTCTTGCCGGAACCCTTTTTTTATTTTTTTCGGTTACTGCATTTACACAGCATTACTTTCATCCGCATACACTGGCCATTACTCATATCATGGCATTGGGTTGGGGCACGATGATCATTTTAGGCGCCTGTCACCAATTGTTGCCGGTGATGGCAGAAGGCAGTTTATATAGCGTCAGGCTTGCCTATAGTTCCTTTTTTCTGGCGGCTGTTGGTATTCCATTGCTGGTCTATGGATGCTATTTTTTTGATATGGGCTGGCCGGCAAAATGGGGTGGACGTTTTGTGTTACTGTCTGTACTTTGCTTTGTTTTAAATGCTACAGGTAGTATAAAAAAAGGAAATTCAGGGAATGTTCATGTTGTATTTATTCTCACGGCTTCTTTTTGGTTATTTATCACCGCTTTTTTGGGATTAGCTCTTGTATATAATTTTCAGTATCCATTTCTGCATAAAACATCACTTGCGTATCTTCCCCTGCATGCGCACACCGGCATCGTAGGCTGGTTCCTTTTACTGGTGATGGGTGTTGGCTCCCGGCTGATCCCCATGTTTTTGATTTCAAAATACACGAATAAAAAACTTTTATGGGGTATCTATTTTTTTATCAATTCCGGGTTAATTAGTTTTTTAATTCAGTTTCTTTTTTCCCATCATTCAGGTTTCTTCCCGGTTTCTGTTTCCCTGGTCCTTGCCGGCATTTTTCTTTTCGGCTATTACTGCCTCAATTGTTACAGGCATCGGATCCGCAAAAAGATGGATGCACAAATGAAGATTTCTCTGCTTTCCGTTTTGCTGATGCTGGTCCCGGTTATTTTACTGATAATCGTATCAGGATGGCTGCTGGACGAAAGGATGAATGAAAGAATGGTGCTGATGTATGGTTTTGTTATTTTCTTTGGGTGGATTACAGCCATTATTTTTGGTATGACATTTAAAACTTTGCCATTTATTGTATGGAACAAAGTGTATCATCAGCGGGCGGGGTTGAGCAAAACACCTAACCCGAAAGATTTATTTCATCACCGGGCATTTTATGTAATGCTGCTGTTGTACCTGTCCGGGTTCATACTTTTTATAACCGGGATATACTATGCAGAACCGTTGCTGCTGAAAGTGGCGACTCTCCTTTTAGTGTTGGCGGCTGTTCTTTACAATTTCAATGTAATTAAAGTGTTGTTGCATAAACCTGGACAGGCATGAATGCAAGTACAGATCATACCCTTAAAAGCACGATTGCGCTGGAAGCATTGAAACAGGTAACCGATCCTGAAATTGGTTTGAATGTTGTTGATCTGGGACTGATATATCAGCTGGATTTTGATGAGGCAGAAAAGAAAATTTATGTAACCATGACGCTGACTACAGCGTTTTGCCCGATGGGGGAGTCAATTACCGGCGCCGTGAAGCGGGCCCTGGAAAATACATTTGCCGGCGAAGAAGTTGTGTTAACATTGAGTTATGATCCCCCCTGGAGCTATGAACGGATGTCAGAAGACGGACAAAAATATTTAAACAGATAATCATGTTAAGCCTAACCTGCAAAACGGCCATTAAAGCTGTTATTTACCTGGCCTCCAAATTTGATTCAGGGGAAAGAACCGGTATTAAAGAGATTGCCGAATTTATAGAAGCCAGTGAACATACTGTGGGTAAAATGCTGCAGATATTGGTTAAGGAAAAAGTCATTAACAGTGCAAAAGGCCCTACGGGTGGTTTTTTTATTACTGCAAAACAAAAAAACCAGCCAATCATAAACATAATAGAGGCAACCGATGGTAAAAAGGTTTTCGATGAATGTGGTCTTGGATTAAGTAAATGCTCAGCTACTCATCCTTGTCCTATTCACAATGAATATAAAGTAATAAGAGACCAGTTCAACATAATGTGCCGGCAAAAAAAAATAAATGATCTATGTGAGCCCGTAAGCGAAGGACTGGCCTATTTGATCGGTTGATTTTATTTGTTTCAAGGCGCACTTGTTTTTTGGTAAACTAGTTAGCTATTGATGGGCCATTCTTCTGAAAGCTTTGATAACGCGGTAAATTGCATCTCTGTATCATGAGTGGTTTTTGATATTTTGCACTGCGAGCCTGGCCTCGGCGGACAAAGGACATGTAATGCATGTAAAAAAGCAACCATAGTATGATGACTTTACGAAGAAGCCTGGGATCTTTAAACAGCCCGTTCTACAGATTGTTTTTGGGAAAATCAAGGCTAAATCCTATCTCTCCCTATTTTTCTATAAATTTGTGCCCTATTCTTAAAAAAGGAAATGTTCGCGGTTGCGAAAACTTGAAAATTGAGGATTGTTTGTCGACTTATTGAGTCTTTTTAAGGTCTGAGAAAAGACTCAATATATCAACACTCAACAAACAAGACTCAAATGTTCGGGGTCGCGAAAATTTGGAAAAGGAATTTGAAGAACGAAAACCAAGATTTTATCTCCCTCTGTAGTTCAGTTGGTTAGAATGCCAGATTGTGGATCTGGAGGTCACCAGTTCGAGCCTGGTCGGAGGGACAGGCAGGGAGGCATTACTCAAATCAGGGGTAATGCCTTTTTAATCCAGCAAACTCAACGCATATGGAAAGTCAGAAAAGAGGGATCGTTCCTGGAAAGATCAAGGGCTTCCGGGATATTGATCCGGGTTTAAACCAGATCAAATGGGCCATTGTTGACGGGGCCAAAAAAGTTTACAGGGCTTATGGATTTGAGCATTGGGACACACCCATTTTGGAATATGCCGACGCATTAGGAAAGTATATGCCGGGTGAGGGTGCATCTGGCGAAGGCCTGGTAGCAGATGGGGTCTACTCATTCCGTAATCCCGAACAAGAACCGGTTTTCGATGAAAAAGGAAATGAATTAAAAGATGAAAATAATTTTGACAAAGTTATTTATGAAAATCACTTTGTTGCTTTGCGGTATGACCTCACGGCGCCATTAGCAAGATTGTATGCTGAACAGCTTTGGCAGGACAAACTGAAAGGTCTTTTAAAAACTGAAAAGTCACCATTGTTCAGACGTTTCCAGTTCGGGCCCGTATTCAGGTTTGAAGTAAAGCTGGACCCGGGAAGATTCCGGGAGTTTTGGCAACTGGATTTTGATACGGTGGGAACTGCTGATATGACGGCCGATGCAGAAGTTTGTATGGTGACGGCTGATGCCATGGAAGCGATCGGGCTTAAAAGAGGAAGCTATCTGGTGAAAGTGAATAACAGGAAAGTGTTGAAAGGTTTTCTTCAGAATCTTGGAGTGGTGGATGAAGAAATGGAAAAAAATATTTTGAGGGTGATTGACAAATTAGATAAGATCGGGTTGGACGGCATGAAAAGTGAATTAGGAAAAGGAAGAACCGACTCATCGGGGGCAGAGGTGAAAGGACTTGGTTTATCATCAGATTTAATTAAAGGCGTAGCCGATTTTTTCAAAAAGTTTGGCAAAACAAAAAAAAGAAATAATATCCTGGAGCGATTAAGCAATATGACAAACGCCAATACAATTTTCGCCGAAGGTGTGGACGAATTGCGGAAAATTGACAGCGTACTTTCCGGAATGGGATACAATGAAAAAAGAGTTGTTTTTGACCCGACGCTTGTCCGGGGAATGTCATACTACACGGGCCCTGTTTTTGAAGTGGAATCAAAACAAACCTACACGGACGATAAAGGAAACGAAAAAAAAGTCGGTTCAATTTGCGGAGGCGGCCGTTATGATGACCTGGTTGAAAAATTGCTGGGAATAAAAGTTCCTGCCACAGGTTTATCAATCGGGGTTGACCGAATTGCTGAATTGCTTCAACTCACCAGTCAGGCACCAAAAAAGGTTACGGGTCCTGTTCTGATTGTTGTCTTTGACAATAACCTGATGCCGGAATATCAAAAAATTGCAAGCGAGCTACGGAAAGGAAAAATTGATACAGAAGTTTATTATGGATATCAGAGGGGATTGAACAAACAATTATCCTATGCCGACAAAAAGAATTGCCCGGTTGCCATCCTGTTAGGTGAAAATGAATTGGCCAAAGGCGTAATAACTGTCAGGGATTTGAGAATGGGAAAAGAGATCGCTGCTGAATTCACTGACAAAACGGAATGGCAAAAGACATCACAGTTTGAAGTAAAGCGGGAAGACCTGGTGAAAAAAGTGAAGGAGCTTATCAAAAAGCATCAATAAAACATAAAAATGGCAACAATAAAAACTGTTACGCTTGATGGCGGCACATTGACCATTAATGATATTCTCAATGTAGCAGAAAAAGGATATACTGTTGAATTGGCGGAGGAATCAAGAAAAAAAATTATCACAGGTCGCAGAAAATTGGAAAAACAATTACGAGAACACCCTGAAATCCGGATCTACGGAACAAATAGTCTGCATGGCGACCTGAAAAATATCCATGTTCAAAACAGATTAATAAACAGTTACCAGGTAAAATACATCAAGGTTCATAATTGCGGAACAGGAAATCCTGTACCTGTTGAAGTGGTCAGGGCCATGATGCTGATACGGTTAAATTCTTTTGCCAAAGGTTTATCGGGTATGAAATGGGATACCTGTCAACTGTTGCTGGATATGCTCAACAGGAAAGTAACCCCCTGGGTGTTGGAAGAAGGTTCGGTCGGGGCAAGCGGTGACCTGGTCCCATTAGCTATGATTGGAGCCGTAATGATTGAATTAGATGAAGCACAAGCCTATTACGAAAAAGAATTAATGCCTGCAAAAAAAGCATTAAGAAAAGCACGACTTAAAAAATTAAGGTTAGGGGCAAAAGAGGCCATGGGCCTGACAAACGGGGCCAATTTTATGGCAGCATTTGCTGTGTTTGCTGTAAGAGATGCTGAAAGAATTCTGAAATCTGCTTCCATTTCTGCAGCCATGTCATTGGAAGCGATCAGGGGTGAACAAAGAGCATTTTCTGAATTGATCAATGAGAACAGTAACCGGCACGAAGGGCAAATAGAAATTGCAAAACAAATACGAAAGCTGATTCTCGGTTCAAAGCGATGCAGCAAAAAGTCACAGGAACATAAAATGGGCGGAAAAAATAAAGGAGAGGAAAGAGTACAGGACAGGTATAGTTTCAGATGCGCACCCCAGGTACATGGTGCATTATATGAAGCGATTGACACATTGAAAAAAACGCTGTCAAAAGAAATTAACTCGGCAACCGACAACCCTCTTTTTGAATTTGATAAAACCGGGCAAGACGGGGGTGTGCTTTTTGCAAGCGGGGGTAACTTTCACGGCCAGGCTCTGGCTGCCCCGATAGATTATTTAAAAATAACGCTGACAAGTTTAGGATTGATCACTGATAAGAGAACATTTTCATTATTAGACAATCGCCTGAGTTTTGGATTGCCTGCCGATCTGGCAAATGATACAGGCAAAGCCGATGGAGGTATGATGATACTTCAGTATGCAGGTGCAGCAAGGGCAGCGGAAAACAGGGTGCTTTCAACTCCTGCATCAGTGATGTCAGTTTCAACAGCAGCCAACCAGGAAGATTATGTTTCCATGGGCAGTATCGGTGTTATTCATTTGAGAAAAATTATTTACAATACGCAGATCCTTGTTGGTATTGAATTGCTTTGTGCACTAAGAGGACTACAACTTACATACAATGAGTTGCCGAAAGGATTACGGGGACTTGGAAAAGGGACGCAAAAGGTTTATAATGAACTTTCCAAATCAACTCTTTTGCCACCGGAAAAAGCGGACAGGTATTTACGAACTGAAATGCTGAAATCAATTGAACTCGTAAAGTCAGGCAGGTTGATTGAATTGGTTAAGGATCTGATGACCGACGATCAATAAATATTAAGTGACTATCGGGATGAAGCAAATCACAGGAAAAATCTAAAATCTCAAATCACAAGTTCCAAAAAAAGAGAAAAAAGAAGAAGAAAAATACAAAATCGGAGACATATTGGTACTTTTCTTTTTTTGGTTCTTGATACTTTTTTCCGGTTCTTGGTTCTTTTTCAAGGTTGTTATATGCCGATAGTCGGTAAATATTAAACAGTAGTGGTCTCAATTCCTTTTACCCGATAATATTTTAAACGCCGAATAAATAAGAATAAAAAGTCCCAGGAAAATAACCGTACCACTGTAGGCGAAGACTTTAAAATAAGGCTCGCATTTTTGCATAATTATCAAAAATATTTCATTATTCAGTTTGCTGCTGATCTTTACTAACCCACTCCCCAGCAATGACGCCCAGAAGATAAAAAGAGCAATATTGGTGATGACAATCCCCTTTCCCACCCAGGGCTTTCTTTTTTCAAATGCTTCCGGTTTTTCTTTTTTAATGATGTAGAAGATGGAGGCAAGAAGCAACATGGTATTAATGCCAATAGTGGCGCCCATACTATGTGCTACGGTTATATGTGTGCCATGCGTATAGTAGTTCCAGGCGGGTACTGAAATAATGATGGCCAGTGTAAGATTTAATAAGATCCATCCGTCGGCATAAGAAAGCAGGCGGAAAGGCATGCGATGATAATTTTTCCGGGCCTCACTCATCATCTTCCTCCATTGCATAATAAGATGGGCAAGGATCAAAAGCTCTGTCATGCTGATGAAATAAGCTACATTTTTTATCCATGGCGCAGCCGGAACAATATACGTGTGGTGTCCCCAGTTGAACATCAGGTTGGTTAATCCAAGAAAATAAAAGAAAAAAGCGATGGGTGAACGGGCCGGTTTGCTATTGCCGCTTGTCTGTTCCATTACATACATACCGGTTCCATATACCAGCATGTTCCAGCTTCCAACCATGGAACCCAATGCTTTCCATTGTACCGTAACATCCCTTACAATATTGGTATGAAAAAAATCAAAAAGCCACAGGTAGGATTCAGATAAAGTGATGAAGAAAAAAATAATTCCTGTTGACCACATCCAGACATATACAGGGGCGGTTTTATAATTTGGTTTCAGGGTGAAGAAAAAATTAATGGTAAAAGGTATCCATGATAACATGATAAATGCACCGAGGAGGGGCGGGAATTCCAGGTATTCTCTTCCACCGAAATAACCCAGGAAAAAACAGGTGATAATGATGAGCGATACCATTAATTGCAGGATGAAATGAACCCAGATCCCCTGCTGCCAATAAACGGGCCGGTTGGAAACTCTTGGCAGGTAATAATAGATCCCTGCCTGCGCTGCCGTGAATAACCAGGTGATAACGAGGTAAACATGCAGGGGCCTTGTTTGCTGAAAAGATAATTGGTTTTTTAAAAACGGGGGAAGTATGTATTGGAAACCACCAATGACACCCAGCAACAAACCAAAAAGCAGGTAAGACAGGGCCAGCAGCAAGAAAGCTTTGGCAGCTTTATCGGTCATATACGAATTTTTTATTGCCGGCTGTGTGATCATGCTCGTCAGTGGATCTTGTAAGTAATGGCTGATTCATCTACATATTTCAGGAAGCTGATCAATGCATTAATGTCTTCTTCTTTAAAATGGTAATTGGGCATTCGCCGGCCTCCGGCTTTTAAAAAAGCCTTCATGTACAACTCTCCCCTGCCGGGATCACTGTAAGCGGTGGTTAACTCAGGGCCCAGGTAACCACCGAGGCCATATAGCTGGTGACAGGCCGTACAATTATGCTGCTGAAAGAGAAGACTCCCATTTTTGATCTTTATTTGCTCTTCAGCGGAAACAACAATATTTTTTTCAGTTCCTTTTGTATACACAATGATACTATACAGCAGGTAAGCAAGAAACAAGC
The DNA here is from genome assembly GCA_964525285.1 of uncultured Chitinophaga sp. Taxonomy (GTDB): domain Bacteria; phylum Bacteroidota; class Bacteroidia; order Chitinophagales; family Chitinophagaceae; genus JJ008. Next base: position 58,059 of record CAZGGQ010000006.1, read on the forward strand.
TGATGAATGCAACAATTTTTATCATGCATTATTCAATTTAATGAATAGGGGGCCGGGATACCAAACAGTTGCAATGCTTTCGGAAAAAGAATATTGTTTTCCAGGTGTACATGCTGGTGCAGATCCATTTCGAAAGCCTGTAACGCGGCAAAACTAAGTTTAAAAGTTGTACAGGCATCCGCCGGGGGATTATAATTATTGGTAAGTTTATTGATTTCGGACAGCATTTCACCGGCATGGTCATGTTCCTGCTCCATCATATTAATGGGAGCCTGGAGATAAGTGTGATTTATACGGATTTCCATTCCTTCGCCCACCCATTTTCCCATTTCGTGAATTCTTGGAAACAGCACCTGCTCTTCCTTTTGCATATGATGCTCCATTTCTTCTTTTACGGCAGCAAACAGTTCCAGAACTTTCAGCATTTCCGGGTGGCGTTCGCCATGTTTGGAAGCCACTTTTTGCAGGTAATTTAAAATTTGAGGCATTTCTTTTTTAACATAGCTGTGGTGCGTCATTACGATGTATTCTGAAAGCTGGGCAAGCGATAGCTTGTCATAATCGATTGTTACTTTGTTACTGCTGTTTTGTTCAGTAGTTTCAAGATCGGCCATTACATCTTCAATTTTCAGATCTTTTTCATGGCAGGCCTGCTGAAGGGTCCGCTTGCCTTTGCAGCAAAAATCAAGATGATATTTTTCAAATACAGACGCGGCACGGTGGTTGTTGTTGACGATCTGCGCCAGGCTCTTTGTCATAATTTCATTCATGGTAATGTGTTTTAGCCGGGTAAAATATTTATAGATCTTTCTTTTTAAATTTTCTTACTGCAAGCCATAACGGGAAAACTATCCATAAAAACATAATGCTAATTGTGAAGAGCATACCGCTGCCGCTGCCAAAAAAGTCTTTGTAAAGGGCGCTGGTGATCCCCATTAATGCGCTGATATCCATTTTCAGGACAACAAATATTCTTCCCAGGTCTATGGGATTCAGGGCGGCAAACAGGAGGGTGATCTTTTCCAGCGGGTAATCACTGAAGTTGAAAATGATCAACAGGATCAGTCCGTCATAGATCAGGGCAAAATAAAACCAGAGTAATAAGGAATAGCCAATGCCCCTTGCTTTGTCTCTTGAACTCACTGATGCCAAAAAAGCCAGCGAGGTGAATACCAGCGTTAATGAAGCACCGCTGAATAATAGGGCAAACCCGGTTGCATCAGCTGCAAATATCAATACCGGGATGCCCACGCCGATCAAAAAGGCGCTGAGTAATGATAAACTTACTCCCGCAAATTCACTTAATAAAATTCTTGTGCGGCTCATCGGTTGTGATGACATCAGTTCAATAAATTCATACGAGTTATAATAATGTATGGTGGTGAACACCAGGCTGACCAGGGGCAATACGATCAATACAATATTCAGCAGGCTGAGGATGGCCTTGCTGCTGTTTTCTTCCATCTGGAACATGCTGAATGAAATGATGAACAGTAATAAAGTATAGGCAAGAATGATCTTGCTCCTGAGTATATCGTACAAAACATATCGTGACAACTTCAGCATAAGAGGTCAGTTAATAAATGCTTTCATCATTTTTTACTTCTCCCAGGGAGTCCTTAAGGACAAAGATTGCCTTAGCCGCTGGCCCCTCTTCACGGAGTGGAGAGGGGAGCTGTAATTGTTCCCTCCTCATGATCCGGGCAATGGCTTTTCCGAGTTTCAACTCACCGGTTTCTTCCTGCAGGGCTTCAATATCTTTAAAGAATTGCATCTTTCCTTCCTGCATGTACATAATATGAGTCGTCAGTTCGTCCAGGTCGCTGAGAATATGAGACGTGATAAGGATCAATTTATTCTTTTTCTTCTCCGCAAGAATTTTTTCTTTGAGTAGTTCAGATGCTAACGGGTCAAGACCGGCAGTGGGTTCATCGAGTATAAGAATTGGCGGGTCGAAAAGGAAGGCAACGGCAGCACTCACTTTCTGGCGGGTGCCGCCGCTTAATGTCCTCATAGGCTTTTCAAATATTTTTTTCAATTCAAATTGTTCTACCAGGTAATTGTCAATCCGATAGCTACCGGATTTACTTTCATCATCATGGCGGATATTTTTCAGCATTTTGAACAACTGGCCCACTTTCATATTGTCCGGGTAACGGCCGATCTGTGGCATATAGCCGATCTTTTCCCGGTACGAGGGATCGCCGTTGATCTGTTGTTCATCCACGAATATCTTCCCGTTGTTGGGCCGGACCATTCCCAGTATACATTTTATAAGGGTTGTCTTGCCTGAACCATTTGGCCCGATAAGGGAAATAACCTGCCCTTTGTCAAATAGGGCTGATACATCATCAAGGGCCAGTAGCTTTCTGAATCGTTTGTTTATATGTTCAACACGGATCATAATTTCTGTGATTTCATCATGGGTTTATCGTCCACTAAATTTTCAGGGGTGAGTCCGGGGATCGCTTTTTCAGCTTTATCTAATAACTGCACCGTGAAACTTCTCAGCAGCATCAGTGCATTTGGGTTTTCTTCTACTATCATGGAGTACATACTGACAGGATGGTAGGGCACATCCCCAATTCCATCTTTGTTGATATCGTATCCTTCATATTTGTCCCAGTAATTATTATGAAATTTATTCAGCGAGATGGAGCCGTTGGTGCCAACGTCAAAACTGTTTCCTGTAAAGTTATTGTGGTGGAAATTATTGTCTTCGCAGCTGGCCTGTACTTTAATGGCCCATCCATTCTCTTTAAAAATATTTTTCTCGATCTCGATCCGGCTGGTTCCTTCCAGGTGAATGCCGACAGAGTTTCTCAGAAAGGTATTGTACTCAATATGACTGTCAGAAATATCTTTCAGTAAAATGCCGTAAGAGGAGGGTCCCCAGTTCTGTTCAAAATGATTACCCCGCATCATCACCTTTTTAGAATACATCACGGCCACACCAGCGCCATTGTTGCGGAAAATGTTGTTTAAATAATCATCATCATTGGAGAACATGAAGTGCAGGCCGTAACGGATATTTTTTTCACTGAGGTTATTCCGGATCGTGGAGAAACTAACAAATTCAAAATAGATACCGTCACGGTGTCCCTGCACATGATTATTTTCTATAAGCGTATGATTGGATTTCCACAGGTGAATAGCATTGCCGGACAGTTGTTCTGAACGCGGAACACCGGTTATTGTGTTATTTCTGACAGTGGCATATGAAGTGTTGGAAATATGAATGGCAAAATAAGCGCCGGTTATGCTGTTGTTCTCCAGCGTAATGTTTGAAGCGTCGATCAGTTTGACAGAAGCATAGTCATTCATAGCAGAATAGCCGGAGTTGCGGAATTGTATTCCCTTAATTGTAATATTTTTTCCACTGATGAGCAAAATCTCGTATTTGTTCTCTCCATCGAGAACCGGATTGCCCTGGCCAATCAGGGTGATTGATTTGGTTATAACAAGAGGACCTTCCTTATAAATTCCTGTTTGAAGAACAATGCTGTCTTTATCTTTTGCTGTTTCAATAGCTTTCTTCAGGGAACGTACAGATTGATTACTGCCAACAAGTATGGTATTTGAAAAAGCTGCTGTGCAAATACCAAGTAATAATATGGTAAATTTTAACCGCACTTATTTAATCTTGCTATATAATTCATACCAGTTCAGTAATTGTCCTTCTTTTCCGGCCTTTGCTTTTTCCGCAGCCTGCCGGGAAACAAAAGCGGCTGTATTACTGCCCATCGGGCTTCGAAGTTCGGGGTTTACCCAGAAGGTTGTTTTCGAAACATCCAGGAAATCATTTTCTTTTTCAAAATTGATGATCACTCGTTGGGCGATCTTTTCTTCCTTTAAAATGCCGGATTTTAAATACCGGACCATACATATAATATCATCAAATTTATACACTTTCCCTTTTTTTGTAATTACCTCTCCACCAAATTTGGGGTCCACAATTCCCATTTTGCAGAAATAGCAATCATCTTTTCCATATTTGAATGGTTCAGGTTTGGTAGAGCAGGATGATATGAATACAGCCAGGATTAATGCCGGTATGGCCGCTGAATTATTTTTCGATTTTTTTTCAGCTTTATGATGAAGATACCATTCAGTAAGCCAAACCCCAAATGCAAGCATGGCCGCTCCGATTACTATCCACCCGCCAACGTCGGGAAATGAGTAGGCGTCAAAATTTAATATCCGTTTATGTCCGAATAATGGTGGTTGGTAAGAAAGGCCGGGAACTTGTATAGCAGCTTTCGGGTCAAGATTATGACCATAATTGTAACCCCATTTATAAAAATCAAACATGGCAGCAGCTCCACCAATGACAGTAAGTACAAGATAGATAAATAAAAATTTTCTTTTTCCGGTTATGGCAACAATTAAACCAAGCAACATATAAAATCCGACAACGTACGGGAGAAATTTAAATTCAGGAAACATATCCACCGTAATATGCTTCATACCTATATAATGATTCAGACCATTGATAATATCTACCTCGCCACTAAGTCCGTTAATCCAGATGTTCATCGTCAATCCTTCGGGATATTGAGGAGCAAACAAATCAATCCGCCAGGCAGGGAGGAAGAATACGGCGATCAATGCGCCGGATGCAAAGGCCACTAAAATTCTTGAGGCAACGCTGAGTTTTTGTTTCATGAATCCTGAATTAAGAACTTCCGGGGCACCCCGGCCCCGGAAGCAGTATACAATGAAAAACCTCTGTAAAAAAAATAATTTATTTAGCCGGAGGTAATAAAACGGCGTCAATTACATATATAATTCCGTTCGATGCAGAAATTGTGGCAACTACGTTAGCTGTTCCGTTCACCATCACTTTTCCATCTTTCACACTCAGGGTAATATTATCAAGGTTGGCCATATTGATGGTCTGGCCATCCTGCATATTTTCTGTTTTATAAACAGCTAGTGCCACATGGTATTCCAGAATATTCTGAAGATCAGCCTTCTTATCATCCTTCATCAATCCATCAACAGTTCCTGCCGGAAGTTTGTCAAAAGCTGCATTGGTAGGTGCAAAAACTGTAAAAGGACCGGCATTGGAAAGAACCTTTACATAATCGGCTTGTTTCAAAGCGGCTACCAGTGTTGTATGGTCCTTGGAACCCACCGCAATCTTCACAATATCTTTTGCTGATACATCATCTATCACAGCTTCTTGACCGCCGGTGGTTGTGGCAGCATCTTTGGTTGGTTCACCTGAAGTTTTTTTATCACTATTGCAACTTCCAGCAATCAATGCCAGTATAATGATCGGTATGCTTAGTATCTTTTTCATAAACCTAAAGTTTAAGTATGAAAAATTATTTTGGTTTAACAGTATCTTTTTTCTCAGTAACTACAGGGGCAGTTTTACCTGTGCTGAATGTAATAGGTACATTAGCTCCTGCCGGGCTTACTCTGATATATCCCTGCATTTCCTGGTGCAGGGCAGAGCAGAAGTCGGTGCAATACATTGGGAATACACCCACTCTTTCCGGTTTCCAGGCCAGTGTTTGTGTTTCACCCGGCATGATGAGCAACTCGGCATTATTGGCCCCTTTGACAGCAAAACCATGTGGCACATCCCAATCCTGTTCAAGATTTGTTACATGGAAATAAACAATGTCACCCATTTTTACACCTTCAATATTATCAGGAGTAAAGTGTGAACGGATAGATGTCATGTACACATGTACTTCATTTCCTTTGCGTTCCACTCTTGCAAAGTTGTCGCCCAAAGCAGCATAAGGGTGCTTATTTTCTTCAATTTTATAGATCTTCTGGCTGTTCTTCATGATCAGGTCAGCCGGTATAGCTTCAGCATAGTGTGGTTCGCCAATGGTGGGGAAATCAAGTATGAGTTTCATTTTGTCACCGCTGATATCATAAAGCTGTGCACTTTGAGCCAACTCAGGGCCGGTAGGCAAATAACGGTCTTTGGTGATCTTGTTATAGGCAATCACATATTTGCCCCAGGGTTTTTTAGTGGGGCCGCCGGGAACGCACAGATGACCAATTGAATAATACGTGGGCACACGGTCAATCACTTCCAGCGTTTTTACATTCCATTTTACAATTTCAGATGAAACAAAGAAAGACGTGTAGGCGTTGCCATTGTCGTCGAACTCTGTATGCAAGGGCCCTAATCCCGGTTTTTTTACTTCACCATGCAGCACGGCTTCATATTTCAATACCGGGATGCCATCAAACTCAGCATCAAAGTTCTTTGCAGCTATAGCGGCCTGAATTTTGGTAAAGGAAAATACAGGAATCACGGCAGCCAGTTTGCCACTGCCTACAATATATTCACCCGTTGGGTCAGTATCACATCCATGGGGTGATTTGGGGCAGGGCATAAAATAAACCATATCCGGGCAATCCTTCGGATCAAGAACCAGTACTTCATTTTCAATAGTGGAAGTTGCTGAGTGTTTTGCTTCATCATAAACATTATGGGCATACTTTACAGCTTTTTTTATTCCTTTTCCTGCTTTTGCATATTCTTCAGCTTTCTTCCAGTTCACACACATGATAAAGTCTTTATCTTTTTGCGAAGCATTTACTTCGAGCAGTGTATTTGCTTTTTCCGAATTATAACAACTGAAGAACATCCATCCATGAGATTTCCCTTTGCCGGCACGGGCCAGGTCAAAGTTGATACCGGGTGTCAGGATTTGAAAAGAAATGCCCATGCGGCCCGATGTTTTATCAACAGCAATAAAACTTACCGTTCCTTTGAAATTTTCTTTATAAGTGTTAATTGGAACGTCGAGTTTGTCCCCGAGTGGCACACTGAAACGGGTGCCTGCTACAACATATTCAGAATTTTCTGTAATAAAAGGAGAGGAGTGGTTACCGGCGCTGTTAGGTATTTCAATGATCTCAACTGTCCGGAATGTTTTCAGGTCAATTCTTGCTATACGGGGTGTGTTGTTCCCGTTGCCAAATACCCAGCGACCATCCTGGATACCGTCGGTTTCTGATAAAGCAATATGGTGAAGATCATCCCAGGGAACAAAACCATGTGATGTATTCAGCATGGGCTTGGTTTCTTCATTGTAGCCATATCCCTTTTCAGGGTCAACAGAAAAGACCGGGATTACCCGGAATAAACGACCTGATGGTAATCCATATACAGCCATTTGCCCGCTGAAACCACCGGAAACAAAATTATAAAACTCATCATATTTTCCGGGAGCAACATAGGCCTTCGAAGCTGCATTACCGCTAACTGCAGAACCTGCTCCTTTTGGTTTGCAACTTTGAAAAAAAACAGAACTAACCATCAGTACAAAAACAGCGGGAGCAATTTTTTTAAGAAAGTGTTTCATAAATCGTATTTATTGTTAAGGAATAAATTTTGCTCATGGTTGGTTCTTGTTTGGTTTTGCCATTGACAAGCCTTCCGCCGGTTGGCGGAGAGGTTTGGAGGGCCTTACTTTTCACCATCATTGCTGCGCATAAATTCCAGCACCCTTCTTGCATCCTCCATCATTATATTCTGATTAGGCATCCGGACCAAACACAACTCCAGTAGTTTTTGCGCCTCGGCATCTGTTTCCAGCATCATGTCCACATTGGTGATCATGTTCATGATCCAAAGAGGCTGTCTTCTTTTGGTAACATCTTTCCAGCCGGGTCCAACTAATTTTTCTTCCGTTAATCTATGACAGGACTGGCATTTTAAATCATAGATCACTTTGCCTTTGGTCACCATTTCCGTATCAAGAGGATTGGTGATTGCGATCTCACCTTCTTTGATTTCTGTGCCGTGTGTTTCAGGTTGATTTTTTGCAAGTTCCTGCACATCTATGGGCTTCTCATCTTTTTTTACACCTTCTTTGCAGGCTAAAACAAAAAGACTGCCGGTAAAAAGAACCGCAGCAATAAAATTCGGGGTTTTCATTTTTAATTTATTTTAATTAGAAATATTGACAATCCTGCCAAAGGTATGATTTGCTGCCTTCTTAAAAAGCGATGCGTATGTCTTTTATGCCCCAAAAATATTTGAGGAGTTTTTCACCTGTCATGACCATCATCAAAGCATGAACTGATAATTATCAGGCTAATTCTAAAAGCAGAACAGTTTGTTTGCAGATGTTTTTTTCAAAGTCTTTTGGCTATGCCCTGAGGGGAGTGCTCTATGTGGCCCTAGTCAGTGAGGAAAACCGGCGGGTTCAGGCGGATGAAATAGCCAATAAACTTGCTGTACCCAAACATTTTCTGGCCAAAATTATGAACCGGGTGGTAAAGGAGGGCATCCTGGATTCCACCAAAGGACCTTATGGTGGTTTTTCCGTTAACGGGGAAACGCTTCCCTCGCCATTGATCAGGTTTTTGAGAATTACAGACGGAATGGAACAGTTTAATACCTGTGTGCTGAAGCTGCGGAAGTGTAATAAGACCAATCCATGCCCCCTGCATTTTCTGATGGAGAAAAACAGGGATGACCTGCTGAATAAATTTTCGCAGACTACCGTGGCTGACCTGTTGAGCGGGGAAAATGAAATAGGAATACAGAGTATCACTACAGCTTAAAAAAAATAATTATTGCCGGGATGACGAAAGTCAGCCCGGGGGTCATATTGTTTTATCTACTTTGCCGCTGTATCATCAATTTGACAAATTGGGAAGGGAAGAATTATGTTTTTGAAATCGTACCAGGTAAACGGGGCATCATTTGTAACTGATATTGTTACAAACGATTACCGTACGGCGGAAGTTTTCCGGAAGTATGGAATCGAATACTGCTGTGGCGGCAAGTGGCCGCTGGAGGTGGTTTGTGATGCAAAAAAAATCGATTTAAAAATACTGACCAAAGAATTGGAAGATGCTACCCGTACTGTACAGGTGCCCAATTCGCTTCCTTTCAATGAATGGGATATTGATTTCCTGACTGATTATATTGTGCATGTTCATCATCATTACCTGAAAAAACAACTGCCGGAAATTAAAACCCTGCTGTTGAATTTTGCTGAAGAGCACAGAAAAAAATACCTGTATATTACAGACCTGGAGAAAATTTTTTTGGGATTATACAATGAAATGCTTCCCCACCTGCAGCAGGAAGAAGAGATTATTTTTCCCTATATCCGCCAGATAACTCATGCTTTTGATAGTCGTGAATCATATGCCAGCCTGCTGGTAAGAACTCTTCGCAAACCTGTAGAAGAAGTAATGAATCATGAACATACTTCAGTTATAAGGGCGGCCAAAAAAATGAGGGAACTTACCAATGATTATATACCGCCGGCTCAGGCCTGCGTAAGCCATAAAGTAATTTTCTTAAAACTGAAAGAGCTCGACAATGACCTGATGCAGCATATGCACCTCGAAAACAATATCCTCTTTCCAAGGGCTATTGAAATGGAAAAGATCCTGCTCAGCAAGACCAGCTGAGTGATTTCATTTGTTTAATATTTTTTCGCTTGACGTTGTTTCTGTAATTTGAAGTTTTTTACAGCTTTAATATGATTGATGCAACGCACCTGATTTCTTTGTTTGAAAATGCTACGGAAGGAATTATCCTGACCAATAGCGCCGGCAATATCATTCTGGTGAACCCGGCAGCAGAAAAAATGTTTGGCTATGGGAAAGAAGAATTACCGGGAAACCCCATTGAAATCCTGATACCCGAACAGTTCAAACATCAGCATCTTCAATTAAGGGAGAGATTTTATCATCAACCATCCAACCGGGTCATGGGGCAGAACCGCGACCTGTATGGCAGGAAAAAGGATGGTTCCGGTATGCCTGTAGAGGTGAGCCTGAGCCATTACCAGCGAAACGGGGAATTATTTGTTATGGCTTTTATTATTGATATTACCAGGCGAAAAGAGATAGAAAACGATATGCTGAAACAGAAGACGGAGCTGGAAAAGATTACGGATAAGATAAGACTGCTTAATGCCAATCTTGAAGTGAAAGTGGAAGAAAGAACATTGATATTAAAAGAGGCCCTGCAAAAACTGGAACAATCGCAGGAGGAGCTAAGCGAAGCGCTGGATAAAGAACGGCAACTGAATGAAATTAAAAGCCGCTTTGTCTCCATGGCATCACATGAATTCAGGACTCCGTTAAGTACGGTACTTTCTTCTGCTTCTTTATTGTCAAAATATTCAGCTCCGGATGACCAGGGAAAAAGGGATAAGCATATTCAGCGGATAAAAAATTCTGTCAATCACCTGAATGATATCCTGGAAGATTTTCTCTCATTAGGTAAGCTCAACGAGGGCAAAGTGGAAAAGAGCCTGGATGAGATCAATCTTAAGGAAGTTCTTGCAGATACCATTGAAGAAATGAAAGGAATTCTGAAAAGGGACCAGCGTTTTGAGCTTTCTTGTAACGGCGATTTCATTGCTTATACTGACAAGAAACTTTTCAAAAATATCCTGATCAATCTTATCGGCAATGCTATAAAGTTTTCAGATGAAGAAAAATTGATTTCCGTAAAAGGAAGAACCACCGGCGACAAAGCTTTGATTTCGGTGACGGACCAGGGCATCGGCATTTCCGAGGATGACCAGCTGCATCTTTTTTCCAGCTTTTTCCGTGGGGCTAATGCTAATAATATCCAGGGAACAGGCATGGGTTTGCATATTGTAAAAAGGTATGTTGAATTACTGGGGGGACAAATACAAATACAAAGTCAATTAAATAAGGGCACAACTGTTACCTTTGCCATTCCTGTAAACTTACCTTAAGTATGAAATCTGTTTTAGTAATTGATGATAACCCGGATATCAGGGAAAATACTGCGGAGATATTAGAACTGGCGGGGTATAAAACTTTTACGGCTGAGAATGGAAAAAAAGGTGTGGAATTGGCACAAAAAGAAAAGCCCGATGTTATTGTATGCGATATTATGATGCCCGAGCTGGACGGGTACGGTGTGCTGCACCTGTTGCGGAAAAATGAAGAAACCCAGGGCATTCCCTTTGTATTTCTGACCGCCAAAACAGAAAGAAGTGATTTCAGAAAAGGAATGGAAATGGGCGCCGACGATTACATTACCAAACCTTTTGAAGATATCGAACTCCTGAATGCTATAGAAGTAAGGTTGAAGAAAGCTGCAATCATGGATAACAAGTATGCTGCTTCGCAAAACGGAATCAACCAGTTCATTAAAGATGTAAAATCTTCCGGGCTGTTGAGCCAGTTGTCCGATCAGTATGATGTGGAAAACTACAGCAAAAAGCAAACGCTTTACCAGGAAAGCAAAAGACCCCGTTATTTATATTACCTGGTAAAAGGGAAAGTAAAAGGATTTAAAACCCATGAGGATGGTAAGGAATATATTACCGACCTTTTTACCGCCGGAGATTTTATTGGTTACCCCGCCCTGATAGAAGATAAAAACTACGACGACTCAGCTGTTGTGCTGGAGGATGCAGAGATCATGCAGATACCCAAAGAGGACTTTTTGCACATGATGTACGGTAACATGGATATAGCCGTCAAGTTTATCCGCATCATTACGCAGAATGTAAAGGAAAAAGAAGAACGGTTGCTGAATCTTGCCTACAGTTCACTTCGAAAAAGAGTGGCTAAGGCGCTGGTGGATATACAGCAAAAATTTAATGCTGAAAATCAAAATAACCCCCTGGAAATTTCAAGAGAAGACTTTGCCCATTATGTTGGCACAGCTACTGAATCCCTGATCAGAACACTCAGTGATTTTAAAGCAGAAAAACTGATCGAGATAAAAGATGGGAAAATATCCATTATCAACCTGGAGAAATTAAAGAACCTGCTGTACTAACGATCTGCATCACGGTTCAGATCAAAATCTTCCGGCCTGTCTTTTGCATTTTTGACGGTAGAAATTTCCCGCCCGTGATCATTCTGTTGTTGTAAGGTCCAGTCGTCTGTCATGGTGGTTTCAAGCCAGAGGTTGCCGGATTTGCGGAATACCTGTGCTGCTAGGCTGAACTGGTCTTTAAATATTTTTTCAAGATCCTTGACCTTCATTTCTTCGACGATCTCAATATTACCATCTGTAATAGCCAGTTGCCCTTCCCCGATCTTACGCTGTGAAGGAATGATCTGGTGTGCCATAAAATCTGATCGGGAAAATGACCTGGTTTTGAAAAATTCAAGTTTTAAAAAGGGAAATACTTCATTGAATTCTTTCTGAATTTCACCGATGAGGCGGTTGGGAGCAATGTGCAAATACATAGTTTCTGGGTTAGTAAACATAAATAGTGGTTATTCCGGATAAGTTGTCTTTTTTCCCTCTTGGAATCCTGATGATCAGTTCCCCGTCTTTGTACCGGGCCCTTGTCAGCAGCGCATCGGCATCTTCCGGCAGGGAAAACGTCCTTTTCCAGCAGGTATAATCAAATTCACAACGGTCATGAGTGCAATTTTCCTGCGATGCTTCCTTTGCTGCAGCTATTGTGATGATGTCCTTTTCGATCATTACCTGTAAGTTCTTTCGTTGAAAACCCGGTGCGGCAATGGTAAGTATATATTCATGATTGGTTTCGTCCACATTAGCGGCAGGTGTTACCATAACCCTTTTGCGGCGATTTGTTATACGCTCTTCACTGCTCCTGAACAGGTTTTTTTTTAAAGTATTTTTTGTTTTTATTTCACTCTGTACCATAATAATCCGACGGTTGACATGACGAATCTATACCTCTTCATTGCCATAGGAGATGATAATAGTAATGTTACAAGGTGATTTTTATCAACTATGATCATTCATCCAGAAAACCATCGAGATTTCTTCTTTCCTTTTTGGTTGGCCTGCCAATTTTGCTTTGCCGCTTGCCGGTATGGAAACTGGCAGCCTGGAATTGCAGCCGTTGCATTTCTTCTTCAGGAGTGATGTCTATATAACAGGTAATGGCTTCGGCATGGGCGACTCTTTTTAACAGCAGGTTGGTTACTTTTATCCGCCATCTTTTGGCTTCCGTTTTTACATCATACTCATCACCGATGTTTACATTCCTGGAAGCTTTGGCCTGCGATCCGGCAAATTTCACTTTACCTGCATCGCAGGCAGCTGTGGCTGATGTTCTTGTTTTAAAAAGCCGGATGGCCCAGAGCCATTTGTCAAGGCGGAGTTTTTCTGGCATAGTGAATGGTGAATGGTCAATAGACAATAGTGAATAGTGAATAGTCAATGGCCAATTCACTATTCACCATTGACCATTCACATCTCTGCAAAATATTTATGGAAGTAAGGGATCGTCTCAATCCCTTTATAATAATTTTCAATATTATACTTTTCATTCGGGCTGTGCAGGTTGTCTGTATCCAATCCAAAACCCATAAAGACGATCTTTACTCCTAATTCTTTTTCCAGTATGGAACAGATAGGGATGCTTCCACCACCCCGGACGGGAATAGGCTTTTTCTTAAAAGTTGTTTTTAAAGCTTTGGCTGCAGCCAGGTAACCCTTGCTGTCGATCGGGGTCACGTAAGGCTCGCCACCATGATGCAATTCGGCTTTGACGGTTACAGAAGGAGGAGCGATTGATCTGAAATAGTTTAGCAATAATTCGGTGATCTTATGTGATGATTGATTAGGAACCAATCTTGCTGAGATCTTTGCATAGGCTTTGGATGGTAATACTGTTTTTGCACCTTCCCCGGTATAGCCACCCCAGATACCGTTCACTTCAATGGTAGGGCGCACGCCGGTTCTTTCATAGGTTGTAAATCCTTTTTCACCCCAGAGTTCTTTTACACCCAGCTCATCCATGTATTCCTGTTCATTATAAGGTGCTTTTCTCAATAACTTCCTTTCTTCTTTTGTAGATACGGCCACATCATCATAAAATCCGGGAATAGTGATATGGTTTTTCTTATCATGGCAACTGGCGATCATCTTGGCCAATATGGTGATTGGATTGGCAACGGCTCCGCCATAAGTGCCGCTATGCAGGTCCCGGTTGGCGCCTGTTACTTCTAATTGTATATAGGAAAGACCACGCATACCAATATCCAGGGAAGGATTTTCCATGCTTAATAAAGAACTATCACTGATCAGGATCACATCTGTTTTCAGCAGATCTTTATGTGCAGCTACGAATTTTCCCAAATTGGGCGAACCCACTTCTTCTTCCCCTTCAATCAGGAATTTGATATTGGTGGTCATCGAATTTGTCTTTGTCAGAATTTCCAATGCCTTTACATGCATATAAAATTGTCCTTTGTCATCTGCAGAACCGCGGGCAAATATTTTTCCATCAACGATAGTTGGTTCAAAAGGTGGGTTGGTCCACAGGTCCAATGGCTCGGGTGGCTGCACATCATAGTGGCCGTAAACCAGCACGGTGGGTTTGGAAGGGTCAATTATTTTTTCACCAAATACTACCGGGTGGCCGTCAGTTGCCATTACTTCGGCTTTATCGCAACCGGCATCCAGCAGGCTTTTCTTAACAGCCTCAGCACAGGTCTGCATGTCAGCCTTATGTTCGCTTTTTGCACTAATGGACGGAATGCGGAGCAGGTCCAGCATTTCATTCAAAAAACGGTCTTTGTTTTTTTCCTGGTAGTTTTTCCAAGTTTGTGACATAGTATTTGTTTATTAGGTGATTAGTTTATTCGTTAAACAGGGGACGAAGGTAAGAAGGAAGTAATTATTCCTCTTCTCCGGACTTATTCTTAACAGTTACCGCTTTTGAGACCATTTTGCTTCCGAATCGCTCTTTAATATCATCCACTGCTTTGTAAAGCTGAAGTTTCACTGCATTGTTTTCAAACAAACTCATCTGCATGGTAAAAGGGATCAACTGGCTGAAACGGACACCGAGCAAACGAACAGGTCTTCCTTTCTGGTATGACTTATTGAACAGGTCTTTAACTTTCGCAATCAACACATCATCCAATGCTGTATAATCAACCGTTTCCTGTCTCGACATGGTTTCAAAATCGGAGTAACGGATCTTTACGGTCACACAACCGGTCATTTTTTCATCTTCCCTTAACCCATAACAGGTTTTTTCTGTAAGTCTCACTAATTCTTTATACAGAAAATCTATATCGGTGTAATCAGTGTCAAAAGTATTTTCATGACTCATACTTTTTTGTTCCCAGTCGGTTGTTATTTCTGTACTACCGATGCCATGTGCTTTGTGCCAGAGCGCTTCGCCCCATTTACCGGCATATCTTTCCATCAGTTCAATGGGAGTTTTAGCGATGTCTTCTATTTTATAAAGGCCAAAATTTTTTAACTTCTCTTCGGTTTGTTTGCCTACGCCGTTTATTTTTTCAATGCCCAAAGGCCATAGAAAATCTATTTCTTTTCCATGAGGTATTTCCAGGAAACCATTTGGCTTGGCTTCATTCGTTGCCATTTTGCTGATAAACCGGGCAGAAGATAAACCGCAGGAGATGGGTAAACCTGTTTCTTCAATAATGTGCTGCCGCAATTCTTTTGCGTATTGGCTCACGCCGAAGAATTTATCCATGCCGGTCAGGTCAATATAAAATTCATCAATGCTGGCTTTTTCAAATAAAGGAGCTTTGGCGGCAATGATCTCCGTCACCCATCTTGAATATTTGCTGTATTGGTCACGGCTTGCATTGGTAACAATGGCGTGGGGACAAAGCTGAAGTGCTTTCTTCATCGGCATAGCAGAATGAATGCCGAATTTTCTTGCTTCATAATTGCAGGCGGCTACCACACCCCGCTCGTAT
Organism: uncultured Chitinophaga sp.; assembly: GCA_964525285.1. GTDB lineage: Bacteria > Bacteroidota > Bacteroidia > Chitinophagales > Chitinophagaceae > JJ008. The sequence goes on from CAZGGQ010000006.1 coordinate 73,719, forward strand.
CCGCCAACCAAAACGGGATTCCCTTTCAGCGAAGGGTTATTTATGATTTCTACTGAAACAAAAAAGGAGTCGAGATCAAAATGGGCAATATGTTTTTTGGATGCTGACAATTCTCAAATTTTCATAAAATCAATGGCAAATTTTAAAATCTTTATGCTATAGATAGATTTCCAGCAAGCCATCCGGCAACGTTACCAATACTTCTTTTCTTTTATGATTGACTTTTTGCAGGGATTCTTCGTGTAATGGAATCAATACTTCTTTGCCTTTTATATCAAGCCGGCAAAGAAGTTGATGCGGCTGTTCTATCAGTTCCAGTATTTCACCAAGCATTTCATTATTATTGATAATGGAATAACCTAATAAGACCGCGGGAGCGGTTTTGGCTGCGAACTTTTTAAAATCAGCTTCGGGCAGCCATATTTCTTTTTGTGTAAGTTTGATGGCAGCTTCTCTTGTGTTGACAGCCTCCAGCTTCAAATAAATTTCTTTTTCAGTTTTGATCTTTGTTGCTTCAATAAACCAGGGAAGAAAAGAATTTTTCTTTTCTTCAATAAAAATGGCCTGCAAACCTTTCAATGAAGTCTTCTTTCCCAGTTCATGTTTAAGAAGCAGTTCGCCTTTGAGTCCATGAACAGCAACGAGTTTCCCTATTTTAAAATATTCGGTCATGCCCCCTTTTCCGCCAGACGGCGGAGTATTTAAAATTGATTTTATTTGAAATTATTATTTGCAATCAAAGCTATTCTTTAATTAAGAAAAATTGATGAATAATGAAAGCTGGGTAGTGGGTCAGTTTGAAATTTTGACCGGCGTTAACTCTGTGTTTCAGAGCTTCAGTGGCTTGTATTCTTTGCCACAGAAACACAGAAACCGACCCACTACCGAAAGCTGTATTCCCCTTTAGGCAACCAAGCCTCAGCGATGGTTGCGAACATCGTTCAGGGGCAAAAAAAATCCCGGCAAAGCCGGGAGGACCCAAGAACTTTCAGGATCGATTATTATCCTTCGGCGCCTTCTTCACCTTCTGTCTTTCTTTCAGGTCTGCGACCCGGCATAGGACGTCTGGCTCTTTTGTTGCGGTATGCGTCTTCCTGTCGCTTTTTCATCTGTGCATCATGTTCTGCCGTCCACTTGGTGAATTTCTCCATGGCCGCTGCATCATCAAATAACCCCAGCTTCACTCCACGAAGCAGGTGTTTGAGGTATAATACTCCTTTGAAGCTCAGGATCCGGCGAACTGTGTCGGTGGGTGTAGCACCTTTGCTTAGCCATTCCAAAGCTTTCTGACGGTCAAGCTGAATAGTAGCCGGAACGGTCAGTGGATTGTAAGTACCTAATTTCTGGATGAATTTGCCATCGCGTGGCGCCCTGGAGTCGGCAATAACGATGAAGTAAAAGGGTCTCTTTTTGGACCCGTGTCTTTGAAGACGGATTTTGGCTGACATTAAATAGACATTTAACGTTGTTAAACAAAAATTGTTAGATCCGGTGGAAACCGGACAGCAAATATAGGACTGAAAGGGGAGATTGCAAAATGCCGGAAATCGTAAAGACGCAAAATTTTGCGTCTTTACGATTTCTTCATCCCCGGCATCATTTTTCCCGGCATTGGCATTTTATTCATATTCTTCATCATTCCGCGCATCTGTTCAAACTGCTTCATGAAATTATTTACTTCCTGGATGTCTTTACCGGAGCCCTTGGCAATGCGTTTTTTGCGGCTGCTGTCAATTAAATCAGGGTCAGCTCTTTCTGCCTGCGTCATGGAATTGATCATGGCTTCAATGCCTTTGAAAGAATCTTCTTTAATGTCTATATTCTTTATTTGTTTGCCCATGCCCGGTATCATCCCCATCAGGTCTTTCATGTTTCCCATCTTTTTGATTTGCTCCAGTTGCATTTTGAAATCGGAAAAATCAAATTTGTTCTTACGGATCTTGGCTTCTAATTTTTTGGCTTCAACTTCATCAAATTGTTCCTGTGCCTTTTCAACTAAACTGGTAATATCACCCATTCCGAGGATTCGCTGTGCCATCCTCTGGGGGTAGAATACATCCAGTGTATCCATTTTTTCCCCGCTGCTGGTAAACTTAATAGGTTTGTTAACTGTGTATTTTATAGAAAGTGCAGCACCACCCCGGGTATCTCCATCCAGTTTGGTAAGCACAACACCGGTGAAATCCAAACGGTCATTAAAGGCCTTGGCAGTATTCACAGCATCCTGCCCGGTCATACTATCTACCACGAATAATATTTCCTGCGGATTGACCGCGTTCCTTACGTTGGCCACTTCATTCATCATTATTTCATCTATGGCTAAACGGCCAGCCGTATCAATAATGACCACATTTTTGTTTTTACTCCTGGCTTCTCTAACCGCATTCCGGGCAATAGCAACTGCATCTTTGTTTTCTTCTTCAATATACACATCAACGCCGATCTGCTCACCCAGCACCCGCAATTGCTCCATGGCAGCGGGACGGTAAATGTCAGCTGCTACCAGTATAGGAGAGAGACCTTTCTTTGTTTTCAGGTAATTGGCCAGTTTGCCGCTGAAAGTGGTTTTACCGCTACCCTGCAAGCCTGCAATAAGTATAACCGCAGGATTTCCTTTTGCATTGAAGACAGCTTCATGCCCACCCATCAATTCTGCCAGTTCATCATTTACAATTTTCACCATCAACTGGCCGGGAGATAAAGCGTTAATTACTTTTTCACCCATTGCCTTGTCCTTCACTTTATCAGTAAACTCTTTGGCGATCTTATAATTTACATCCGCATCTACCAAAGCCCGGCGGATTTCTTTTACCGTCGCAGCAATATTTATTTCTGTAATACGGCCCTGGCCCTTTAAGTTCTTAAAGGCGCTTTCTAATTTTTCCTGTAAGCTATTGAACATATTCTGCCATTCATTTTCATCTGGCACCCTGATCCCGCCTCAGGCTGGACGAAGGGTGATTAATATTTTCGACTTCTATCATGGCTTCGACAATCCCGATAGCTATCGGGACTGACATCGATTTCAAAAGAAAAAGTGAACATCCAATGTTCACTTTTTTAAAGAATTGCAAAGATAGAAGTGTAAAGTTTTATGTCAGTCGGAAATTTTTATTAATTAATGAATCAGTAATCTAAATAGGTTCTGAGGAGTTTGCACCGGTTAGAAGCTTTTAGCTTCGTAATGGCTTTATCCTTGATCTGCCTTACTCTTTCCCTGGTCAGGCTGAATCTTACCCCGATATCTTCAAGGCTCATCGGATTGTCAACGCCAATACCGAAGAAAAAGCAGATTACCTCTTTTTGACGTTCAGTCAGGGTTTTTAAAGACCGGTCGATCTCTGTTTTTAAAGATTCGTTGTGAACCAATTGGCCATCCGTTTTGTCTGCATTCATATTTACCAGGACGTCTATCAGTGTATTTTCTTCGCCTTCTGAAAGTGGCGAGTCCATACTTACATGGCGGCCATTAATGCCGAGAGTGGCAGAAACTTCCTCTATATCCATTTCCAGTACTTCAGCCAGTTCTTCAGCCGACGGCTCTCTTTCGAATTGTTGTTCCAGCAGGGAAAAGGCTTTATGAATACGATTGGTTAGTCCTACTTTATTCAGTGGAAGACGAACAATACGGGACTGCTCGGCCAATGCCTGAAGGATACTTTGACGGATCCACCAAACGGCATAGGAAATGAATTTAAATCCACGGGTTTCATCAAACCGCTGAGCGGCTTTGATCAGACCGACATTCCCTTCATTTATCAGGTCAGGCAGCGACAGTCCCTGGTTTTGGTACTGTTTTGCCACAGATACTACGAAGCGAAGGTTGGCCTTGGTCAGTCTGTCCAAAGCATTTTGATCGCCTTGTTTAATAAGGAGGGCTAATTTGACTTCTTCCTGGGGGCTGATGAGTTCGACTTTGCCGATCTCTTGCAGGTACTTTTCTAAGCTTTGGGATTCACGATTGGTAATAGACTTCGTGATCTTGAGTTGTCTCATGCTCATAGGTATGGTTTTAAATGGTGTATTTTAAGGGTTAAGAATTATAAGGTTGGTCCGCTTATGACTCTAAAAATACCCACCACGGTGTCATTGGTTGTTCAGAACTTATTGAACTTCAAGGCAATTTAGCTTAATTAACCCTGCCAGCCAAATAAATTTTGACATCCTTTTAACGATTATATATAAGATTTATTTTACCAGCCTGGCCCTGGTTTGTCCCAAAGGGACTCCTTTGGAGAAATAAGGGGAAAAATAAACCACAAAATAATTTGCCGCAATGATTTATTTTCTATTATTGCATCAATCGCAATGTTTTTTACGAGAGAAGAAGAATGAGTAAACAATTATACACTTTAGAGTACCCGGTTCGCTGTTCACCGTCTATCCTGTTTGAATTTTTGTCAACTCCGGCAGGGCTGGGAGAATGGTTTGCCGATAAAGTTGATGAAAGAGACAATATCTTTTACTTTGGCTGGAACGGGGCTTTTGAAAAAGCCGATCTAGTGGAGAAAGAACACGATAAATTTATCCGCTTTCACTGGCTCACTTCTCCCAAGGAAGAATACTTTGAATTCCGAATTGATAAATCAGAAATTACCAACCAGACCATTCTGATCATAAAAGATTTTGCCGAAAAAAAAGAAATGAAGGATCAGACTTCGTTATGGGATCACCAGGTGAAAGAACTTTTTCACCGCCTGGGTGGTTAACTCCAAGAAAAATCTCAAATCTCAAGAAACAAATCTCAAAAAAAATAAAAATCTCAAGTTAGAGATCGAATGCGTTTGTATTTTTTCTTCCTTTTTTCTTTTTTTTGGTTCTTGATTTTTGTTTCTTGGTTCTTTTTCAAGCTTGTTATATGCCGATTGTCGGTTAATTTTCCTACGGGGGTTAATCAGCCAGCATTTCAATTATTTCCTTGAAGTAACCCTGCAGTATTTCCTCTGCAGCATCCCAATGTTGCAGGGAGAATTTATTGGCCAGCTTGATAAAAGATTTCTCCCGGACCCATTTTTCAAACCCGATAGCCATCGGGTCATTTTTACTCCATTCAGATAACTGCATATAACCGTCTCCTTCAAAATGATGTTCCCATTGATCTTCATTGATGTAACAGTAATATCCTTTTTCTTCCAGGACCGGGTAAGCAGCTATTAATTTTTCTTCTGCTTCTTTTTTATAAATGCCCGAAAGCTGAAGTGTAACACTGAAAAAATTTCCCCACCAGAACATGGTTCTGACAGCAAAAATATTTGCATGCTCAAATAACCTGGGATAATCTAGTATTAAGTAAGGAAGTCCTTTGTAATTTTCTCCTTTTGAAATTTTGGGTGTTGACCCGGAAACTTTTACCGGCAATCCCGCAGTATGCAACGTTACAACCTGTTGCTGTTTTACCTGCAAGTCTCCCAATAATCCGTTTACTTTTTTAAGAATGGTATTCTTTGTTAAAATCAGTTCAGCATTATTAACCAGTTCCATCTCGGTTTGCGAAAGCCTTATTTTTGCGGGGTCCATATTTTAAAGGTAAGTGTTCAAAAAATTAGATATACTGATTATCAAGGCCTTTGTCGGGCCATTTGTAGCCACGTTCTTTATTACGCTGCTGGTGCTCGTCATGCAGTTCTTCTGGCTGTATATTGACGATTTTGTAGGGAAGGGCCTTCCTACTAAAATTATTTTTGAATTTATCTGGTATCAAAGCGCTGTCCTGGTGCCACTGGCATTACCGCTGGCCATACTGCTTTCTTCGTTGATGACCTTTGGCAACCTGGGTGAAAGTTTTGAACTGGTGGCCATCAAATCGGCCGGTATTTCGTTGCTTCGGTTTATGCGGCCTTTGTTTATTATTTCGCTTTTCATCTGCGGCATTGCTTTTATGTTTTCCAACTATATCATTCCGGTGGCTAACTTAAAATCAAGAACGCTGCTGACAGATATAGTATATGCCAAGCCATCTTTTGACCTGAAGGAGGGAGTGTTTTATGATAAGATCAATGGTTTTGCCATTAAAATAGGGAAGAAAGAAGCCAACGACAGTGTGATAAGAGATGTGATCGTGTATGAGCAGGGCAATCCTTTGCAGGATAATTTCATTATTGCCAAAAGCGGTGTTATGCGGGTTACGGAAAACAAAAGATTCCTTGAGTTTGACCTGAAAGACGGCTGGCGCTACCAGGAAAGAGGGGACAACTATTCCGGCGGCAATACAGAATTTATCCGCTTTAGTTTCAGTGAATACAAAAAGCAATTTGACCTCAGTTCATTCCAGATAAACTGGACACCAGACAGTGTGAACAAGAACAATGAAAAAATGTTCAGCATGCGGCAACTGGTGAAAGCTATTGACTCGCTGGAAAAAGAAATCAAAGGGATTAAAAACCAGGCAAACGCTGAATTGATCCGGCAGGTTTCATTTGCCGGTTTGCTTGATACAATATGGGAAAAAAAATCGTTGCCTGATTCAGCCAACCGGAAAGCGGTGAAAAATTTTGACGAAGTGTTACCTGATTCTGCCCGCATAAGCATTAATCAAAAAGTACAAAACCTGGCCACCTCACTCCGGATCAGTACGGAATCATATATGCTGACACTGAAGGATAAAGAAAGAAATTTGCGCAAGCATAAAATAGAATGGCACCGGAAAATCACACTTTCATTGGCCTGCCTGGTTTTGTTCCTGATTGGCGCCCCGCTTGGTTCAATCATTCGTAAAGGTGGCCTGGGCACTCCGCTGATATTTGCCATTGTTTTCTTTATGGTATTTTATTTTTCCAGCACCACCGGCGAAAAATTCGCCAAAGAAAATACCCTGACTGCCTTTACCGGCATGTGGATGGCCACTTTTATCCTTTTGCCGGCAGGTCTTTTTCTTACCTATAAGGCAATGAGAGACTCGCAGCTTTTCAACAAAGAATCTTATTACCGTGCTGCCCGTTTTGCCGGCCGGTTAATCAGGAAAAGGCTACATAAATAAATAGAATTTCAGAGCCATTTACTACCTGACAAAAATCATAAAAAAATCACCCATTTGGGGTATAGATTGTATCACGAAGTTATCTCAACTTTATATTGGCAATGGAGAATCCGTTTACTCACCGGAAACTCCCGTTTACTAAATGCAAGCCCTCTGAAACGCAATATGAGTATAAATTGCTCTGAGTAAATCCACCTCTGGAACCGGAATTGAGTATTAAACTAGATAACCTTGAAATGAAACTTTCATTTATGAGAAGATTTATTGTTTTCACCTCCCTGGTCTGCATTTACAGTGTTTGTGCAAAGGGCCAGCTCGTTATTGACAATGCCACCTTCTTTATTCAGTCAGGAGCAACGGTAACTGTGCAGGGGGATGTAACAAGCAATGCAGATATACAGGGAACCGGTCTTTTGCAATTGAAGGGAAGTTCTTTGCAAAATGTGAATATGAATGGCTTTACTATACCCAATCTTGAACTGGATAACACGGCCCATGCAACATTGACGGGTAATGCAAGGATTGGAACCAGCATGTTATTTACAAATGGAAAATTTCAGACAGGGAATTTTAACTTCAGGTTGAACTCTACCGCAACAATTACAGGCGCCAATGCATCCCGCTTTGTATGGACAAATGGCACAGGACAATTGATAAAAGAATTAACGGCAGATATTGCCGCTTATGAATTACCCGTGGGAGAAAATGCGAATTATCGCCCGGCTTATCTGACAACCAGCGGAAGTGCTTACTCTTCTGCAATTTTTGGTGTAAGAGTATTAGGAGCTGCTGATGCCGGCAACCCACCTATGATTGCCAGCTATCTGAATACCAACTGGCCGGTAACCAGGTCTGGTATTACCGGAGGTACAGTATCACTTTCGGGCCAGTATATTGATCCAACTGATATTACCGGCACTGAAGCAAATCTTATCGGTTATTATAATAGTGGAACGGATTGGAGTTCTGTGGGTGAAACACATAATGCCGCCACCAACCAGGTAGGTGCACCGGTTACTGCTGCTTCGGGTGTAGTGTCAGGATTGAATAAGTTTTTGGCGGTGGGTACAAGAGCTTTTTTGCAGGGAGCATATGTTGCCGGAACTGGCTTGATGAATGACAATTTACGGACCTTACCTTTTGGTTCTTCTGCCAGTACAGCTAATTTCCCGAGTACTGACCCTTATAGGGTAGCCCCTTATAGTTCAAATTTTACTCATGTCAGTAATGCAGCAGTAGAAGCAATTCCAAATGCTGCTGTGCTTGACCCTGCAGGTACTAATGATGATATCGTTGACTGGGTTTATTTGGAATTAAGAAATCTTACCGCATCACCCGGTAATGTGATTCTGCAGACCCGGGCGGCGCTTATCCAAAGAGATGGTGATATTACAGATGTAGATGGGGTGAGTCCTGTAACATTTAACGGAAATGCTGATGGCAATTATATTCTTACCGTCCGCCACAGAAATCATCTTGGTTTGAGTATAGATCAATCATCACCAAGGGCATTGAATGAAACCAAATCAACTGCTTTCACAACCAATGTTGTTGACTTAAGAATTGCCACCGATCCTCAATTATTTGGAACCTCGGCAGCATATACTACGGCATCTCATCCTTCATTAAGCACAGTAAATCTTTTATGGGGTGGTAATGTGAATACCAATGTTGAGTCCAAGTATCAGGGACCGGGTAACGACCGTTCTGCCTTGTTAACCGATTTGGGAGGTAATGAATTAATCACTCTTACCGGTTATTATCGCGGAGATCTGAATTTGACCCGGGAAGTGAAATACCAGGGGCCTGGAAATGACAGGGCTTTTTTGCTTTCAACTATTCTTGGCTCAAATGAATTAACAATCAGAACCCAGGTAATACCCAATTAATTAACTGACATTTCAAAAGAAGAAGTTATGAAAAAATTTGTTTGTTTGTCAATCGTCTTCCTGTCGGTGGTTAGAAACGGAGCTTCACAGGGTACATTATTGCCCGGGGTTGCAACCAATAGAGTAATATTTGCCATACAAGCCAGCGCCCCTTTTTCTGCGCCCTTTACAAATGTTCAGTTTGTTTTGCAAATTCCCAATACAGTGCTTCCAATTCCTTCTGTATCGATTTCTAATAATTTTCTGGCAGCTAATATTCCTGCTTATAATAATAATACTGTTAACAGCAGTACCCCTATTGCTTTTTCCAATGAAGGAGGTTATTATAACTACCTGTTTTCTGCTGTTGTATTGGGTGGAGCTTCATATAATTTTACAACCTCCACATCTAATGTGCTGGAAGTTAAAATAAGCGGTGGGCCGGCAGGTGCTGTAACAGCACGGTTTGCTAATTTGGCAAATGGAGGATCATCAGGACAACACTACTTTTATATAGAAGCGAATGGAATAGATCGAACCAATGAATTACAAATGTTTTATAATAGTGGATACGCTCCAACGAATGGAGGCTCTTACACAGCTTACTCATTTGTGCCTCTGCCAAACGTTACTCTTCCTGTCAAGTTCACTGGATTTAATGTGCAGTGTAATGACAAAGGTGCTCTTCTTTCATGGGGAACTGCTAATGAACAAAACAGCGACCGGTTTGAAATACAAAGAAGTACAAATAGTATTGACTGGGTTGTAATTGATAATGTAGCGGCAGCAGGTAACTCAGATGTACAGCGCAACTATCAGTATCTTGATCTGAAAGGTGGCGCCGTATTCTACCGCATTCGCCAGGTTGATATAGACGGCAGGTTTACACATACTGATATTAAACAAACTAATTGCAAAACCAGCCAGTTTGATATAACCTTATACCCGGTGCCGGCCAGTGATAAACTAAATGTGGTCATTAAATCTGATCAGGCAGTGAAAACCGATTTGCAGGTTGTAGATATAAATGGCAGGATGGTTAGCAGAACCTTTACACAGATAAATAAAGGAAACAATAATATAATATTAGATGTAACTAAACTGCCGGCGGGTCAATATGTGCTAACCAGCAGCGATCCTTCTATAATAATCAACAGGAAGTTTACCGTTCTCAGATAATTTATTTGCAAAGAGTAAAAAAACCAGGATCATGTAAAATTGCCCCCCGAAAGTCAATCGGGGGGCAATTATTTTTCTGTATTTTCGGTCACTAAAAAACAATGTCATGAGATTTCTTTTTTTTATTTGCCTGGCAGCTTTTTTTTCAGGCTGTAATTCATCCTCGTCAAAGAAAGAACCCAAACAGGCGATGGATGACACAGCCCGCATGGATAACCCCGGGGCCAATACAATACCGGCTGTAGCAATTGAACCGGTGAAAATAACTGCTGCACAAGTGCCCGCATATATAAAGTTTAAGGGAAAACTAAATGAAGCGTGGCAATGGACAGATAAGCTGGGTGAAAATATCTTTATCACTTCTTTTGTGGAACCCTATGATGATAAAGAAAAGAATAATTACGATGAGGAAGGACAAAGCGCCGGATTACATGCCGCTCAATATGTAAAAAAAGGGGGTGGCTATGTGTTGCAATGGCAGAATGACGATGGTGAAAAATCCTGTCCGTTTGATATTACCTGCAAGTTCATAAAAGATGCCACTACGGTCACGGACCTTGATAAAGACGGTGTGGCGGAAACCACGATACAATACCGGCTGGCCTGCAGGAGCGATGTATCGCCGGCGGACATGAAACTGTTTATTCATGAAGATACTGCTACTTACTACCTGCAGGGTCTTTGCTGGATAAAGTCTTCTGAGGAAGATAAGTTTACGGTAACAGAAAAAGATGCCAACCTGGAAACATTACCCGGCTATAAAAAGACAGAAGACGAATACATGAAAACATTCGGCCGTTATGAATCGGAGAAAGGATTTGCAGGGGCGCCGCCTGAGTTTCTTGCCTATGCCCGGCAGCAGTGGATGAAATTTGTGAAAGAAAGTTTTGAATAATCTTCCTGTGCTTGAAAAAAGAACAACAAAACCTGAATGTACAGAAATGGGTCGCTCTCGTATCGGTAGCGCTGCTTGTTGTGAAATTTATTGCTTACTATTCCACCCACTCCGTATCCATACTTACTGATGCACTGGAAAGTATTGTAAATGTGCTGGCCGGGTTTATTGGTTTGTATAGTTTATATGTTGCTGCAAAACCCCGGGATATGGATCATCCCTACGGGCATGGCAAGGCTGAGTTTATTTCTGCTGCCATTGAAGGCACCATGATCGGATCGGCGGGCGCCATTATTTTATACAAAGCCATTCAGCACCTCATTCACCCGGCTGCGCTTCACAAAATTGATTTTGGAATACTGCTGGTAGCTATTACTGCGATCATAAATTTTGCGATCGGATATTTTTGCCTGCAAACGGGGAAGAAAAATAATTCCGCAGCATTAATAGCCAGCGGAAAACATTTACAAACTGACACCTGGTCAACGGTTGGTATTATTACAGGCCTTGCCTTATTGTTATTTACAGGATACAATTGGATTGACAGCGCCGTTGCCTGCCTCTTTGGCTGCTTTATTGTTTTTACCGGTTATCGCATTGTACGCAGCTCCTTAGCCGGGATCATGGATGAAGCGGATGCAAAACTGCTGGGGAGGGTGGTAGAATTGTTAAATGCTGATCGCAGGGAAAACTGGGTTGACCTGCACAACCTCCGGGTAATAAAATATGGCAGTGTGCTGCATCTTGATTGTCATTTAACAGTGCCCTGGTACCTGAATGTGCATGAAGCACACCGGGAAATTGATGCACTGGCAGCATTGATAAAAAAAGAATTCGGTGAATCGCTGGAATTATTTGTTCACTCCGATGGCTGCCTTCCTTTTTCCTGCCGGATTTGCAATAAGGCCGATTGTTCTGAGAGAAAGAATAATTTTGAGCAAAAGATAACCTGGTCACTGGAAAACATTTCCAGGAATAAAAAACATGAATTGATTTAATAATTATGGCAAAAACAATTACTACCTGGAAAAAGGCTCATGAGTTTGAAGCTGAACATGAGGGCAATAAAATTCAAATAGATGGGTCAACTGAAAACGGACATGGGCCGAAAGCCCTGCTCTTATCAGCATTGGCGGGCTGTTCGGGAATTGATGTGGTGGATATATTAACTAAAATGAGGATGGATTTTTCTGATTTTACCCTTGAGGTGGAAGCAGACCAAACGGATGAACATCCGAAAGTTTTTAAGGACATACACATTATTTATAAAATGAAGACAGCTCCGGAAAATGAAGACAAAATCAGAAAGGCCATCGATCTGTCGCTTGAGAAATACTGCGGCGTGTCCGCCATGTTAAAGAAAAACTCCCCGATTGATTATTCGATAATAATTAAAGAATAACTTTGCATCTCATTTTATTTTTTAACTCAAAACATTTAATCTATGGGACTTCGTTTAGGAGATATGGCCCCGAATTTTAAAGCACAAACGACCGAAGGTGAAATTGATTTTTATGAATACCTGGGCGACAATTGGGGCATTCTTTTTTCACATCCTGCTGATTATACTCCTGTTTGTACAACAGAGCTTGGTAAAACAGCTTTATTGAATGAAGAATTTGCGAAACGCCATGTAAAAGTGCTGGCAGTAAGTGTGGATCCGCTGGATAAACATGAAGGCTGGGTGAAAGATATTAATGAAACACAGTTCTGTATTGTAAACTTTCCCATTATTGCTGATGCGGACAGAAATGTGGCCACATTGTACGATATGATCCATCCCAATGCATCGGCTACCGCTACCGTCCGGTCACTATTTATAATAGGTCCTGATAAAGCCGTCAAATTAATGATTACTTACCCTGCCTCTACCGGGAGAAATTTTTTTGAAGTGCTGAGAGTTGTGGACTCATTACAATTGACAGCAGGATACAGCGTGGCCACTCCGGCTGACTGGAAACATGGAGAAGATGTGATCGTAATTCCGGCTGTTACAACAGAAGATGCGATAAAGAAATTTCCAAAAGGAGTGAAGGTGGTGAAGCCTTACCTAAGATATACACCACAGCCTGATCTGGAATAATTTTGAGAATCTGCTAATAGTAAAAATGATTATGCGTTGCTACGAAATAATCATTAATCAGTAATTGATATTCTACCCGCTTTTTTTTCCCTGCCCGGACTTCAGGCGGGTCTTTGCTAATTGCTGCAAAGTAGCCCTGATATCTTTTGGCAACGGGGCTTCCAGTTCAATCAAATTACCCTGGATATTATTGAATGATAGCTGAAAAGCATGCAGCGCCAACCGGTTTAGTATCGGTTTTTCTTCTTCTGCATCTTTGGAAAGTTTGAATTTTGATTTTAATGAAGAAACCAAAACAGGGTTTCCATCGCCATATAGTGGATCACAAACAACGGGATGACCAATTTCTTTCATGTGCACCCTGATCTGGTGTGTCCGGCCGGTATGTATCCGGAACTGTAGCCAGGAATAAATTCCAAAATCTTCCAGCACTTCGTAATCGGTCAGTGATTCTTTACCTTTTCGATGAACGATCATGGTTCCGTTCAAAGCAGGATGCTCTGTAAGAGGGCAGGCAATATTTCCTTTTTTATCCATCAAAGATCCGATCACTAATCCCCGGTATATTTTTTTGGTTTGCCTGTTTTCAAATTGCAGGGAAAGATGTTTATGGGCTGTTTCATTCTTTGCAAAAACGATCAGGCCGCTGGTGTCTTTATCCAGGCGATGAACAGTATATATATTGCCATACTTTTCTTTCAGCAATACTTTCAACGAAATATCTGTTCCCTTCCTGTCGGGAATGGATAATAAGCCGGAAGGTTTATTCAGGGCAATAAAATCATCATTCTCAAAAACAATTAACTCTGAAATTTTCATGATAATAATCTGTGTCAATCAGTGTAATCTGTGGCAGAGTTACTTCCCTTTTCCAAAGTGTTTCAAATCCCTCACTTCTTTTTCCGAAAGGAAACGCCACTTGCCCCGTTCAATATTTTTTTTGGTCAGGCCGGCAAATATCACCCGGTCAAGATTTTTTACATCATATCCCAGGTGTTCAAAAATGCGGCGGACAATCCGGTTGCGGCCACTATGTATCTCCACGCCAATTTGTGTTTTATCTTTTACATCAGCATAGGCCAGCACATCTACAGCCGCGTGGCCATCTTCCAATACCACCCCTTTCAGTACCTGGTCAAAATCTTTTTTATCGAGTGGTTTGTTCAGTGTAACATGATAAACTTTTTTTACCACATTGCTGGGATGGGTGAGTTTTTGTGCCAGTTCGCCGTCATTGGTGAACAATAAAACCCCGGAAGTATTCCTGTCAAGGCGGCCAACGGGATAAACTCTTTCCCTGGTGGCCCTGCTGATCAGGTCAAGCACTGTTTTTCTTCCCTGCGGATCATCGGTAGTGGTAATATAGTCTTTGGGTTTATTGAGTAAAATATAAACCAGGTTCCTGGCGGGGAAAATTTTCTTGCCGTTTACACGTACATCATCTTTTACAGAAACTTTATGTCCCGGTTCAATAATCGTTTCACCATTTACTTTTGCCAGTCCTTTTTTTACTAATTCAGCCGCCTCCCGGCGGCCGCAAATACCTGCGTGGGCAATGAATTTGTTGAGAGGCATTTGCTGGTTACTGGTTGCTGGTTGCTGGATCCCGGTAACAAGTTGGGGACTCCTGACTCCCGACTCCCGACTCCCGATTACTGACTGACTTCTTTTCTTTTCAAAAAACTCTTCCTTTTCTTTCTTCCACTTTCTTTTTTCCTGTTTGAACTGTTCTTTGATGGCGGCGTTACTCTTCTTAGGTGCAAATTTGCTGAAGTTGTTCGTTGCTTTCTTTTTCATGTAAGTGGTTTGCTGTTTTACAACAGTAGTAAGCGGCAAAGATAGTGAAAAGGAAAAGCCCCGTCTTTAACAGGGCTTCCATTGAATTAATGCTTAAATTAATTTATATCACTTCTTTCATTCCGGGTTTTTTGCCATGCATACCACCAGGTCCCTGTTTTCTGCCTTCCTGTAATTTCTTCATCTGCTCTTCAGTCAAAATGGATTTCATTTGTTCTTTCTGTTTATTCATCAGTTCTTTCATTTTTTCTTTTTTCTTTTCGGCATCCATTTTATCATCTTCCCGCAGCGCTTTCATTTTTTCCGCCATTTCTGTCCGGTTCTTATTCATTTTTGCCGCCTGGTCATCCGTAAGCCCAAGCCTGAGCTTCATTTTTTCCAATCTTGCTTTTGCATCTATTTCCTGCATGGCTTTGTGCTCAGCTTTCATTTTCTCAATCTGCCCTTTTTGCTCGGTGGTCAATATGCCCTGCATTTTTGTTTTTTGATCTTTTCGCAGGGTCTCCATTTTGCTTTTCCATTCCTTTACGGTAATGTTATCATTTTTCTTCAACTCCTCCATTTGCTTGCGGAAGCTTTCTCTTTGTGTTTTGAACTGCTCTTTCTGGGCATCTGTGAGATTTAGCTTTTTCATGTCCATTCCTGCTATAGGGTGGTGACCTTTATGTTTTCCGTGCATCATCATAGGTCTTTCGGCTTTTCTTTCCGGTATTTCCTGGGCTTTAACCGTAAAAGCCAGGGAGAGCACCAGGGCGGGCAAAATTATTTTTTTCATGATTATCGTTTTGTTTTAGACGCCTGATGTTGTCAAAACCTTTCGTCAGGGTCAGGTTGATAAATATTTTAACAGCTTACAGACTGTTTACAACCCCCCTGGTTTAACAGACCTAAGAAAAATTTCGTAGATATGACGTTAATAATCTGTATTTATCAGGACTAAACTTGTTTTTTAGTTCACAGTATCTAAATTTACCCCAATAAAGACACTAGTATCCATAATAGAAGATAATAAGGAATACCAGGAAGCCCTGAAGAATCTGATATCCGAAAGTCAAAACTTTCAGGTAGGCGGAGTATTTTCTTCTGCCGAAGAAGCGCTGCCCTATGCAGACAAATTTGAAGGAATCGTCATTGTAGATATCAAATTGCCGGGTATTAACGGGGCAAACCTGGTTCTGCAAATAAATCAGCGAAATAAAAATGCACAGTGTATTATCTGCAGCCTGTATGATGATGATGAATTCATTTTTTCGGCACTCAAGAACGGAGCAATGGGATATTTGCTGAAAAGCAGCAGCAGGGATCAGATTTTGGCGGCGCTGGAAGATCTCAGCAAAGGAGGCTCACCGATGAGTCCGTATATTGCCCGAAAGGTAATTGCCAGTTTTCAGCAACCAAAAGAAAAAAAATTGTCTCAATTGCTGAGCGACAGGGAACAGGAAGTGTTGCAACATTTATCGCGGGGGCTTATTTATAAGGAGATCGGCGAAAAATTATTCATCAGCCACGAGACAGTGAAGCAGCATATCAAAAAAATATATAATAAACTGCATGTACAGAATAAAATAGAGGCGCTTAACAGGATGCGGAATGATTAATCCTTATTGGCTAATTGCCCGCAGGCGGCATCAATATCTTTGCCACGGCTTCTGCGAAGGCGGGTATTCACCCTGTTCTTTTCGAGGTATTTCATGAATGCCTCGACTTTATCTTCATTCGGTTTTTCAAATTTGGCAAAATCAATCGGGTTGTATTCAATGATGTTCACCAGGTCAACAGGAACCTGGCGGTATAGCTTAACCAGTTCATCCGCATCTTTGAGTGAATCATTGAAATTTTTAAAAAGAATATATTCAAAAGTGATTTCATTTTTTGTTTCCTTATAAAAATAATTCAGGGCATCCACCAGTGATTTGATATTGTTGGTATCATTGATCGGCATGATCTCATGCCGTTTCAGATCATTTGCAGCATGTAACGAAAGCGCCAGTTTAAATTTCACTTTATCATCCCCGAGTTGCCGGATGGCTTTGGCAATGCCGGCAGTAGATACAGTAATGCGTTTTGGACTCATGGCCATTCCATGCGGGGAGGTGATTCGTTCAATGGCCCTTAATACGTTTTTATAATTCAGCAGTGGTTCACCCATACCCATAAAAACAATATTGCTGAGTTTTTTACCATTTTCTTTCTCACATTGCTGGTTGAGGATGGCTACCTGGTCATAAATTTCATCAAACTCAAGGTTTCGTTTTCTTTCCATATAGCCGGTTGCACAAAACTTGCAACTGAGTGAACAGCCAACTTGTGATGAAAGACAGGCAGTAAATCTTGAAGTGGTCGGAATCAGCACCCCTTCCACAAAGTAGCCATCGTGTGTTTTGAAACGGGTTTTAATCGTACCATCTTCAGAATGTTGTACGGTGTCAACAGTCAATCCGGGTAGAGTAAAATCCTCTTTTAGTTTATTGCGAAGCTCCTTGCTCAGGTTGGTCATGGCTTCGAAACTCTGTACAGGCTTTAACCACAGCCATTCATATACCTGTTTGGCCCTGAATTTTTTTTCACCCAATGTTTCAAAATACTCTTCAATATCCGGGAGAGAAAGTGTCCTGATATTTTGCACTTTGGTCTTTTGCATGGGGCAAAGTTAGGTTAGCAGTGCCGATTGGCGGAGGTTGATTATTTTTGATGAAAAGAGCTTTTACAGTGTTGAAATCACTAACCTATGAGTATCATTAATAAAAATAGGTTTCAGGGACTGATTTATTTCTTATTAGGATTTTTATTTTCTTCATGTTCTGGACACAAAATGTATGGAGAAATAGAGTTACGTAAGGAAAATGAATATTATTTAATGAATAAGTCAACTTCGAAAATGTTCAATTTTACTGTTAAAACAATTTCTATTTCGGAACATGGCGATAGTAGTTTCAAAACAGAAACTATCCGGCTATCCCCGGCAGACGAAATGTTTTTGGGAAAAACTAAAGAAATCATGAATTCAGTGCCTGTTAAACTTAAATATGAAGTCACAGGGCAAGCGGAGATAAAATCTTCAAACTAACTTTTTTTTAATTTTAATCAGTCGTAATAAATGATGCAACCAGTTTATATAGTTGATACGATCAGGACACCGATAGGAAAATACGGGGGTGCATTATCCACTATTCGCCCTGATGATTTACTGGCACATGTCATCAAAGCGCTGCTGCTAAGAAATTCAACCATTGATATCAACGCCATTGAAGATGTGATAGCAGGCGCTGCCAACCAGGCAGGGGAAGATAACCGAAATGTGGCAAGGATGGCGGCTTTACTGGCAGGTTTGCCCATTACTGTTGCCGGCAGCACGGTAAACCGTTTATGTGCATCTGGTCTTCAGGCTATCATGGATGGGGCAAGGATGATCAAATGCGGTGATGCTGAAATGGTCATTGCGGGTGGGGTGGAAAGTATGACCAGGGCTCCTTTTGTAATGGGAAAAACAAATGAAGCCTGGAGCCGGAAGACAGAAATCTTTGATTCTACAATGGGATGGCGGTTTGTAAATCCAAAGCTGGCTGAAATGTACTATCCTTTTTCAATGGGAGAAACGGCGGAAAATGTAGCGACGCAATGGAAAATAACGAGAGAGGAACAGGATGAATTTGCCCTTTTGTCACAACAAAAATATTTTACAGCAAAAGCCGCCGGTAAATGGGAACAAGAAATTACACCTGTAGAAGTTACAAAAGGAAAAGAAAAAGTGCTCGTTGGTACGGATGAACATCCAAGAGAAACTTCGTTGGAAAAGTTAGCTTCCCTACAACCGGCATTTATAAAGGACGGAACAGTAACTGCCGGGAATTCATCCGGTATCAATGATGGGGCAGCGGCCCTGTTACTGGCCAATGAGGATGCCGTTAAAAAATATAACCTTCAGCCTTTGGCGAAAATAATTTCAATGGCAGTGGCAGGTGTTGATCCTTCCATTATGGGCATTGGCCCGGTGCCTGCCACTAAAAAAGCATTGCAAAGAGCAGGATTAAAAATTGCTGACCTTGATTTAATAGAACTGAATGAGGCCTTCGCGGCACAATCCATTGCCTGTATCCGTGACCTGGGAATGGATATAAATAAAGTAAATGTAAATGGCGGCGCCATTGCCATTGGTCATCCGCTTGGATGCAGCGGTGTAAGAATCTCTACCACCTTATTATATGAAATGAAAAGGAGAGGGGTAAAGCTGGGCATTGCCGGCATGTGCGTAGGGGTGGGGCAGGGGGCAGCGATCATTTATGAGAGAGTATAAATATTTTTTCTAACTGTAACTTTCTATAGTAATTTACGTTTCAGAAACAAAAACCAGCGATATGAAATATCTTTTTCTTTCTTTAATGGCGATGATAAGTTTTTTGACGGTTAATGCGCAAACCGATTCTTTGCGGCAATATGCCGGAACCTACAAATTCCCTGATGGAAGCCCTGTTACGGAAATAACAGTTACCCTTGATTCCAGTGGCCTTACTGCCAATTCAGCCATGGGAAGTTCTGAGTTGAAAAAGACTGAAGGGGATGTATTTGAGATAGTAGCCTACGGCGGCACTGCTTCCTTTAAAAGAAATGGAGAAAATAAGATCAGTGGCGTTCAGATACTGGTAGGAGATATAAATATGGAAGGAACAAAGACAGAAGGATTGAAGATCAGCAGAGCTTCAATGTTTATGATTCCTTTGGAACGATAACAATTTATTCCTTTGAAATATACAGGTCAATTCCCTTTTTAACAGTTACGCCGTATTTCTCCATAATCTTATCGCAGGCTTTTTCAATCAGTTTAAAAGCTTCATGATAACCCGGTTCCGGTCCATACCAGGGATCGGGCACATCCATATTTTTGCCGGGATATAATTCATTCATCAGCAGATCAACTTTCGATTGTTGAAATTTCTTTCCTGCAATTCTTTTCATGTCCTCCAATACATCTTGTGCTAATGCATAAATTTTATCATAAACATTAAAATCTTCAGGGCTGAATCTTCTTGCCCTTTGTTTGCTGATATCAATGCCATTTATCCGGGCAATTTTTTGAGAAAGCGCATGTGGTGGTTCACCAATATGGTAACTGTTGGTGCCGGCACTTTCGATGCTCCATGTTAAACCTGCCTTAAAAGCTTTGTCCTGCAAAATGCCTTCTGCCAGCGGACTGCGGCAGATATTTCCAAGGCAAACCATGAGAATCTTCATAGAAGCAAAAGTAATATAAAAGGGATAAGACACAAGGTACAAGGCACAAGCTATAAAGCATTGTGTATATATTAATGTGAAACTGGTTCCTTGTTTCTTGTGCCTTGTGGAATTCTTTATAAAAGGCATCTAATAACCAAACAGGAGCCATGACAAACAAAGAAATTCTGAAAGCCGATCTTCTCGATATTATTTTCGAGAAGCGAAACAAAGATTATGGTGCTTATGCAATCCGCCGCGGTTACAATCACCGCCTCTTAACATCCATGGGAGCAGCCCTGTCAGTGATTCTTCTTTTTATTTTTATAAACGCTTTTGGCAAAAAGAATGTTTCTACTGCTCCGGTGAACAGGAATGAACATATTTTGGAAATTACAGAAGTCAGACTGTTACAAGAAAAACCCAAAGAACCGGAAAAACCAAAAGAAGCAATAAAACCTGTTGAAAAAATAGCTACAGAAAAATATGTCAGCAAAATTGAAATCAAACCGGATGATAAGGTTAAAGAGACATTGCCTGATGTTACCAATTTAGGCGATAAACTGATATCAGACAAGACACAGGATGGAATAAAAGACGATGGAATTCCCAGGGAAAAAGAGAAGCCTGCAGAAGCAGGGAACGGAAATGCAACTGTTATAACAGAAACACAACCTGATTTTCATGCCAATGAAAGAGAACCGGAATTTCCGGGTGGTCCTGAGGCATTAAAAAGGTTTTTGGCAAAAAATCTCAGCACCCCATCTGACCTGGAAGATGGAGAAAAGAAAACCGTTCAAATCCGGTTTAAAGTGGACAAAGACGGGGCTGTTAATACCTTTGAAATAATTACCAGTGGCGGCAATGAGTTTGATAATGAGGTGGTAAGAGTATGTAAAAAAATGCCCCGCTGGGTACCGGCACTTCAGAATGGCATCCATGTTCCGGTGAGTTATGTGCTACCGGTAACATTTATCGGGGTTGAACAATAAAATTTATCTAATTTGCTGCCCCTGAAAACAGCAATTGATGTTTGAAGAATACGAAAAGAAAAGGCGGAAACAACTTTCCATTATGAAGTCCCTGCTGGATTACGGTATGGGCATCATCATTTTGCTATTGGGTTTGTTTTTTTTCTTCAGGAGCAAATTCAATATTTCATTTAATGAAACCTTTCCGCCCAATAATATTGATAAAATTTTCGGCGCAGTCTGTTTGTTATATGGGGGCTGGCGGATTTACAGGGGCTATAAGAAAAAATACTTCAGATGATTTGCTGCCGGAGGACGAAAAATAACAGCTTCTTTTTTTACCTGGTTTGCCTGCTGGTAGGTTTAACAGGATGTAAATCTTATAAAGAGAAAGAAAAAGAATTAAAGGATACTCCTTACAGGGGAACCATTACAATAAGCGCTGATGAATCTTTTAAGCCCGTGGTTGATGAACTGGTACAGGTGTATGAATCCAATCATCCCCAAACAAAAATCAATGTTCTTTATAAGCCGGAGGCAGAATGTTTTAAGGATTTTGGCGTGGACAGCATCCGCATGGTGATTGCCACAAGAGGATATAATGCCGATGAAAAAGCTTTTATGGTTGATTCGCTCGGGGTATCGCCGCAAAGCATGACTGTTGCCAGGGATGCCATTGCGGTGATTGTGAATCCTGTTGCACAGGACTCGTTATTTAGCAGGACTGATATAACAAACATTCTTAAAGGAAGATTTAAGAATAATTTAATTCCGGTATTTGACGGGGTAAAAGCAACCAGTACGGTACGTTTTATCATCGACTCAGTGTTGCACGGAGATTCATTGACTCCATCAGCGGTAGCTGCACGCAGCAGCGAAGGGGTGATTGATTATGTCTCTAAAAACCCGGATGTTGTTGGTTTTATTGGAATTAGCTGGATAGGAAACCCGGAAGATGAGGAACAATTAAGTTTTTTGAAAAAAGTCAGAGTGGCGGGCATAGAGAGTACCTATAGTGAAGTGGGATATGTTAAAGCCTACCAGCAAAATATTTACACAAAAAGTTATCCTATGGTACGGGATTTGGTTTATACACTCAAGGAGAATTACAAAGGATTGGGATTTGGATTTGCCGGGTTTATGAGCGGTGAGATCGGACAATTGATTTTCAGAAGAGCTTACCTGGTACCGCAGGTATTAAAAAATTTTGGAGTTAGGCCCGTAAGGCTGGAAAAGTAAACAAATAAGTTATATTTACAACCAGTAAAAGAGAACAGTAAAATGAAGAAGACCACCATCACATTTTTAACAGCATGGTTACTACTTGTAACCGGGCTACAAGCACAATCCATCCAGGAGGGAATGAACCACCTGTATGCCAAAAGGCAAAAAAGTGCGGCAGATGTTTTTCAAAAATTGTTAGCTACCAACCCCAATAACATTGAGGCTATTTACTGGTTGGGGCAAGCCTATTTTAATATGGATGATAATGCAGCAGCCCGCCAGTTATATGAAAAAGCATTGTCCACCAATGGCAGCGCCCCCCTGGTACTGGTTGGTATCGGGCACGCCGACCTGCTGGATAATAAACACAATGATGCTAGGCAGCGTTTTGAAGCGGCTCTTGCTGCCGGCCGCACTAAAAAAGGTGATGACCCGGTGATACAAACTGCGATAGGCCGTGCCATAGTAGATTCAAAAACAGGGGACTTTAATTATGCTATTCAGTTACTCCTGGCGGCCCATGCGAAAGACCCCAAAAATACAGAAACACTTATACAATTAGGAAACGCTTACCGTAAAGCTGATCCGGGCAAAGGAGGCAGTGATGCATACACTTATTACACGAAAGCATTGGCGGTAAACCCAAATTTTGCAGTTGCAAGTGTGAGGTTAGCAAAGCTTTTTGAAACACAAAGAAACACCGAGTTTGTGCTTAAGTATTTAAATGAGGCACTGGCAAAAGATCCCCGGTTCACTGATGCATATTACGAGTTGTTCTGGTATTACTTTTATCGCAGGGACTTTAATGAGGCAGGCAGCCTGTTAAAAAAATATATTGACAGCAAATTGCCGGAAACTGATATACAGGATGAATACCTCAACGGTCAGTTATGTTATGTAAGTAAAGATTATGATTGTGCCATTTTAAAAGGGAACAAAGTTTTGAATGAAATGGGGGCAAAAACAAAACCAAGGGTTTATAAATTGCTTGCTTATGCTTATTTTGATAAAGGCGATTATCCCAATGCCCTGAAAAATGTGAATGATTATTTTGTAAAAGAAAAGCGGGAAGACCTGATATCCGGCGATTATAAACTGAAAGCTGACATCCTTGCTAAAACCGGTGGAACACCCGACGAGATTTACAACACTTATATCCAGGGTGCTACGTTGGATTCTGTGCTTACTTCAAAGATTGACTTCTTAAAGCAAGGTGCCAATGTTTTTAAAGCAACCGGGGACAGTGTAAGCCGGATCAGGGAAGGCGATCTCAGGTTGGTGATTATTACCTTAAAGCCCAAACCCAATCTTAACGATTACTATGATGCAGGATTTGCTTATTTCAAAGGGAATAACCTTTCAAAAGCAGATAGCTTATTTGAAAAACTTACAGTGTTATATCCCGATGAAAAATATGGATGGGAAAGAAGATTTCAAATAGCCCGGATCAAGGACAGCACCATGGAACAGGGCCTGGCCGTACCTTTTGCGATTAAATATCTTGAAATACTTGAAAGGGATACTGCAAAAAACAAAAAGGAAATTATTGGTACTTCATCTTACCTGGCAGCCTACTATGCCAATATTCTCAAAGACAAGTTGAAAGCTCTTGAGTATCTTAAAAAGATGCTGGTATTTGATCCCACTAATGAGGTTATAATAAACAACATTAATACATTGGAAAAAGCCCCGGTTCCTAAGCCTAAGGGAACTACCGCTCCCAAAACCGGATCCACTAAAAAACCGGTCAAGAAAACAAGTACTGCGAAAAAAACTAAAACAACATCAACAACAAAAATTACAGTGGCAAAACTCTCATAACCCGGTTTCCCCCTTTTACAAAGAAAATCCATTTCCGCCAACTGGCGGAAGTGGATTTTCATTTTAAATAAAAGATGATAAAGATCAGCCGCCACCCTATTTTTTGTTAAGGTAATTCCATGCCACCGCCTTATTTTTGCTCAGCAGGAAAAACCTATGATTCATTTACTTCAAACAGGCCTGAACAATACAGACGCCGGCTCCTACCTGCCGGTTGCGATACAGGTTTTTATTGCTGTGGGCCTGGTTGCATTCCTGACAGTTGTCACTCATATGTTAGGCCCCAAAAGAAAAACATCCGACAAGTTGCAGAATTTTACCAGTGGTATAGAAAGTCATGGCGATGCCCGCCAGCCTATGGCCATCAAATATTTTCTGACTGCTATTTTGTTTGTTTTGTTTGATGTGGAAGTGATATTTTTTTATCCATATGCAGTGAACTTTAAAGACCTGGGCTGGAACGGCTTTTGGGCTGTATTCATTTTTGTAGGATTTTTCCTTTGTGGGTTTATATATATCATTAAGAAAGGTGCGTTGAAGTGGGAAGATTAAGAAATTGTAGATTTCAGATTGCAGATTTTAGATTGGTGTAAAAACCTTGGGGTACATGAATTTTTTATAAATCTGCAATTGTCAATCATAAATCTGAAATTATTATGTCACGTCCTGTATCATATAATCTGATTAATAAAAAGCGGGAGAACGATATCAGCATTGCTGACATGCCGGATGGTCAACAGGGAGAAGGTTTTTTTGCTACCTCATTAAATAAAGTGATTGGCCTGGCAAGAAAGAATTCCATCTGGCCTTTACCATTTGCTACGTCCTGTTGCGGGATTGAGTTTATGGCCACCATGGGTTCTCACTATGATTTGGGAAGATTTGGAAGTGAAAGAGTTGGTTTTTCACCAAGACAATGTGATCTGTTAATGGTGATGGGAACGATTGCTAAAAAAATGGGCCCGGTCATTAAACAGGTTTACCTGCAAATGGCAGAACCCCGTTGGGTAATGGCTGTTGGCGCCTGTGCCAGCAGTGGCGGCATATTTGATACATACAGCGTTTTACAGGGCATTGACCAGGTAGTGCCGGTAGATGTATATGTACCCGGCTGCCCCCCCAGGCCAGAAGCGATCATTGATGGGTTGTTACGAATACAGGACCTGGTGGCTAAAGAAAGTCTGAGAAGAAGAAATGGAGAGCAGTACAAAGCATTATTGGATGGTTACGGGATACAGTAAGGCCTCCCCCTGAACTTCGTTCGCAACCTTCGCAATTGCTCGGTTGCCCCCGAAGGAGGGGCTTAAGAAGACCCGGAAAATTTATAAAGTCTGATGAGTTTGACAAATGAAATAATTAAAGACCGGTTGGTCGAGAAATTCGGAGAGCAAATTTCAAATTTCGAAGAACCCTATGGTATGCTCAGTTTTGAAGCACCGAAGGAAATGAACCTGAAGGTGCTTAATTTTTTATATGATGAGGAGGAACTGAAATTTCGTTTCATGACAGACCTTTGCGGGGTTCATTTCCCTGATAAAATGGGAAAGGAACTGGCGGTGGTTTATCATTTACATAACATGGTCGACAATGTCCGTATCCGCTTCAAAGTGTTTACGGATATTAATAAACCGGATATTTATACGGCTACAGGATTATTTTCAGCGGCTAACTGGATGGAACGGGAAACCTATGATTTCTTTGGAGTGAACTTTGTCGGTCATCCGAATTTGAAACGCATATTGAATGTGGAGGAAATGGATTATTTCCCTTTGCGGAAAGAATATCCTTTGGAAGACCAGACAAGGGTGGATAAAGACGATGAGATGTTTGGAAGAGGCTAATGTGATGAAGTGGAAATTTGGGAATGTGAAAATGAAATGGAACAGAGATAACAGAATAGTGGGGTCAATATTGATTTTATCCGTTGTGATAGCAATTTTGATACTTGTTGTGAAATGTAACGGTTGGCTTAAAGGGTTTAATGGAGTATAAATAAAAAATTTCTACCAGCCCCAGAGGGGCTGAATGTTGGTAGCCCCGGATGAAATCCGGGATCATAAATAAAAAAAGATTGTGAGCCCCGGAGGGGCGAAATGTTAGTAGAAAAAAAGAATTAAATTTTTCAGAGCTCCGTAGGAGCGATATGTTTTGTTGAGTAATGGACAGAACGATGAAGAGTGATTAATTTATTCTCTTCCACCGGGCGAAAAAAAATTAACAATCCGCCAGTTGGCGGATGCAAGGGACGATGATAGTAGTACTAAAGCTTGGCATATAAAAAATAAACTTTAAAAAATTGAGGAGTTTGCTTCGGCTTCGCCTCGCAAGACAGCAATGTCAGAACATCATATCAAATTACCGGAGGGAAGTATTGAAAAAACAACTTCTACACTGAACCTGGGGCCCACCCACCCGGCCACGCATGGTGTGATGCAGAACGTGCTGGAACTGGATGGCGAACGAATCGTTTCTACCGTACAAACCATCGGTTATATCCACCGGGCATTTGAAAAATTGGCGGAACGCCGTCCCCTGGCCCAGATAACTACGCTGACCGACCGGTTGAATTACTGCTCTTCCCCGCTCAATAATATGGGATGGCATCTGACCTGTGAGAAATTACTGGGTGTTAAAACACCCAAGCGGGTTGATTATCTCCGTGTCATCATCATGGAGCTGTCAAGAATTTCTGATCATTTGATCTGTAATTCAATCGTTGGTGTGGATGCCGGAGCTTACACAGGTTTCTTGTATGTAATGCAGTACCGGGAACTGATCTATGAAATATACGAAGAGGTTTGCGGTGCCAGGTTAACTACTAATATGGGGCGCATTGGTGGGTTTGAAAGAAACTTTAATGATATTGCTTTTCAGAAAATAGAAAAATTCTTAAGGGAATATCCCCGGGTGCTGAAAGAGTTTGAAAATCTGTTTCAGCGCAACAGGATTTTCATGGAAAGAACCAGGGGCACGGGCGCCATCAGCGCAGACCGGGCATTGAATTATGGTTTTACCGGTCCTAATCTCCGAGCTGCCGGAGTAGATTATGATGTGAGAGTACATACACCTTACAGCAGTTATGAAGATTTTCAGTTTAATATTCCCATTGGCACTACCGGCGACAATTATGACCGTTGGCTGGTCCGGGAAAAAGAAATGTGGGAAAGTTTAAGCATTATTGAACAGGCATATCAAAAAGTGCAGGATTTTAAAGGTGCTGATGCTGATGTGTTTCATGCTAACGTGCCGGAATATTATTTGCCCGAGAAAGCAGATGTATACAGCAAGATGGAAGCCCTGATCTACCATTTTAAAATTGTGATGGGAGAAACAGAAATTCCACCGGGTGAAGTATACCAGTCTGTGGAAGCCGGGAATGGTGAATTAGGATTTTACCTGATCAGCGATGGTGGACGGACGCCATACCGCCTGCATTTCCGCAGGCCTTGTTTTATTTATTACCAGGCTTTTGAAGAATTGACAAAGGGCGGGATGCTAAGCGATGCTATCATGACGATGAGCAGTTTGAATCTGATAGCGGGGGAAATGGATGCATAAGAAAATTATGAATGTTGAATTATGAATGTTGAATTTTCACAGGAAAAATTAAAAGAAGTACAACGGATAATTAATTTTTATCCGGAAGGAAAGCAGAAAAGTGCTGTGCTGCCTGTATTGCATCTGGCACAAAAAGAATTTGGCGGATGGTTGAGTATCGAAACAATGGATTATGTGGCATCATTGCTCGGCTTGTTGCCGATTGAAGTGTATGAAGTGGCGACATTTTACAGCATGTATAATCTGAAACCTGTAGGTAAATACATGTTTGAAGTTTGCCAGACGGGCCCCTGTATGCTGAACGGAAGTGATGATATCATTAAATACATCTATGACAAGCTGGGCATTAAACCGGGTGAAACGACAAGCGACGGAATGTTTACTTTGAAAACGGTGGAATGCCTGGGGGCCTGTGGTTATGCCCCGATGATGCAGTTGGGTAAAAATTACCGGGAACATCTGACCAGGGAGAAAGTGGATGCGATTATTGGGGAGTGCAGGCAAAATGCGGCAGCTAAAAATTAAAACATGCCTAAAATTTATGAATATCTTGGGTTGATTTTTTTCTTTTATGCAAATGAACACCTGCCGATTCATGTGCATGTTGCCAAAGGTGAATGTGAGTCAAAGATTGAATTGTTTTTTGAGAATGGCAAATTGATAAATTGGGAAGTGGAAAAAGTGAAAGGAAGAAAACCCCTGCCAGAGAAAGATTTAAAAGAGGCTGTTAGGTTTGCGAAGAAATATGCTGACGGAATAGTAGATAAATGGACCGACTTTTTTGTAAAGAATAAAAAAGTAAAATGTGAAGTGATACGAAAAAAAATTTAACATGAAAGCAATATCTGTAAAAGAAGCAAAATATATTGATGGATTTAAAGTTGAACTGTTGTTTAGCGACAACAAAAAAAAAGTTGTTGACTTTTCCGGTTTTTTGGAAACACACTACCACCCGCAATATAATAAGTACAAGAAACTGATAAACTTCAAAAGATTCAATATAGAAAACGGAAATGTGGTGTGGGGCAAAGATTGGGATATGATTTTCCCTGTTTATGATTTATACACCGGAAAAATAAAAGATTGAAAAAATTATTAACTATAGTTCTTTTACTGAATGTTTTTTTTGCTAATGCACAAACGGAAGCGCAAAAGCTTGCAACAACCATGCAACGGTTTCACCTGGCTCTTGTGCAAAAGGATACAGGGGCGATCAGGCAGCAAACAGATGTGTCTTTGAGTTATGGGCATAGCAACGGTTGGATAGAGACTCAATCGGAGATGATAAAAAATCTTGCGACTGGAGTTATTAAATATCATGGTTATAAAGAAGACAGCCTTGAGGCTGTTGTGGATAAAAATGTGGCGTATATAAGGTTTGTAGCAGATATTAATGTGACTTTAAATGGAAACACCGGTAATTATTATTTTAAGGTGCTGGAAGTATGGGTGAGGAAGGGAAAGAGATGGTTGTTGTTTGCTAGGCAGGCGGTGAGAGGATAAAATAGTTGAACCAAAAATACGAGGGATTGCTTCGGCTTCGCCTCGCAAGTAATATGGGACGAAAATTATTATTAGAAAAAATTCAAATTGAAAACATCAGGCTTTATGATGTGTACCGTCGTGAAGGTGGTTATCGCAGCGTGGATAAGGCATTGAAGACGATGGCTCCTGATGCCATAACGGAAGAAGTGAAGAAAAGCGGTCTTCGTGGTCGCGGTGGCGCAGGGTTTCCTACAGGTATGAAATGGGGTTTCCTGGCCAAACCTGTAGGAGTGCCAAGATACCTGGTGGTAAATGCAGATGAAAGCGAACCGGGAACTTTTAAAGACAGGTATCTGATGGAACATATTCCGCATTTACTGATCGAAGGAATCATTGTTTCATCTTATGCAATCGGAAGCAACAGATCTTATATTTATATCCGTGGAGAGTTTGCCTGGATCGTTGATATACTTGAACAAGCCATACAGGAAGCAAAAAATAACGGATGGCTCGGTAAAAATATTTTAGGAAGCGGGTTTGATTGTGAAATTTATATTCACCGGGGAGCAGGCGCTTATATCTGTGGAGAAGAAACAGCGTTGCTGGAATCACTTGAAGGCAAAAGAGGTAACCCGAGGATCAAGCCACCTTTTCCTGCGGTGAAAGGTTTGTGGGATTGCCCGACGGTGGTAAATAATGTAGAAACGATTGCGGCTGTTGTTCCGATTATTAATGATGGTGGAAGTGAATATGCAAAAATTGGTATCGGCAAATCAACCGGCACTAAATTAATTTCTGCCTGCGGCAACATTAATAAACCAGGTGTGTACGAAATTGAAATGAACGTATCGGTTGAAGACTTTATTTACAGTGATGAATATTGCGGAGGCATTGCAAACGGAAAAAAATTGAAAGCCTGCATTCCCGGCGGTTCATCGGTTCCTATTTTGCCAGCCAATCTTTTATTGACAATGGCGAAAGGCGAGAAAAGAATGATGACCTATGAAAGTTTGGCTGATGGTGGTTTTGCAACAGGCTCGATGATGGGTTCTGGAGGTTTTATTGTATTGGATGACAGGCAGTGTGTAGTAAGGCATACGTATACATTGGCAAGATTCTATCGTCATGAAAGTTGTGGACAGTGTTCACCCTGCCGTGAAGGAACGGGATGGATGGAAAAAATTCTCTGGAATATTGAAACCGGAAAAGGAAAGATGAGTGACATTGATTTGTTGTGGGACATTCAGCGGAAGATTGAGGGAAATACAATTTGTCCGTTGGGTGATGCGGCAGCATGGCCGGTGGCGGCAGCGATACGTCATTTCAGGGATGAATTTGAATGGCATATCACTAACCCTGATGATGCACAGAGAAGAAATTTTGGATTGGCGCATTATGCGGATTCAATTCAAGTTCCGGTTTAGGGTTTCACGCAAAGACAGCAAAGAAAACCGCAAAGTCGCAACGTATGACAGAAAATGAATTATCAAAGATTGCAGTTGACATTTGTTTTAAGATTCATAGTCAGTATGGACCAGGCTTATTTGAAAGTGTGTACGAAGAAATTTTTTACTATGAATGGAATAAAACAGGAATTGATATTAAGAGACAACAAGGGATAAAGGTTATTCATGAAGGAGTTGATATGGGAATTGGATTTGTTCCAGATATAATTGTAGGAGATAAATTGATTCTTGAGTTTAAGTCAGTAGAAGTTTTGGCTGAGGTTCATTATAAATAGTTGCTGACTTACCTGAGATTGACAAATTTAAAATTAGGGATATTGATAAATTTCAATGTTCCGTTGATTAAAAATGGAATACACAGAATTGTAAACAATTTATAAGCTTTGCGCCTTGGCGAAACCCTTGGCGTCTTTGCGTGAAATAATATGGCTGACGAAATGAAAAAAGAAGCACCGGCAAATTTTAAAGTAACCATCGATAATATTACTATCGAAGTGGCACCGGGCACTACTATATTAAATGCTACCCGCAAAATTGGTGGCGATGTTACACCTCCTGCGATGTGCTATTACAGCAAGTTGCAGGGAAGCGGAGGTAAATGCCGTACCTGTCTGGTAGAAGTGGCTGCAGGTTCTGCTGCAGACCCGAGACCCATGCCGAAACTCGTCGCATCCTGCCGCACCCATGTAATGGATGGCATGGTGGTGAAAAATATTACGAGTGAAAAAGTACTGGATGCAAGAAATGGGGTGGTGGAATTTTTATTGATCAATCATCCTTTGGATTGTCCGATCTGCGACCAGGCCGGTGAATGTCATTTGCAGGATCTTGGTTATGAGCATGGCAAAGAAGGTACCCGTTACGAATTCAAAAGACGAACATTTGAAAAAGAAGATATAGGCCCTTATATACAACTCCACATGACAAGATGTATTCTTTGTTATCGTTGTACCTATGTGGCCGATCAACTGACTGACCAGAGAGTGCATGGAATATTGGACAGGGGAGATCATTCTGAGATTTCCACTTATATCTCCAAAGCCATTGATAATGATTTCAGCGGGAACATGATCGATGTGTGCCCGGTTGGAGCATTGACTGATAAAACTTTCCGGTTTAAGAACCGGGTATGGTTTACTAAACCTGTGGATGCACACCGTGAGTGCGATAAATGTTGCGGCAAAGTAACCTTATGGCAACGTGGCGATGATGTGTTAAGAGTGACCGCCCGAAAAGATGAATGGGGTGAAGTGCAAAGTTATGATGGCCCGCAGGGCTCTGCGAGCAAGCCCGGATGGATATGCAATGACTGCCGGTTTCATAAAAAGAAAACAAGTGATTGGGTGATTGAAGGACTTAGCACTATTAACCGTCATTCGGTCATTGCACAGGGGAAATACCCCGGATTAGTTACGCCAAATGAAACGATTGCTGAAGTAATGGGAGGGCGGGACCCGAAATTGCTGATGGATATTCACAGCATCAGTGATGTGAACAATCCTTCAATAGATTTAAGTTTGATAGAAGGAGCGGCAACCAGTAAGACATTTGAAAAAAGTGAATAGTGAATTGTCAATGGTGAATTAGGTCGTTTTTTATTGACTATTCACCATTGACCAGTCACAAACAAATTAAAGATAAACATGACTTTATTAGTTATTGACTTGTGGTTCATTTTAGGTAAAGCTATACTGATATTCTGTATCGTCGGTCTGTCATTCTTTATTGCTATGTACACTACCTACGCAGAAAGAAAAGTAGCTGCATGGTTACAGGATCGTCATGGACCGAACAGGGCAGGACCGTTTGGTATCTTTCAACCATTAGCTGATGGTGGAAAATTATTTTTCAAAGAAGAGATCATTCCGTTAACATCCAATAAGTTCTTATTCATTCTCGGTCCGGCACTGGCGATGGTTACAGCTTTGCTGACAAGCACTGTTATTCCATGGGCTGCTCCATTTATTACAGCGAAGGGTGGAGTGATTCCCATGCAGGTGGCTGACGTGGATATGGGAATTTTATTGGTGTTTGGTATAGTGAGTGTAGGTGTATATGGAATTATGATCGGGGGATGGGCCTCGAATAATAAGTTTTCATTAATAGCAGCTATCCGTGGTGCTTCTCAAATGGTATCATACGAATTACCAATGGGTTTGGCATTGATCGCTGTTTTGTTTATGACCGGCTCATTAAAAATGAGTGAGATCGTAGCTAACCAGGTGCAACATGGCTGGCATGTTATTTATCAGCCGCTGGGGTTTTTGATATTTTTTGTTTGTGCATTGGCAGAGTGTAACCGGACACCATTTGATCTGCCCGAAGCGGAAAATGAATTGAACTTTGGTTATCACCAGGAATATTCATCCATGAAATTGGGTTTTTATTTATTTGCTGAATACATTAATATGTTTATCAGCAGTGCAGTTATGGTCACCTTGTTTTTTGGCGGTTATGATATTCCTTTTGTGAATGAAGCATCCTGGGGATTGAGTTCATTCTGGATGTCATTTATCAGTTTCAGTGTGTTGATGATCAAAATATCATTCATGTTGTTTGTGTTTTTGTGGATCCGGTGGACGATTCCCCGTTTCCGGTATGACCAGTTGATGAATTTGGGATGGAAGAAACTGATACCACTGGCATTGTTGAATATGATCATTACTGCGGCGGTGATGTTGTGGTTGAGGAAATAATGCCTCCCCAAGCTCCTCCGCAGGAGGGGTTTAGCTGTGGCACAAGGCCAGCTTGCTTGTAGATGTTGAACTGGTTTTAAGAGTTCTTAAATGCAGGAATACTTACCCCGTAGGGGTAATATGTTGGTAGCTCCGGATGAAATCCGGGAAATGGAATGAGATAAAATTTTAATTGAGCCCCGTAGGGGCGAAATATATTTTTTTCGAATAAGGATGATATGATGTATTGCAGAGTTCTCGAAACAAGATGATAAGCGAACAGAACAATGAAGAGTGCGCAAGGGACGATGATAGTAGTAATGCAGATGGCAAAATATATATTTGCAAAAAATTTAAATACACCCCTTTAGGGGATGGGGCATATGTTAACACAAAGAGCAAAACAGGTTGATCGTAAGCCGATGACTTTCCTGGAGAGCATTTATATCTGGAATATCCTGAAGGGAATGGGCATAACCATCAGCCACCTGTTTAAAAAGAAGGCGACCATTCAATACCCCGAACAAAAAAGGTCATTCTCTAAAGTGTTTCGTGGTTTGCAGGTGCTGAACAGGGATGCTGAAGGAAGGGAGAATTGCACCGCCTGTGGTTTATGTGCAGTGGCCTGCCCCGCAGAAGCAATTACGATGGAAGCTGCAGAGAGATTACCCGGCGAAGAACATTTATACCGGGAAGAAAAATATGCAGCGAAGTATGAGATAAATATGCTGCGCTGTATTTTTTGCGGGTTGTGTGAAGAAGCCTGCCCGAAAGATGCGATCTTTTTGTCAGAGACTTTTGCACCGGCTAATTATGGAAGAAAAGGTTTTATATATAAGAAAGAAGATTTACTGATACCACATCCCATCCATGATAAAGAGGCGTATGAAAAAGCATTGGGAGAAAAAGCGGTAAAAACTAAGAACGATTAACGGCTTATAAGAAATGAACATTACTCAAATATTATTCTGGTTTCTTTCAGTAGTGGCATTGTTCAGTGCTTTG
>CAZGGQ010000007.1:0-90212 GCA_964525285.1 uncultured Chitinophaga sp.
GGTAGAGCAAAGGACTGAAAATCCTTGTGTCGGCGGTTCGATCCCGCCCCACACCACCCTGAAGCAGAAAAAAGCCTTAGCGATATTTCGTTTTGGCTTTTTTATTTTGGAGGCTTTTTTCGCTTCAGGGTGTCCCGAAGCGACTGAGGAACGAAGTCTGCTTCGGGGCTTTTCAACAAATTATCGGGGGAAAACATCATATGAAAAACCCTCTAACTATTTAGCTTAGCAAGAAGAAGCTTTTTCCGTGTTCCTGCCATTACCATATTGCGTATATGTTCTTTTCAGTGAAAAAGACCACCTTCTTTATTTCGGTTTTTCTGCTAATCTCAAAAAAAGAATTGAAACACATAATTCAGGGGGCAACAAAAGCACTGCATACCGAAGACCACTCAAGCTGATTTTTTGTGAGTTTTATCTTTTTGAAGAAGAGGCCCGGAAAAGGGAAATATATTTTAAAACAACAATGGGCAAGAAAGCTATAAAACTAATGTTGAAGGGAACGTTTGCCAGGTTGGGATACAAAAACATCTGGAGTTCAAAAATTGAAATAATTCATGAAAGCCCCGAAGAAGAGAATTGATTTATTTTAAGATTACATACGATTCTGTAGCCTCAACAGAGGTTCTGGGGTCTTTTCTTTTCAGTTTTCCCGGGACGAACCCCAACAGGAAAAAATAATTTTTTAGTGGCTTTATTTGTTTTATATTTATGACAACGCATTAAAGCTTCGTCACTTTTGGGTAATATTCCCGGTTTTTAGACTGGTAGTTGGTTGAACAACCTTTATACTGATTCTTAATCGGCATTACCGATCACTCTTTTCTTTTCCGCCCCTTATCGGATCAACTGTAGCCCGGATTTAATATGAGTATGGGTTTATAACAGATTAATTCGCATCCCCGTCAAATTTTTGAAACAGAAGCAAGGGAGAACGCTGAAAATCCCCGTAAAAGAGTAAGCACCCGTTAGCCGAAAAGGGAATAGAGTAGGCGAGAATATTTATTATAAATGAAAAGAATTATTCTTCTTCCGCTTGTAGCTGTAATTATGGTAATTCTTGTTGCATCAGGAAACCTCAACGGCCAGGATCTAAGCTTTGCGATCAAGCTGAATAAAACGGAATATAATAAGGGAGAGCCGGTAAACTGTACCATGACCCTTAAAAATACGGGCAACCAGGATCTTGTTGTAAATAACAGGTTTCTCGTTAATGTGCCAAGTGGCCCGCATGAAATTTCATTCCAGGTACTGGATTCTGGTTTGAACAGGATCCCGTTCTCAACCAAGGTCAATGCCAGCAGGGAAAGCAATGAGTACATCGTACTTCATCCCGGACAGTCTGAAGCAGCGACTTATCTATTATCAAAACGATTTAACTTGACTGAGGCCGGTATTTACTTTGTTGAAGCATATTATGAGAACCGGTTTGATGCCCCCGCATCGTTACATATGTCTGCTTCATGGAAAGGGAGTCTGAAATCCAACAAAGTCATTTTCACAATACGTTGATAACAACAAAAATTCAACAACATGAATTACTCGAAATTAAAAGGTGCATTGATCATTATCCTGCTATTTTGGGCAGGATCATTACAAATTCATGCACAACTTACCCCTTCAGAACAGGGGGTAAAAGATATTCAGAAGGTCCTTGATGAGATGGAAGCGCTCAAGAAAGCCGGAAAAGAAGCTGACGATCCCGCTATTAAAGCACTTGCGAAAAAAGCGATCCACATGGCAGATAGCGCTTATAAAATACCGGCCGGTAATTCAAGCGGTGAGCCTGAATATGATCCGGATAATGGTGGAGATGGTGAGTCAGAAAGAGACGGGAAAAAAGTAAAAGTAACAATAGGGAGGGGCGGATTCTCCTCTCCGGGTTGGTTGGCTTCAACAAAATTGCATGAAATGGCAGGTCACGGAAACCAGTCAGCAGGCGATACCTGGTACAATGACGCTAAAGGCACAGAAATAAATGAGGTGGAGGCCTATGATGCGGAACTCGCAGATTCAACAAAAAATGGTTTATCGCAAGCGGAAATAGCCGAGCTTAAAAAGCGTAGAAAAGAACATTATGATGCACTGGATGAAGCAGACCAAAAACTGATTGACGATGAAAAGACAGCAGGGAAGCCATACAAACTTCCCGTGGTAGCGCCACCGGGAAAGAAAAAAATAGCTTACTCCGGAGCTCAACAGTATTTCATTGCAGGAACGGTCTTATCTGATGAAAGAATGCTGGTGAGTGTTATTGGAGGAAAAAGTATAGAAGGGAATGTGTTCACTGCCGAGATCAACGGGAATAAAACGGAGGCACGGACAGATGAAAATGGAGATGCAATCCTTGATTTTTCGGAAATCACAGCCGGTATACTGGGCACAGCAGAGGCTATTATCAAAACGTTTGATTCAAAAGGTAATGAGATCAATTCAGCAACCACAACTGTTCAGCAGGGAACATGCGCTGTTTCCAGCCGCCCTGTTGTCGGGCAATTACCTGATAACCTGGGTAGCGGGGATATTGTAACCATTCAGGGACAAAATTTAGGCGCCGAAACTCATCTTGTTCTCGGAGACCAGATGCAGGAAACATTATCAGCTTCTGATAAAGAACTGACTGTTTTTTGTCAATCAGCAACGGGAAAACAGCCGGCATTTGTTGTCACCGCAAATGGGGTAAGCCAAAGTCAGGCGGTGAATGTTTATTCAATTGATATTTCTTTACCCAAATCTTCCATTACCCCGAAAGAAGTGGTTATTGCACAGGTTCATTATAAGTCCATGCCTGTAGGAACCAATTTGACATTTACCAACATTTCTCCGGAAACCGTAAAGATGACAATAACCGGCGGCGAGACAAAAGGCGATCAGTGCAGTTACACGGTTACCGAACCCAACGGCAGCATCCCGATAAACATCACAGGGAGAACAAGGGGGAATTTTAAAATTTCTATGAATCCGGAGTTTAAAAACGGAAACCATACGCCGAGATAAATTTCATGGATAATGATATATAATGCTGAATCGCAAAAGCAAACCCCCCAACAGAAATGTTGGGGGGTTTTGTTGTCTTCTCCACCCGGATTGTCCATAATTCGTTTGCTATTGAGAAACCTGCCAACCGTGTATTACTTCACAATTTCGGTAACAGGTCTGCAATTTTTATAGTCGATCCAATGGTGTTTCATTGTTTAGGGCGGAATTTCTTCTTTCATAGTTATATCTCTCCTGAAGTTGAACTGCTGGGATATGAGGGAATTCATAAGATGTAAACTTTTCGCCGAGGGTGGGTGTTTTTCACCAACCGCACCCCGCTAAATATTTTTCTTCTCCATATACTTCCCCTTATACTTCCTGATCGTACAGGCCACTACTTCGTATTCCGGGCAGAGCTTTGGAATCGCTGATGCCGGATGTGATATTGTTCAGCATGATATCTGTGAAATGAAACGTAATACTGAGTATGCGGGGAATTACTCCACCAGCAAAGGCATAAAAAGAAATTTTATGTAATCAATTGGAAACCCTTTAGTTTAAAAAAGACGTTACTGTCCCTTATTTATATGATAAAAATCAGTATTCAATGTTCTAAACTTATATGCATTTCTTCCGGCTTTGTCTCGTCAGGCTATTTTCTTACTGATTCATCGGATAGAAAACACGAACAGCGGCTTTCATTTAAAAAAAATATTACCCATATTAATGATTGCTTATCAGGTAAAAAATATTTTTCATAACCTAAAACAAATAAAATGAAAAGAGTACTGTTTCCATTTCTAACGTTATTAATCAGCACTTCACAAGGTCAGAATAATCCTGAAACGGTTACCATTGGAACCCAGGTCTGGATGAAAGAAAATCTGAATGTAAGTACTTTCAGGAATGGCGATACCTTACCCGAAGCAAAAACAGAAAAAGAATGGAAAGAAGGAGGGGAAAACAAAACACCTGCATGGTGTTATTATAATAACAAGACAGAAAATGGGGAAAAGTATGGCAAGTTATATAATTGGTATGCTGTAAAAGATCGTCGTGGTTTAGCGCCCCAGGGATATCATTTGCCGGGTGATGCAGAGTGGACAACGTTAACCAAATTTCTTGGCGGAGAAGAAGCTGCCGGCACAAAAATGAAAAGTTCTGTGGGTTGGGAAAAGAATGACAACGGAACTAACACAAGCGGCTTTACTGGCCTTCCGGGTGGCTACCGTTACTACGATGGAACATTCTTCAGCATTGGCTCAAATGGTAGCTGGTGGAGTTCTACGAAGAGCAGGGCTAAAATTGCCTGGTACCGCAATATGGTCTCTTCAAGTGGCGATATCAACAGGCGCAATACCAGTAAGCGAAATGGGTTCTCAGTTCGTTGTATCAAAGATTAACAAGCAATCTTTTTTTATACTTTCCCGCTGCTCTTCCTGATTGTACGGCCATCACTTTGTATTCCAGGCAGAGTTTCGGAGGCGATTATGCCGGAGATAAAAAACCACCTTCAGTTAATTAGATAGTGTACTCAATCATGATCTTCCGGTAAAAAGCCCGGAAACCGTCTCGCATGGTATTTCAAATGATGTGAATGATGTAACATATAATTATAGTTGTGTAAAACTTATACCGGCTAAGAAACTAATCTTGGTTTCCGGGGATTGATAAATCTCAGGTTTATTATTGGTAAAAAAAACTACTTTGGCAACTCTCCGGAGATTTTTCATTAGTTGATGGATATACTCAATATAAAATGTAATAGTATGAAATCGAAAATTTTAATTGTTCTTGCGACAATTGTTATAATTGCTACAGCATTTAAAGAAATGAATTTTCAAAAAAAACCATGGCCTGTGCCTGATGCAGCTAAAAACAAAAAAAATCCTGTTGCAGTAAACGCCGGATCAATTGCAGACGGAAAAACCTTATGGAGCACCCACTGTAAGTCATGCCACGGTGCTAAAGGATTGGGTGACGGACCAAAATCGGCCCAGCTAAAAACCGAACCAGGTGACTTTTCAAAAAGCGATGTTCAGGCTCAAACTGACGGATCCCTTTTTTACAAAACATCGCAAGGCAGAGATGATATGCCCGGGTTTAAAAGCAAAATTCCGGATCAGGACGATATCTGGAGTCTGGTAAACTATATGCGTACACTTAAAAAAGGCGGTGCACCCATTCCTGTAGTTAAGGATACAGCCATCAAAAAAACTGATAAGCCTGTAAAAGTTGAGACTCCTCCAATTAAAAAGGATACGGTAGTAAAGAAAGAAAATCCTGTAATACCCAGGACTGAAAGTATTCCGATACAGGAACAGGTCAATACGCTCCGTGCCAGGGTAGATTCTCTGGAGAAAGAAATCAATATGCTGAAAGAAAAACTATCAGCAATGAAAAGAGACAGTGTTTCTCATAATTAATTGAAAAGCTTCGGGGTTTAATCCTGCAATACATCACGAACCCCCCGCAGATATTGAGGTTTTTATTGGGTAGTATAATCCTTATTCTTCCCCTTGCACTTCCTGATAGTACAGGCTACCATTTAGTATTTGTGGTAAAGTTTCAAAATAGCCCGACCTCGGTTTATGTAATCGATTCAGTAACTTTATCTTCTTTTAATTTTCTTTATGAAAAAAGAATTAATAGCTGAGTTGTTTGCACAATTTGAAAATGCCTGTTATGATTACAAAGGCATTGAATGCTGGAGTGCAAGGGAGCTGCAAACCATATTGGGGTACCTGCGATGGGAGAATTTTGCAAATGCTATTGAGAAGGCAAAAAAATCATGTGAGAATGCCGGGGAAGAAGTTCCGCATCATTTTCGTGGCTTCACGAAAATGATAGGTCTTGCCAAGGGGGCTAAAAGGGAAATTGAAGATTTTGCCCTGACCCGTTATGCCTGTTATCTCATTGCGCAGAATGGTGATGCTTCCAAACAGGCTATTGCTTTTGCTCAAACTTATTTTGCAGTTCAAACCCGGAAACAAGAAATCATTGAACAACGCTTATTGGATATTGCAAGAGTAGCCGCAAGAGAAAAACTTTCGAAGTCTGAAAAGAAATTATCCGGTATTATCTACGAACGGGGCGTAGATGAAAAAGGATTTGCCATTATCCGTTCCAAAGGAGACCAGGCATTGTTTGGCGGTTTTAGCACCAATGATATGAAACGAAAACTTGCGGTGCCAGCTAACCGGCCATTGGCAGACTTTTTACCTACACTTACTATCAAAGCAAAAGATTTTGCAACAGAACTTACCAGTCATAACGTGGTTGAAAGAAACCTGAAAGGCGAATCAGCAATAAGCAAAGAGCATATTGATAATAATCTTGCAGTTAGAAAGATATAGAAGGAACGTGGAGTAAAGCCTGAGCAACTACCCCCTGCTGAAGACATTAAGAAAGTACAACGTAAATTGAAGAGTGAGGAAAAGAAAGTGGTAAAGAAAATAAGAAAGGCAAACAGCCAATAAGATTTTTTCCTCCTGTTTTGAAACAGTTACAAATCATTTCTCACCTTATACTTCCCCTTGCTCTTCCTGATAGTACAAGCCACCACTTTATATTCCGGGCACATGGCTTCGGAGTCGCTGATGCTTGATGTGATATTGTTCAGCATGATATCTGGGAAATGAAAAGTGCTGCTGAGTATGCCGGGCAGAAAGGTTTATCTCTAGAAATCATTTTAAAAAGATGAGCAAAGTCATTATTTGCGATGCCCTGAGAATATACCTTTAAAAAAACAAAACAGCATGAAAAAAACAATTCTAATGGCTTATGTAGTTATAGGCCTGGTATTCGTGTCAACAGCCCAGAAATACAAAATCGGTCTTAATCCGGCGTTAGGTGGTTTTGTATTTCAGCTATCTGCAGATAAGAAGCATGGTTTGGTTGCTGAAACAAAGGATATAAAAGGTAAATGGACTTTTTATGCAGCAAATGAAATTATGAAGTTAAGTTGTGTTCACAGTTCGGTTGGGGCTAAATTCTTAAATTGGCGTTTACCTACAAAAGATGAATTGTCGGATATGTATTCTCAAAAAGATGCCATTGGCGGTTTCGCAGGCGAATACTGGAGTTCCTCGGAGGGCCCCGGTAACTCCGCTTGGGTCATGGTCATCTCTGAGGCTTGGGGGATAGGCCAAGAACCCAAGGACTCCCTCTATCGTGTCCGTGCTGTTCGGGCTTTTTAACAACCTGCCTGCCTGTCGGCAGATTTATCCATTTAAC
This sequence comes from uncultured Chitinophaga sp., assembly GCA_964525285.1. Taxonomy (GTDB): domain Bacteria; phylum Bacteroidota; class Bacteroidia; order Chitinophagales; family Chitinophagaceae; genus JJ008. The sequence goes on from CAZGGQ010000007.1 coordinate 7,216, forward strand.
TATTTCATATACTCCGCCGCAGGGCGATCGATTTTTATTTTTTAAATTATGGCATTGTATTACGATTTCTTCCAAGCCGAGTCTTCCGAAGGAGACTCGTCGTAATAGTTGTTTCAATCGCCAGCTTTCACCTTATACTTCCCCTTACTCTTCCTGATAGTACATGCCACCACTTTATATTCCGGGCACATGGCTTCGGAGTCGCTGATGCTGCTGGTAATATTGTTCAGCATGATCTCGGGGAAATGGAAGGTACTGCTGAGTATACCGGGTTTTACTTCATCCGTAATTTTTGCTTTAATATCAACTTTGCCTCTGGGCGATTCCACGCAAACCATATCGCCGTCACTGATTTTATTTTTATCTGCATCTTCTTTGCAGATCAGTAATACATCATCGGTTAGTATGTCCACATTGCGGGTGCGTCTTGTCATGGCGCCGCAGTTATAATGTTCTAACTCCCGGTTGGTGGTTATGATATAAGGATATTCTTTTCCATGCTGCACAATTTCTTCCGACTCTTTGAATGGATTGAACATGAATTTCCCTTTACCTCTTGTAAATGTTTTTAAATGCAATATTTCTGTATCGGTTCCGTCTTTCAGTACGGGCCATTGTTTGCCGTTATCACCCAGCTCTTTCCATTTCACCCCGGCAAAGAAAGGAACCACCTGTGAAATTTCTTCCAGCATGGTATCGGGATCATAGTCGGCTTGCTCATATCCCATACGGTTCATCATGTCTACAATAATTTGTCCATCAGATTTGGTTCCTTCTATGGGCTCAACAACTTTGTTCACTCTTTGTATCCTTCTTTCACCATTGGTAAAGGTTCCACTTTTCTCTAAGAAGGAAGCGCCGGGAAGAATGACAGTAGCAAGCTTGGCCGTTTCTGTCATGAATAATTCCTGCACTACAAATAACTCAAGCTTCTTCAATGCCTTCACTACATGATGTGTGTTCGGATCTGTCTGCGCCATATCCTCACCGATCACCCAGACAGCTTTTAATTTATCATTTAGCGCCGCATCATACATCTGCGGAATTTTATAACCCACATGCAGTGGCAGTTTTGCATGATAGAACTCCTCATACATTTTATGGATCTCAGGATTGGTCACATCTAAATAACCGGCGCCCTGGTAAGGCTGACAACCCATGTCGGCAGCACCCTGCACATTGTTTTGTCCGCGGAGCGGATTAACACCAACTCCCCTTCTTCCGATATTTCCTGTTATCATCGCCAGGTCTGCGATCAGCATTACCGTATATGTTCCCTGTGAATGTTCGGTAACCCCTAAACCATGAAAGGACATCGCATTCGGTGCTGTTGCATAGGCAATTGCAGCTTCACGGGCTAGGTTGCGGTCAACACTGGTTATCCTTTCCAGTTCATCAATGTTCAGGGTTAAAATATTTTTTCTGAAATCCTCATATCCTTCGGTGCGGGATGCAATAAAATCCTTGTCTTCTAAATTTTCGTTGACGATATAATACAGCATCATGTTCAGCAACGCCACATTGGTGCCGGGGCGCAACTGCAAATGATAGTTTGCATATTTAACCAGCTCTGTTTTTCTGGGGTCAATAATGATCAACGTCTTCCCCTTCATCGCCTGCTGTTTCATCTTGGCGCCGGTTACAGGGTGGGCATCTGTCGGGTTGGCGCCGATCAGCATCATGCAATCGGTGTATTGCATGTCAACTACAGAATTGGTAGCAGCTCCCGTTCCAAATGTCCGCTGCATACCCAGTGCCGTGGGAGAATGACAGACCCGGGCGCAACTGTCAATATTATTGGTGCCTATCACCGCACGGATGAATTTCTGCATGATATAATTCTCTTCATTGGTACACCTTGCCGATGAAATGCCGGCAATGGAATCAGGGCCGTATGTATTTTTTAAATCAGTAAGTTTAGCAGCAATGAAATCATAGGCTTCTTCCCATGTTGCTTCCACAAACTCACAATTCTTTTTTATCAACGGTGTACGCAAACGGTCAGGATGATTGTAAAATGAAAAAGCATAACGGCCTTTCAGACAGGTATGACCGGCATTTGCTTCCGCATCATAAGGAGCTTGTATGGATTTGATAGTTCCTGCGCTAACCGCAACATCTAAATTGCAACCGACGCCGCAATACGTACAAACCGTTCTCACTTTTTTATCAAACACAATGGACTTGGATTCAAAAATATCACTGATAGCAGAAGTGGGACAGGCCTGTGCACAGGCGCCGCAGCTTACGCAATCACTTTCATTAAAACTAACATCGGATCCTTTGATGATATGACTATCAAAACCACGGCCGGTCATGCTCAGCACAAACTGTCCCTGCACTTCATCGCAGGCCCGTACACAACGGAAACAATTGATGCACTTCGAAAGGTCAGAAGTCATGTAAGGATGACTGAGATCTTTTTTTGTATCAAGATGTGTTTTACCGGCAGGATAACGAACATCGCGGATGCCAACTCTTGCCGCTACCTCTTGTAGCTCACAATTATTGTTTACTTCGCAGGTCAAACAATCCAGGGGATGATCGGTAAGCACCAGTTCAATAATATTCCTGCGGAGCCTTTGTATTCTTTCGGAATCAGGATAAATATAAGAGCCGGCCATCACCGGGGTATGACAGGAGGCCTGGGCTTTTGCCGGGCCATTTTCTTTTAATGCAACATCAACGCTGCATACCCGGCAGGAACCAAATGGTTCCAGGTTGGGCGCATCACATAGTGTAGGCACAGCATCCTTTCCAGAATTTCTTCTTATGAAAGAAATAATTGTTTCATTCTCTTTAATTTCAAAAGGTTCATTGTTTATAAAAGCAACACCGGCCATCGGATTCCCATTACCGGAGGCATAGGTAACAGCTTTGCCTTTAGCATCCTGTGTATGTTTATCTTCTTTTCTGTACACTATACCCATGATCAGGATTTTTTAAAGTAAGGTGATAGTTCTTTATCAAAATACAGTAATGCATTTTTAATGGGAAGCGGCAAACCTCCACCCAATGCACACAATGAACCTATCTCTAATGTTTCTACCAAATCGTCTAATAATATCCTGTCAATTTTATAATCACTCTCCTGTGCCTTCTTCAGCATCTCTGCTCCCCTTGTTGAACCCAGCCTGCACGGAAAACATTTACCACAACTTTCATGTGCGGTGAATTGGAATAAATGTTCCAGGTATTTTATAATTGGAAAATCTTCAGGAATACAAACGACAGAAGCATGTCCCAGTAAAAAACCATTATGTGAGAAGGATTCAAAGTCAACCGTCAGATCTTTTATTTTTTCCACAGGAACCAATCCTCCAAGTGGTCCGCCGATATGCATTGCTTTTACAGGCGATTTAAATCCTCCACCCAAATCATTCACCACAACAGAAAGCTGTGTTCCCATATCCACTTCATAGATACCTGGCCTATTAAAGAAACCATCTAGTGAAATCAATTTTGTTCCGGTTGATTTGCCAATGCCGATAGAAGCGAATTTTTTTCCGCCGTTTTTTAAAACGTATGGAATGCAGGCCAGCGTTTCTACATTGTTTACAACCGTTGGTTTATTAAACAAGCCCTGTTGCACAGGATAAGGTGGACGAACCCTTACTTCCGGTCTTTGTCCTTCGATGGAAGAAAGCAGCGCAGTTTCTTCGCCGCAGATATAGGCGCCCTGTGCGCCGATCACTTTAAAATTGTAATTAAAACCGGAGTTGAGAATATTTTTTCCGAGCAGATTTTGTTTATGTAAATCATCAATGGCATTTTGAGTAATAGTTATTGCTTCCGGATATTCTCCTCTTATATATACTACACCTGTATCAGCGCCTGAAATATATCCGGCGATCATCATTCCCAATAAAACGCTATGCGGTTGTTCCTCTAACAAATACCTGTCACTGTATGCACCGGGATCGCCTTCATCGGCGTTGCACACAATGAATTTTTGTTTACTGTTTTCTTTTTTGCAGGCATCTAATTTAAAGGCGATAGGAAATCCGGCACCTCCACGGCCTCTTAGGCCGGATATCTTTAATTCATTCAGCAATTCATCCGCCGGTTTCTTTAATGCATCGGCAAGAAGAGAATAATATTCTTTTATTCCAGGGAAAGGAGAAGTTAATACCGCTGTGCCATGCGAAGCGACAATGTATTTGTCAGCAACAACCGAATTATTTTTTTTAATTGTATCGGTCTCATCAACAGCATTGCCTGAATAATTCTTTCCGGCAATATGAAATGAACTGTTTTCGTGACAACGGCCGAGGCAACACATTTCCCCGATCTCATCTGGCGTAAAATACTTTAGTAATTTTTCTTTTAATGCAGGCTGTGTGCCGGCGGTCATACAGGAGCTTCCATTGCAGATATATACTTTCTTTCCTTTGTTCTCCGGTTTCAGGAAATCATAAAAACCTGCCGCACCAAACACATTGGCCTTTCCCATTACAAAAGCATCGGCCAGCGCTTCCATTTTTTCAACCGAAGGACTTCCCGCCGGCCGGGCAGCAATACCAAGCTCTTCAAAAAGATTTTCGCTTAATCCTTTTCTCCCGGAAAGGTCACTTAAATTTTTAGACATATTAAATGAATAAAATGATCAACAAGCCTTATTCGGGTTCGGGTAATTATCGCTCTGGTCCTCCAACGTATCGTCCAGGCACACAAAATCCTTTTCTATCAGCAGGAACAACTCTTTACCATCAGCAATATTAATTTTAGTATCAAAACCAACAACATCCGTGGTTGTCCAATCCGCAGCAATTTTTTCCGGTACAAAAATACAGATCCTGTTTCCGGAAAAAGAAGCCTCCATATTTTCAATACCGGCTTTCTTTTCAAGCCGGTAGTAAAATGAAGGACCGTTTAAGAATTCTGTTTCCTCCTCAAGCACGCCATCCTTTCCAAAATTGGCTATCTCGGTTTGAGTAAGCCGGTAACGAATGCAGTTTCCTTTGATCCTGACTTTCATAAAAATATTGTTTAACCGCAAAGATGCTAAGGGACGCAAAGAGAAACTAAAATATTCTTAGCGCATCATGGCGTCTTTGCGCCTTAGCGGTTAAGCATTACCCAATTCATTTGTTGATCCGCTGTTCACCGCAATAAATATTAAATCTCCTATCTCTTAAAAAACCCACCAGCGTCATATCACATTCTTTAGCGAGTTCGACAGCAAGGCTTGACGGGGCTCCAACTGCACATGCTATTTTTATTCCCGCCATCGCTGCTTTCTGTATCAGTTCAAAACAGGCACGGCCGCTTAATAATAAAATATGTTTTTGAAGCGGGACACCCCCGTTCATCAATGAAGCCCCGATCAGTTTATCCAAAGCATTATGCCGGCCCACATCTTCCCGGGATAATAATAAATTCCCGTTCAATTCAAACAAGGCGGATGCATGAAGCCCGCCGGTTTGTTCAAAAACCTGCTGCTGCCTGCTCAGGGCTTCCGGAAGCCGGTTAAGAACAGTGGCGTTAATGGTAATATTATCTTTTTTTTCTTTTTTCGAGAGAAGGGTTTTCACTGCTTTAATAGAAGTTTTACCACAAACCCCGCAACTTGAGGAAGTATAAAAATGACGTTCCAGTTTTTGTATATCAAATAAAATTCCGGGCAGCAAATCGGCTACAATTATATTATCACCCGGGGAAAAGCATGCCCGTATATCTTCCTTGCCCCTGATTATTCCTTCGGTAAAAAGAAACCCGGTTGCCAGTTCCTGATCATTACCGGGGGTACACATGGTAACAGAAATATTTTTTTGCTGACGTTCTTTTTCCGGGCCATAAACGATCCTAATCTCCAGCGGCTCTTCAACCGCAAGGAGGTCTTCTGCCGGATTGGATACAAAAGAATTTTTATCGCTTCCGGGAGAAGTAATTTTCAGGATTTGAACCGCTGCAACAGATGAAGGCCGCATCCCCAAATTTACTCAAATTTTCCCGCAGATCTTCGCTGATTTGTCGGCAGATGGCTCAGATTGATATTAATAATATACTGCGATATCTGCATTTATTTGATCTGCGCAAATCTGCGGGAGTTAAAAAACTATGATAATCCCGATATTTTACCACTATTATCAATATCCATGCCTTCTGATGCGGGAATGGCCGGCAACCCAGGCATCCGCATCATATCTCCAAGGATAGGAATGACAAACCCCGCCCCGGCTGCAAATTCAAATTCCCGCACCGTAACAATAAAATTGCGGGGGCGGCCGATCTTGTTTTCATTATCTGAAAAAGATTTTTGTGTTTTGGCCATGCAAACAGGGAGTTTATCGAAGCCAAGCTCTTTGATCATTTTCAAACCTTCGCGGGCTTTCGGAGAATATTCCACATCATCAGCACCATATATTTCTGTTGCAATAAGTTTTATTTTTTCTTCCACGGACAGGCTCCAGTTATATAATGGTTTGAATTTATTGATACCGCTTTCGATAATATCAACGACTACTCTTGCCAATTCTGTTGTGCCGTTGCCGCCTTTTGCCCAACATTCACTCAGAACCGCCTTTACCCCAAGTTTTGCACATTCGTTTATTACAAATTCAACTTCTTCTTTTGAATCTGTTACAAAATGATTGACGGCAACAACCGGTGTCAATCCGAATTTTTTACAGTTCTCAATATGTTTTTCCAGGTTTTCAAAACCCTTCTTCACTTTTTCCAAATCCGGCGTATTAAACTCTGCTTTTTTTGCCCCGCCATGATAACGTAATGCCCGGATGGTGGCAACCAGCACCAGCGCATCCGGCTTCAACCCCGAATAACCACATTTGATATTCATGAATTTTTCAGCGCCCAGGTCAGCGCCAAACCCTGCTTCCGTAACCACATAATCTGCAAGTGACAGACCCATTTCAGTAGCAATGATGGTGTTGGTTCCCTGGGCAATGTTTGCAAATGGTCCGCCATGTAAAAGGGCTGCATTGCCTTCCAGTGTTTGCACCAGGTTGGGTTTAATGGCTTCTTTTAAAAGAATCGCCATAGCACCATGCGCATTCAGTTGACGGGCATATACGGGTAGATTTTCTTTAGTGAAACCCACTAAAATATTTCCAAGACGTTCTTTCAGATCATCCAGATCTTTTGCCATACATAAAATAGCCATCACTTCAGACGCCGCTGTGATATTAAATCCATCTGATCTTGGCATTCCATTGGCAGTTCCGCCCAACCCGATAACGATATTGCGCAATGACCGGTCATTCATATCCATAACTCTTTTCCAGACGACGGTACGCGGATCAATATGTAGACTGCGGGTCTTGCTTTGAATATTGTTATCAATAAGAGCGGCCAAGAGATTATTTGCTTTTTCCACAGCGCTGAAATCGCCGGTGAAGTGCAGGTTGATGTCTTCCATCGGTATCACCTGTGCATATCCCCCGCCGGCCGCCCCTCCTTTGATTCCGAAAACCGGTCCCAGCGAAGGCTCACGCAATACCGGCATCGCTTTTTTGCCGATCTTATTTAATCCATCTGCGAGTCCTACCGAAGTGGTTGTTTTACCTTCTCCCGCAGGAGTGGGACTTATAGCTGTTACCAGTATCAGCTTGCTGGTCCTGATCTTTTCTTCATTGATCAGTTTCAATGGAAGCTTTGCCTTGTACCTGCCATAATATTCCAGGTCATTGTTGTCGATGCCTGTCCGGGCTGCTATTTCTTTAATGTGCAGGATGGTGGCAGCCTGCGCAATGGCCAGGTCGGAGGGGGTGTTATAACTCAATTGAATTTATTTTTATTGTTATTTTCAAATTTCTTCAATTCGTAATCCGAATTAATATTGGCAAACTCATCGCCCCTGAACCATTCTTCTCCATCAAAACTAATGACTCTTGTTTTTAATCCCTCCAACGCATTGGTGATTTTTAACTGATTTTGCTCAAGCAGCGACCTGATATGAATAATAACGTTTCTGTCATATATGGAGCAAAGAGGCTCCGCTTTGCCCAGGTGTTTTGAAAGTAAAACATCTTCATCACTGCTTTTGCTTATTAAGGCAGCAAAAATATTTTCTGAAAGAAATGGCATATCACAGCCCACGACAAGATTTTTTTTTGTGGCAGAATGGACAAGCCCTGTATAAATTCCACCCAAGGCGCCTTTTTCTTTAAAAATATCTGCGTAACAGGGATAACCAAACTGTTTATATGCTTCGTTTTGTGTGACGATAATGATATGGCGGGTTATTTTTTTTACAGATTCAATGACATGCTCAACCAGCATCTTCCCGTTGAAATACACCAGCCCTTTATCCTTCATCATCCGGGAGCTTTGACCCCCGGCAAGAATTATGGCAGTTATTTCTTGCCTGCCGGCAGGCAGGTCTTTGTGTTCAGGCATATTGCAAATGTAAAGGCAAATGAAAAAAGCCGGCCCGAATGAAAATGATCCCGGTTTATTTATTATAAGCAGACCATTCCGCCGCTATTTCTGCGATTCTTTTGGCAAGATCGGGTAACTTATCTGTTGTTCCCTTTATGGGTTCATCAAACTGTTTTATTATTTCAGCGCCCATTATGATTTTTATATTTTCTATTTTAACCTCCTTATCTTTTATAATATAGGTTCCGGACAGATAATATGCGTTAGGCGAAACAGAAGAATTTGCATAAACAATTTTAGGGTCGCTATCCTTAGCAAATTCCTCAAGTGCCGTATTGACCTTTTTCATAAAAGACAGATCATCAAAATGTCTATCCGAATTCTGGAAACTGCTGCTGACAAACAAGGGCTTTTCTTTTTCCAGCCGGATATTTTTGATCAACGATTCGCTTATTTCGCCAATTTTGAAATCGGCAGTATGAATAAAGATCTGGGGTGTTTGCTCGTTGAATTCTTTTTTAGCTAAAGTCGGAACAATTTTTTGGGCCTCATTGAACCAGCCGATGACATTCAGGTACTTGCCATCCTCCAGTTTGTCAGACAGTTGTTTGATTACTTTTAATAATGAATAAGTGAGATAACCATGTTTATATGTTTCATTTTCAAAAGCAGATTCGTTGCTGGTTGAAGCGGCCAATACAAACAATCCCGATATCTTGTTCATCCGGTCAAAATTTTTTATGGCATCATAGATAGCGCTTCCGCTGTAACAGGCATCGAGGATCAGGATACGTTTATTTGCGGCAATATTTTCCAGTCTTATCCATTCAATGAGCGTGTCAGTGCTTATTCCCACATCAGGATAGGTCTTTTCATCAGTAAGACTGGCAGCATCTGCCGTCATATAGTAAAATTGTTTTTTATCCTCAATCTCATCCAAAACGCCGTGGCCAGATAAAAAAATCAGCAACACATCATTAACGGTTGCTTTTTTGCCTATTGAGTCCAGTATTAATTTAATGGTTTGTTTATTGGGCTTAAGCGCATCTGCACTGTCTGTTGTAAGGTTGTACATAAATACGTGGTTCGCACCGTCAGTATTCAACATTTTTTTAGCCGCCATTTCCACAGCCTGGGAAACCGCCCGGGCATCAATGGCCGGGTAGGCCAGGTTTATGTCAGTATCGAAAATTCTATCCTGCTTTTTTGAAGCTTCATTATACCTGCTTGTGCCAACCATCACAGCAAATAGATTGGGTTTTATCTCAGAGAGGCTGCTGTCTATCTCAAAACTGATCTCCGGTTCATTCGAGGTAACGAGATTATTATTTGTTTTTGCAATTAAGGAGATCCAATTAACCCTGCCTGCCATAAAGTATTTAGTCAGGGAGTCTTTCTTAATGCCTTCTGCAAAGTAATTTTTTAAAGAATCTTTCTTAATATTTAATTCATACAAGCCGTTATTACTTATTAATTGTTCCTTTTTATATCTTCTGGCTTCTATTTTATTAACGAATAAAATTATTTCTCCCAAACTGTCCCGGCCCGGTTTTATTGAAAACCGGCCTTCATTGTCCGCATCTTTGCTAACTTCAATCTCGGGAATAGCGCCACCAAAAATATTAAGTTCCTCTAATGACTTTGCCTCTATGGTATCCCCTTTATTCAGGCGTTCTGCCAGCCCGGGCATCCAGAGCGGGTCTTTTACCTGGGCAAGCGAAATAATTTCAGTACCCCGGGTAAAATAGAGAAGCCCCTTGGCAGCGTCAGTACCATCGTAATGACCATCTTTATCTATCACTAAATAATCGGTGCTATCAAGGGCAAAAAAAGTATACAAACAATTACCCGAAGCAGCATCCCACACTTTAGCAGTATTATCATATGATGTTGTAACGATTGTCTTGCCATTCGGGTTATATTGGGCTGAATTAACGACACCTCTATGCCCTATTAAAGTAGTGATAAGAGTACCGGCTTTCGCATCCCAGATCTTTGCGGTTTTGTCATAAGACGCCGTAACTATTTTTTTACCATCCGGACTGAATTGGGCGGAAGTGAGTATGCCCAGATGCCCCTTTAACGTATCGATCAGCGTCCCTTTTTCAGCATCCCATATTTTTACATAATGATCGTCATCATAAGCAGCAACAATATATTTGCCACCCGTAGGATCATCAATGGAGGCGGGGCTGAATTGGGCGGAAGTGAGATATGATTTATATCCAGCCTCTTTTAAGGTATCTATTGAAATACCCTTTTCAGCATTCCAAACAATAGCTGAAAAATCCCTTGATGCTGTTACAATTTTTTTGCCGTCAGGGCTGAAACAGGCGGTAAAGACCTGGGCTTTATGCCCTTTTAACGTATTGATGGGTATCGCTTTTTCAGCATCCCAGATTATCGCGGTATTATCATCTGAAGCCGTCACAATATATTTACCTCCTATAGAATCATCGGCGTTGACAGGGCTGAATTGTGCAGAATTGACAATTTTTATATGCCCCGCTTTTCCAGCAAGGGTTTTTAATAAACTTTCGGTCGATACCTGCCAAATTTTAACGGTATTGTCAGAAGAAGCTGTTACAACTTTTTTACTATCCGGGCTAAACTGTGCTGAATTGACTATGCCCGCATGCCCCTTTAAAGTAGCGATAAGGTCTCCTCTTTCGGCATCCCAGATTTTTGCGGTTTTGTCATAAGACCCGGTAACGATTTTTTTACCATCGGGACTAAATCGGGCATATTTGAAATATGATGTATGTCCTTTTAAATCTACTAAGTGTTTTCCGTTTGTGTCCCAAACTTTTGCAGTCCCATCATTTGAAGTGGAAACAATCTTTTTGCCATCCGGGCTGAATTGCGCAAAAAGTACCCGACCATTATGACCTTTTAAGGGGATTGATTCTTTTTTCTCATCAGAAGTACTCCATATGATAGCTAATCTATCATCTGATGCAGATACTACCATTGTTCCATCAGGACTCAGTCGGGCGGAATTCAGATTTTTTTTATCTCTTATTGGTGTTTTTTGAAAAGCTGTTCCGTCGGTGACATTCCATATGATAGCTGTTCCATCAACAGCGGTGGCAAAAACTTTATTCCCGTCGGAACTGAACCGGATGTCAGCAATGTTTTTTCCTGGTATCCTGAAAGTAAATAGGTGATCACCTTTTCCATTCCAAAGTATTGCAGTGTTGTCAGAGGAAGTCGTAATAATATATTTACCCCCGATACTGTTATCGGCACTAACAGGGCTGAATTGGACAGAATTAATCCTGGCCTTATGACCCTTTAAAGTAGCGACAACTGTATCCGCTTCTATATCCCAGATTTTTGCTGTATTATTTGATAAAGATGTAACCAGCTTTATTCCGTCGGGACTGAACTGTGTAAGCCAGTCTCCGGGCGAAGGCCCCTCTAAAGTATCAATTGAATTCCCATTATCAGCATCCCAAATTATTGCAAGACCAGCCTGAGAAACAGTAACAACTTTTGTTGCATCCGGGCTGAACCGGGCAGAATAGAAAATTTTAGATCCAGCTTTTAAGGTTGCTTTTAATGTATCGGCGGCCACATCCCATATAATTGCTGTAGCATCATCAGAAATCGTTATAATTTTATTACCATCAGGGCTGAACTGGGCCGAGTTAACTTTTTTTGTATGGCCCTGTAAATCGGCGAGTAGTCTTCCGGAAGAGGCGTCCCATATTTTTGCTGTATTATCAAAGGAAGTTGTTACAATCTTTTTACTATCGGGACTGAATTGGGCAAATAAGACCCAACCTGTATGGCCGATCGGCAACATCAGTTTTGGCTCTTGCGCAATAGCTACATTGTATAACGATGCCCAAAAACAAATGCAAAAAGGCAAAAAGGGTTTGTGTGGCATGGAGCAATTTAACTAAAAGGGACAAGTATAAATTAAGTAAAACCGGAAATTATTTCTTTGCATCAACACACTCCATCGCCCGGGTAATAATTTTATCGGCCAACATCTTCATCTTTTCTTTGTCAGCTATTCCTTTTTCTTCAAACTTGCAAATTTCATCTTTTCCCTTTTTGATCCGGATCTTAATGTTCAGTTCATTGTCTTTGAGCTTATAGGACCCTTCCATGCTGTATGCATCGCCGGCCGGAGAAGACATTGCAAATACAATTTTACTTTCTTTTCCTTTTATTGAAATTTCCCGCAGTGCTTCGTTGACAGATTTGGTCAACCCCAGGTCGTCGCCGGAAGCTGCTGTATCAGCATTCTGAAAACTGCTGGAAGTAAACATTGGTTTTTCTCCTTGCAGCCGGATGTTTGATATCACTGAAGAATCCACTTCACCAATGTTGAAATCTATCACTGAAAAGATCTGTGTCTTCTGGTCATTATTCTCTTCTTTGGCAATAGCACTCACCGATCTTCCGGCCGCGTTGAACCAACGGCTTATATTCAGGTTTTTGCCATCCTCGAGAATGTCGGGCTGCTGTTTGATTGCTTTTAACAAGCAATAAGTGAGATAGCCATGTGCATATGTATCGGACTCAAAAGCGAGTTTGTTGCTGGCAGATGCCGACAAAATAAATAAGCCGGACCTTTCATTCAACTTATCAATTTGTTTTATCATTTGCGATCTGTCTTCAACTTTGCTAACTGGTTTGTTTTGCTGGGTATTTCCAAGTAAATCATTTATTGCCTGGCCGCTGTGGCAGGCATCCAGGATCAGGATACGTTTTTGCGCCCGTATGTTTTTGGGGCTGATCCAGTCAGTAAGCTCTGCCGTGCTGATGCCAACAGTTGAATAAGCAGATTCATCATGAAGGCTGCTTGCATCAGCCGTCATATAATAAAATTGTTTGTTGGAATTGTCCTCATCCATTACACCATGCCCGGATAAAAAAATGAGTAATATATCATTGGCGGTAGCTTTTTTGCCTACCGAATCCAGTACTTTTTTGATGGTTTGCTTATTGGGTTTCAGAAGATCTGCACTATCAGTTGTAAGATTGAACATAAATACATGGTCATTGCCAAACATTTTTTTGGCTGCATTTTCAACAGTTTGAGATACCGCACGGGCATCAATGGCCGGGTAGCTCAGGTTAATGTTTGTGTTGAATATACTTTCGCTTTTTTCCGGGTCTTCTTTATACTGGCTGGTTCCAATCATTAAGGCATACAGATTGGGTTTTATGTCGGAGAGGCTGCTGTCCTTGTCAATACTTATTTTCGCTTCGGGCGAGGCGATACCATAACCATTTGTATAGGCTTTCAGGGTTACAAAATTTTCCTCATTGGCAAGAAAATAGCTTTGCAGCGAATCCTTTTTAATGTTAAGTTCAAATACCCCGTTATTATTTATTAAGTCTTCTTTTTTGATACTTCTGACCTCAATTCCGTTGACATATAAAATGATTTCCCCCACTCCACCCCGCAGGGGTTTGATCGCAAATTGAAACTCATCTGAAGTGATTCCGGTAGCCTCAACTTCAGGGATCAGGCCACAGACATCCAATTGATCCAGTGTTATTTCTTTAATGGGTTTCCCGTTATTTAACTTCTCTGCCAGGTCGGGCACCCAAAGCTGACCTTTTACCTGGTCCAATGCAATTTTCTCGGTGCCACAGGTAAAGTAAAGAAGGTTGCGGGCATTTTCAGTACCGTCAAAATGATTGGAGGGGTCCACTACTAAATAATCCGTGCTATCCACAGCAAAAAAAGTATACAACAATTTTCCATTTGCAGCATTCCAAACTTTAACTGTATTGTCACCTGATGCTGTTATGATTTTTTTACCTGCAGAATCAAATTGCGCAGTATTGACCCAATCGGTATGTCCTTTTAGTGTATAGAGCAGCTTGCCGCTTTTTACTTCCCACACTTTAGCTGTTTTATCCTCGGATGCAGTAATAACATTTTTACTGTCAGGGCTGAATGAAGCATAAATTACTTTTTCTGTATGACCGATCAGCGTATCCTTTGGTAAACCGGCGTTGTCCCAGATAATAGCCGTCCGGTCTGTTGAAGTGGATACTATTTTGGTATTATCCGGGCTGTATGCGGCAAATAAAACTCCATCATCATGACCACTTAATGTTTGCAAAAGGTCTCCGCTGACCACGTCCCATATTTTTACTGTTGAATCTCCTGAAGATGTGATGATCTTCTGACCATCGGGGCTGAAATTAGCTGATGAAACTCCCTCGTGCCAGATTCTGGTGAAAACGGTATCAAAGGAAATCGCATCGTAAACTTTAATAGAATCCCTGCCTGTTACCAGGGCCATTTTTTTTCCGTTTGCACTTAGATCAACATATTTATAAGTTGATTTTCTGGTGCTGAAATTAATTTTCATTTCCCCGCTGCCGGCATCCCAGATCTTAACAGTACTGTCTTTATAAGTGGCTACTATTTTTTCCCCGTCGGGACTGAACTCAGCAGACAGAACAAATCCACTATGCCCTCTTAAATTTGTCAACAGATTTCCGGTCAATGCATCCCATACTTTAGCAGTGCTATCATCAGTTGCGGTTACGATCCTTTTGCCATCCGGACTAAAACAAGCTGAGTAAGCCCAATAGGTATGTCCTTTTAAATCGGCTAACATTGCGCCGGTCTCCAGATCCCATACTTTGGCCGAACCATCATAGGAGGCTGTAACAACTTTAGTGCTGTCCTTGCTGAATGAAGCAGACCATACCGTTCTTTTGTGTCCTTGTAATATTGTATCAGGATGCCCTGTAGCCACGTCCCATATCCTGGCAGTAAAATCAAAAGATGTTGTGATAATTTTTTTTCCGTCAGGGGTGAATTGGGCGGACTTCAGCGAATTGGTATGACCGGCTAATGTCCATAAAACCGTTCCATCGGCCACGTTCCAGATCTTCGCCGTTTTATCTCTTGAAGCGGTAACCACTTTGCTTCCATCAGGACTGAACTGTGCCGAGTTAATTTTATCTGAATGTTTTTGCAGCGTTTTTAAAAGCTTTCCGTTGGAAACATCCCAGATTTTTATAGTTCTGTCTTCGGATCCGGTTACAATGAATTTATTATCCCTGCTGAATTGAGCCGAGGTTACTGATCTCTGGTGCTGATCCTGGCTATTTCCTCCTAAATATTTACCCATACCCGTTTTTGTATCCCAAATCGCAACGGTGCCATTAACAGAAGCAGTAACAATTTTTTTTCCATCCGGACTAAACTGGGCTGAATTGACTTTAGCATCATGCCCGGATAAATCTGCAATAAGCCTCCGGGTAGCAGCATCCCATAATCTGGCCGTGCCATCAGCAGATGCAGAAACAATTTGTCTGCCATTCGGACTAAAATGGGCAGTGAAGATGGAATCTTTATGTCCTTTTAAAGTAAACAAATGCTCCCCGCTTTCAGCAGCCCACACCCTTAACATATTATCATAGGAAGCAGTTACTATTTTTTCCCCATCGGGACTAAATTCAGCATAAGCAACCTGGTCTTTATGATCATCCAGAACAATAAGCAGGTTTCCGGTAACAGCATCCCATACCAGCGCTGTTTTGTCGGCAGAAGCGGTAACAATTCTTTTTCCGTCAGGACTGAATCGGGCAGACAGTACCTCCAGTTTATGTCCAATTGGCAACATCAGCCTCGGGGCAGGTTGTTTAGATTCCTGCGCAAAAGACATGTTTACACAAAAAACCAAACAACATAGACTAACAGAGAATACCAGGCGTGTCGGCATCTTGATAATTTTTTTAAAAGATATAACTATTCATACGTTTTTGCAAAACACGCAGGCCTGCAGGCGGAGGAACATTACGGGTTCAATCTTCCTTCTTTTTTACGATTAAATACCAGTCATTATCCAGCGGCAGGTACCCGTAATCATAACAGTAATAATAAGTTTTACCAGTCCTGGTTGTATAAATATGGGTAAGGTATTTAAATTGGAAGCCAAGTCGCATCAACTTATCCTTATTGGCTTTTGCAGTCTCTTCTCCGGCAGGCAAAATGGTTTCCAGAATTTTTCTGTTTTTCAGCAGGGCATTATTAATATTTCTTACAAAACTACTATGACTTCCCTTGGCTTTTTGCTGGTTGTTATAGTTGTTGCGGCAATAGTCATCACAAAATTTTTTATCAATTCTTCCTTTCAGGGGTTTACCGCAGGCAAGACAGGTTTTGGTATCGGCAGAGGCAGTCATGGTAATGGGTTCAGGCCATTAAGATAAGGAAAAAGTATCCGCGTGCAAGCGTTTTTACACGCTTAGCTTCGGGAAGAAACGGGTAAAAACCGGCTATCGCTTATTAGCACTATCATCTTTGTGTTGTCAATCGGATATGACGTCGCCGGTTGATTGAGATAACAAAATTTAAAAACCGTTTCCGCAAAACCCGCCAGCAGACGGGCACGGAGACACAAATTTTAAAACTATGTACGCTTTAAAAAACAAAGTTCAATTGATTGGCAACCTGGGCAACGCACCAGAGGTGAAAACATTAGAAAGCGGTAAAAAGATGGCCCGCTTCAGCGTAGCCACCAGTGAAAGCTACCGCAATGCCAAAGGCGAAAAAGTAACCGAAACTCAATGGCACAACCTGGTGGCCTGGGGTAAAGTAGCAGAGATTGTTGAGAAATACCTGACCAAGGGAAAAGAAGTAGCCATTGAAGGCAAACTGATCAACCGCAGCTATAATGACAAAGAAGGCAACAAAAAATACATCACCGAAATACAGGTGAACGAGTTGCTGATGCTGGGTGCGAAAGCCTCTGAAGCATAAGGAAAGTTGGCCACGAATTACACCAATAACACGAACTGGTCTGCAGGCCGGTGAATGCAATTAAATACAAATTGATTGCCTTCGGCAAAAAAGCTTATTCGTACAATTGTTGTAATTCGTGGCTTTTTTAAAAACAAAAGACGACCGTAAAAATGACCAATTTATTATATAAAGAAGAAGTTTATGACATTGTAGGCATTTGCATGGACGTTTACAACTCTCTTGGGTTTGGATTTTTGGAGGTTGTGTATAAAGATGCTATGGAAATCGAGTTTATTGACAAGGAAAAGAAACATCAGCGGGAAAAAGAATTTCCCATTCTTTACAAAGGCAAAAAACTAAAACGAACATTCAATGCCGATTTCATGTTGTTTGAAAAAATCATTATAGAAGTGAAAACCAAGGCAGACGGCATTCAGGATGATACAATAGCGCAAACTATTAACTATTTAAAAGCATCCGGCATTAGGCTATGCCTTATTATTAACTTCGGTAAAAGAAAACTTGAATATAAAAGAGTAGTCTTTTAAAAAGTCATTTAAAAAATTTTATTAAATCCAGTGTCTTACAATACTGCCGCAGGCAGTATAAAATTTATGTAATTAATTTTTCTAATTTGTGACACTCGTGTAATTCGTGGCTAAAATCAAACAACTGTGGCAACATTCACTCCCGATACTACCAATGAGATGTTTCAACTGGCTATTCAATTAGTCAATCAAAGCAATCGTAATATATTCCTTACCGGCAAAGCCGGCACCGGTAAAACAACTTTTTTAAAATACATCAGGCAAAACTGCCCCAAGCAAATGGCCATTGTGGCGCCCACTGGCGTGGCAGCCATTAATGCAGGTGGTGTAACCATCCACTCATTTTTTCAATTACCACTATCACCCTTTATTCCCGAAACAAAAGGAACGGGCTTTTCAAACCAGGCACAAGAAATTTCTAATAAACACAGCCTTATCAGCCGCTTACGGTTTAATAGCGAAAAGAAAAAAGTGATTCAGCAATTAGAGCTGCTGATCATTGACGAGATCAGCATGGTCCGTTGTGATACATTAGACGCTATCGATACGGTACTCCGTCATGTAAGACAGCAGCCTGCAGAAAGATTTGGCGGCGTCCAGGTTTTATTTATAGGCGATATGCTTCAGTTGCCCCCGGTGATAAAAGAGCAGGAATGGAATTTATTATCTGAATATTACAGCAGCCAATATTTTTTTGACAGCAAAGTCTTGCAGGAAGAACCACCGGTATATATTGAATTCAATAAAATTTACAGGCAAAGCGACGAGCACTTTATTGGCCTGCTCAACCAGGTCCGCAACAATGAACTGGATGAGGAGGGAATGAAAATTCTGGAAAGCCGGTTTCAGCCTGCCTTCCGCCGCCGTAAACAGGATGGATATATTATTCTTACTACACATAATTATAAAGCAAGTGAAATAAACACAAGGGAGCTTGGCGACATTGAGAGTAAACTTTTTACCTATGAAGCAGAAATACAGGAGGATTTTTCTGACCGGGCTTTTCCGGCTGAAGAAATACTGCACCTGAAGGTTGGCGCACAGGTAATGTTTATCAGGAATGATTCATCTGAAAAAGGGAAAAGATACTTCAATGGCAAAATCGGGATAGTTTCACAATTGGAGGAAGCTAAAATATTTGTGCAATGCGACGGCGAGGAGGATAATATTGAAGTGTCAAAAGAAAAATGGGAAAATATCCGCTACACATTAAATAAAACGACCCGGCAATTAGATTCAGACGTATTGGGCTCATTTACCCAATATCCTTTGCGATTGGCCTGGGCCATTACTATTCATAAAAGCCAGGGACTTACTTTTGAAAAAGCCATCATTGATGCCGGAGAAGCATTTGCCCCCGGGCAGGTATATGTAGCCTTGAGCCGTTGCACAAACCTTGAAGGAATGGTTTTGCAAAGCCGTGTAAAATCATCCCGCCTTTTCAGCGATACAAGAATTGTAGAGTTTTCTCAAAGAAGTGCTTCAAGCGGTCAACTTGAACAGGAGTTAGCCATTGCGAAAAAGAATTACGAGCTAACAGTATTAATCAACAGCTTTAATTTTACGGTTGCTGTCAATAGCGGGAAAGAACTGCTGGATTATTTGCTGGAACATGCTTCATCTTTCAACCCCGAATCATTCTCATGGACTGAGGAACTATTGGGAAAAACAGACAAGCTGCAGGAAACCGCCAAAAAATTTCATACACAGCTTCAATCATTATTTCTTCAGGCGGAAGTTCCGGAAACCAACCAGCTTTTGCAGGAAAGAATAAAAGCCGCGGCCGGTTATTTTGTAACAGAAACCGGCTCATTGATTCAATTTATACAACAATCTCCGGCAGTTACCGATAGTCGCCTTCATTCCAAAGAATACAATGAAAATCTGCGGGAAATATTTGCCCAATTGTCCCTGAAGAAATTTATGTTCGAAGGGTTCACCGAAGGATTTAATACAGAAGCCTTTCATCAGCGCAAACTAAGATTTGTTTTGCCTCCTGTTTCAGTTAATGCATATGCCGGGGCCTCACAGAAAAGAGTGGACAGCCCTCACCCGGTACTTCACCAGCAATTAAGAAAGTTGCGGGATACCATTTGTTCCAGGAAAGACATACCGATATATATTGTAGCCGGAAGTAACACGATTGATGAAATGGCGATGTATTTACCACAAACTTTAACTGAACTCAGAAAGATCAGTGGTTTTGGAGATGCAAAGATTGAGCAATATGGTCAGCAGTTCCTGGATGTGATTTTAGCCTATAGCAAAGAGAAAAATCTTTCATCGCTGATACACGAGAAATCGCCAAAACGGGAAAGAAAAGAAAGAACGGGCCCGGCAAAAAAGAAAGGGGACACCCATGCTGAATCATTCCGTTTATATAAAGAAGGAAAAAATATAGCTGATATTGCCAAAGAAAGAAACCTGACCAGTAACACTGTTGAAGGTCACCTGGCGAAATTTGTTCGCCGTGGGGATATAAGTATTCATGAACTGGTAAGCAGGGAGAAATTAATATTGATTGAATCGGCACTGAAGGATTTTGACGGCACATCCGTTACTCCTGTCAAACAAAACCTGGGAGAAGGCATCAGCTATGGCGAAATAAAACTGGTAATGGCAAGCCTTGGAATTACACAGCATCATTCAGAAGAAAGAAAATAAAACAGAAAAAATGTTCCGTAGGAACATAATTTAGGTAGCAAAAACATAAAATGACCGTTTCTGTTCCATAGGAACGGCAGGTGTAACGAATAAAAATTAACAGGGTATGCCCAATACATATACACAGATACTCGTTCAATTTGTGTTTGCAGTAAAATACCGGTAGGCATTAATTGCCAAAGAAGGGAAAGAAAACCTGCATAAATATATTACCGGGATGGTTCAAAACCACCGACATAAAATACTGCAAATAAATAGCACGCCAGACCATATCCATATTTTCATAGGCATGCGACCGTATCAATCCATTTCAGAGTTAGCACAAAAAATAAAAGTAGAAAGCACCAAGTGGATCAAGGAAAATAAATTTTGTGACTTTCCCTTTCACTGGCAAGAAGCGTTTGGCGCTTTTGCTTATGGCAAAAGCCAGGCTGATGAAGTGATCCGTTATTTACAGAACAAGGAGAAACATCATCAAAAGGAAAATTTTCTGGATGAATACCGGAGGCTTCTTATTGCTTTTGGAGTTGAATGGGATGAAAAATACATATTTAAAGAACCTGAGTAGCACATGGCGTTCTGCAGGAACGCTGGGAGGTTGTCGCAATTTGAACTACCCGCATTTTGTTCCTACGGAAAAGTAATTATTGAAATACTTTCACCGGATTAACATGGGCGTTCCTTTTCTCAACTCCTTTGGCTTTCCGGCAAAAGAATAGGTAGCTGACCATGCAAAAAAGTTGCTAACCGTATCAACGCCTTTCACCTTGCCATTCCATTTTTCAAAAGGATTGATTGATGAAAACACCGGTCCCCCCAGCGATTATAATCGTTGAACTTGTAATCAGTCAATGTCGCCAAAATTCCCAAAGGACCAAAGCCATCATTTTTGCCATTATTATCCGGAGTTCTGCCATTGTCAATGCTGTGCTTAAGACTTCCGCCATCGAACTGTTGTTCCATTTCCCAAAACAATTTGAATTCAATATATGGATATTGAACAGCATTAAAATCAAAGCAAGGGGTTTGCAGCCATGAGGCTTCAGCATTAATATATGGGCCGCCGGATAATCCGCCAACTTTCCGGCACTTTGTTCCACCACCTGCTGCTGATATAACTGGTTTTGATGGCGAACCCCATGCCCAATCACTACCAACAGCACCTGAAACCCAACCTCTATCACTTGCTTCAAACCCCTCATTGCATGGAAAGCTGATAATACCAGAGCCGCACTGCGCCCTTATTTCAGGCAGCCCAATTAATAAAAAGCATATTAAAAAAACAATCTTTACCATCATTGATTACATCTGTGCACAGGGCCAATGTTTATTATAAAAGCAAATGACAAATGTATAATGAATCAGTTGCTAATATCTATAATGAATGATGAACAGACTTAATGATGATGACATGAATAATTAAACCTTTGAATCATTCATCATTCATATTCCACATTAGCGATTAATTATTCACATTTGTTGTTATAAAATTTGTTACATAAAAGTTTATCTATATCTTTTCGGTTAATTACTTACTAACTCATTTTATGGAAACACTTACAACCCCTGCTTACCGCACGATAAGCAATCACGGAATTGCTGAGATGCGAAGAAATTTATCGAACGGACAAAATGCATTATTTGCTCTCCGTTCCTTTCAGCCCGGCGAAATCATTGCAGATTTTTCTGCCAGCACCATTTCTGCTGAGCCAACATACCTGACCGTTCAGGTTGGTATCCGGAAACATATTACCCTGCATCCGGAGTTTCTGCAATACATTAACCACGGTTGCGACCCCAATGTTTTCTTTGATACAACAACCATGCAGGTGGTAGCATTAAAGAGACTGAGACCCGAAGAGGAAATGACCTTCTTCTATCCATCAACCGAGTGGAAGATGACACAGTCATTCAGATGTTATTGCGGAAGCCGTCATTGTTTGGGAGAGATCAGGGGAGCTGCTTTTCTGTCCAAAGAGGCACAGGAAAAATACCGCCTTACTGATTTTATTCAACAACAACTGGTCAAACGTTCGGCCAGGAAGAAAGTAGCCTGAATACATGAAGACAGCTGAAGCCATTCGTTTACTGAAGCCATATACGATTTGGGTATTGGCCCCTCACCTGGAATCGGACGATCCCAATATTCAGCACTATTATGATTTTTCCCAAAGTATAAAAGAATATACAGCGGTTTTTGAGGAATTAAGGGTCCAATGGAAATGGCAGCCAGTCACCATGGATAATTATGCCGCAATTATCCGATCTATTGCTGTTAGCACCAATGGTAAAACGCCATTGGTATTAAATCTCTGCGATGGAGATGAAGTGAATGGAACACCGGGAGTCTCAGTTATTCATGAACTGGAAAAATGTGGGCTGATATATACAGGCTCCGACGCTCATTTTTACAATACCACAACATCCAAGATACCAATGAAGAAGGCTTTTGATAAAGCCGGCGTTTCTACGGCCAACTGGAGAGTGATTACAGATAAAAAAGGCTCAACAAAGGGAATTTGCAAAAGAGTGGGGACGCCGATTATTATTAAACCGGCGGTTTCAGGTGGCAGTATGGGTGTATCGGTAAAAAACGTGGTGCAAACCGAAGAAGAATTGTCCGATAGAGTTAAAGAAATATACAAGGGTTATCATGGTTGGAACCTGCTGGTTGATGGTTTGTTTGTTGAACAATTCATCAATGGACCTGAATACACCACATTTATAACAGGCTCTTCTGACGATCCGGAGAACTGCATTGTATATGAACCGGTAAAAAGGGTTTTTCATGAATCATTGCCTGAATCTGAAAGATTTTTATCCTTCGATCGTCTTTGGGAAACATATGAAGAAGAAAACCCGATGCCGGATAACGCATACTTTTATGAATACAGTCCCGTCGAACCGCCACTGATTCCTGCACTAAAACAATTGAGCCTTGATGCCTACAAATCCTGTGGAGGTAAAGGCTATACCCGGATTGATATCCGCCAGGACGCGGCAACCGGCAAATTGTACTTGCTGGAAGTAAATGCCCAATGCGGATTAAGCGAAGACGAAGATTATACCTCCATCGGGGCGATATTAAAGGTTTCCGATGTTTCCTTTACCGAAATTATTGCTGAGATTCTGAAAGACGCATTGAGGAGAAGTATGGTGAAGACGGTTGTTGCTGGCAGAAATAAAGCCGGCAAAGTCAAAAAGACTGTTACGGTCAGGTAACTCCCCTTTCTAATATGGGTGGCACGTGGTAAAAATAGTATCCATTCATGGCTGATATATCCATTTATTAAATAGATTCGTGGCGCATGAAAGTTTGTGTACTGCAACCGGACTATTCCACCACCGGGGTTGATTATAAAAATTATGATCCCCCGAGAGATTTATCTGCATTAATACCGGAGCATGAAGTACACAATGTGTTTCTCAATAAACTTACCACCTACAAACAGCTGAAGCAACTTGGAAAAAAAGGGTATGATGTGTTTGTTAACCTCTGTGAAGGATATTTAGAATGGGAAATACCAAGTATTGATGTTATTTATTCGATGGAATTATTAAACATTCCGTTTACCGGTCCGGTTACCAAACTATACGATCCGCCAAAAGAAGTGATGAAATACCTGGCCTACTGTGAAGGAATAAAAACGCCGGGCTATGTAATCATTGATGAACTAAACAAAATTGAAGAAGCGATAAAACACTTGTCGTTCCCCTTATTTGTAAAACCCGCTAAAGCAGGCGATAGTCTTGGCGTTGATGAGCATTCGCTTGTACATAATAAAATAGAACTACAGCAAAAGTGTATCAGTATTTTGCAGGAGTATGGCCCGCTGTTGGTGGAAGAGTATATTGCCGGAAGAGAATTTACTGTACTGGTAGCAGCAAACGCAGACGAACACAGTTGTACCGTTTTTCGCCCCGTGGAGTATTTATTTCCCAAAGGAAGAGAATTTAAAACATACGCATTAAAGACATCCGAACTCCATCCTGACTGCAATGTACCTTGTAATGATCCGGAATTGGATAAGCAACTCCGTTCAGCAACAGAAAAAATATTTAAAGGGTTCAACGGGGTTGGTTATGCAAGACTGGATTTCAGGGTGAATGATAAGAATGAGATTTATTTCCTCGAAATAAACTTCACTTGTTCTGTTTTTTATAAAGACGGCTACGAAGGCTCAGCGGATTTTGTTTTGAAATATGATGGTATCGGGCAAGGTGGATTTTTAAGGCATATCATAGCAGAAGGCATTGCCCGTCATCAAAGAAAAATGAAACCCTTTTTAATGAAGGGCAATTCCATTGCCGGCTATGGTATATATGCATACAGGGAAATTAAAAAGGGCGAAATCATTTTTAAAGGAGAAGGCAAAGCACAGCGCATCATAACCAAACGATATGTTCAAAAGAACTGGAATGAGGATGAAAAAATGCATTTCCGCCGTTATGCCTATCCTGTCAGCGAAGAACTTTTTATTCTTTGGGATGATGACCCGTCCGAATGGGCTCCTCAAAACCACAGTTGCGACCCCAATACCGCTTTTGACGGTCTCAATGTATTTGCGATTAAAAATGTATCAGCCGGCGAAGAATTGACACTGGATTATGCCCAGTTCTTAGATGAAAATATGGAATCCTTTGACTGCAGATGCGGCTCTCTTAAATGCCGAGGCGAAATATCGGGAATCTCTTACAATTCGTTAACCATTCGTGAAGTAAACCTGCAACGATTAAACCAGGGAGACGTTGCTAAGTCTTAAAAGCAGGTTTGAATGTTGTATGGGTAAAAAGCAATAAATGATCCGGACCTGTTTTATCAGATCGTTCAGGCCCAACGTTCCACTAAATTTTTTTAGACATTCCGGTTGGTTCCGGAAACCATGTGATTTATCATAATAAGAAAAGCTATGTCTCGCTTTGCCATCCTGGGCCAGATCATGAAACAGCACCGTTACCGGCTGGGGCTTACTTATATACTTTTTTCCATTGAAATGATTGGCAACCTGATGCGCCCCTTTTTCCTGGGGATTGCAGTTAATGATTTAATTAATGGAAGCTATAAAGGACTGATTCTTTTGTCTTTCGTTCATCTTGCCTGGCTCGTTGTTGGAACAATAAGGCACAGGTTAGATACACGGATCTATTCCGCTATTTACTCATCGTTAGTTACAAAATTCCTGGCTCGCCGGTACAATAAGTCCGATGTATCAAAACTTAGCGCCCATTCCACCTTAGCAAGAGAATTTGTTGACTTCCTGGAATTCGACCTTGCATATGTAATGGAGGCGGTATTCAGCTTATTGGGTTCGTTGTTGTTATTATTCTATTATGATACTTCAGTTGTGCTGGTATGTCTTGGTATTTTATTACCAGTGATTGGCCTCAGCTACCTATATGGAAAGAGAATGAACAAGCTCAACTGGCAAAAAAACGATGAGTTGGAAAAGCAGGTAGATATTATTACCACAGGTAACAGTCATTTGATCCGCCAGCATTATGACAATTTGAGAAAATGGCAGATACGCATCAGCGATCAGGAAGCATGGAATTTTGGGGTGATGGAAATAATGGTGATGCTGGTGATTGGCTTATCCCTGCTCATTACCAATAAAACCACCGGAACCGGAATGGAAGCTGGTAGCCTGATTGGTATTTACAGTTATATTCAGCGCTTTGTTTCCGGGCTTGATACAATTCCTTATACCGTACAACGTCTTTCTTCTTTGAATGATATTACGAGGAGGATTGAATTGCAACAATCCGACTTATCTTATCCGAAGTTAAAAGAAGTTGCATAAACCTACCGCCCCATAAACACCATTAGTATCTGCACATCACTTGGATTAATGCCGGATATGCGGCTGGCCTGTCCCAGTGTGCGGGGTTTGATGCGGGTTAATTTTTCCCTTGCTTCGTTACCGAGAGAAATGATTTTTTTATAATCAAATGTTTCGGGTATTTCCAGTTCTTCCAGCTGACTCATGCGCTGCACCAGTTCTTTTTCCTTTTCGATGTACACCTCATACTTGACTTGAATGGATGCTTGTTCAACCGCATCTTTTGAATATTCTTTTAATGTTTCTTTTAGTTCCGGCAAAGCATCAGCTAATTCATCCAACTCCACATCTGGACGAAGCAATATCTTTTGTGCTTTTTGTTTTTCTGTGATCGGGGAAGAGTTTATAGAAGTGAAAAACTTATTGATTTCTTCGGGTTCGATGGCAAAGTCCTTTAAAATCGATTTTATTTTTTCTACACTATTTCTTTTCTCTACCACTTTATCCATTCTTTCCTGCGAAGCAAGACCAAGACGATAGCTTAATTCTGTCAATCGTAAATCAGCATTATCCTGCCTGAGCAATGTTCTGAATTCTGCCCTTGATGTGAACATCCTGTAAGGTTCCCGGGTTCCTTTACTGATCAAATCATCAATCAACACGCCGATATATGCGTCACTTCTTTTCAGAATAACCGGCTCCAGGTTTTTTATTTTATGATGTGCATTGATACCGGCCATTAATCCCTGGCAAGCGGCTTCTTCATATCCGGTAGTGCCGTTTATTTGACCGGCAAAAAATAAATTTTGTACCAACTTTGTTTCAAGCGTGTACATTAATTGTGTAGGAGGAAAGAAATCATATTCTATTGCATAACCGGGGCGAAACATTTTTATTTTTTCAAAACCCACTATATTACGAAGCGCTTCGTATTGTACTTCTTCCGGTAATGATGTAGAGAATCCGTTCACATAAATCTCAACTGTATTCCATCCTTCAGGTTCAATGAAAAGCTGATGTCTTTCTCTTTCTGCAAAGCGGTTGATTTTATCTTCAATACTCGGACAATATCTTGGCCCCACCCCATCAATTCGTCCGGCAAACATAGGGCTTCTGCTAAACCCGGTTTTTAAAACATCATGAACTGTTTGATTGGTATAAGTTATCCAGCAACTTCTTTGATGTTTTGGTTTTTCTGTTTCTGAAAAAGAAAAGCCAACAATTTCATCATCCCCTTTCTGTTCTTCCATTTTACTGTAATCGAGGCTGCGGCCATCGATTCTTGGGGGTGTTCCGGTTTTCAGCCTATCACTTTCAAAACCGATAGATACCAATTGTTCTGTAATGCCGGTAGCAGCTTTTTCTGACATTCTTCCTCCGCCAAAATTTTTTTCCCCGATATGAACGATTCCATTCAAAAAAGTTCCATTGGTAAGTACCACGGATTTTGCATTTATTTCATGTCCCAAACCTGTTACCACTCCAGTGCATTTTCCATCTTTTATCAATAGTCCTTTTACCATATCCTGGTAAAAATCAAGATTCGGGGTTTGCTCAAGCATTTCCCGCCATTTAATGGAAAAAAGCACCCGATCGTTTTGTGCCCTGGGGCTCCACATAGCCGGACCCTTACTCCTGTTCAACATCCGGAATTGAATGGTAGAAAGATCCGTCACAATTCCTGAATAACCACCCATAGCATCTATTTCCCGCACTATCTGGCCTTTTGCAATTCCTCCCATTGCCGGATTGCAACTCATTTGGGCAATGGTCTGCATGTTCATGGTTATCAACAAAGTACGGGAACCAAGATTTGCAGCAGCGGCTGCAGCCTCACAGCCGGCATGACCGGCGCCTACCACTATTATATCGTATTCGGGAAACATAAGTTTGCAAAGTTATCTTGTTACAACCGCTACTTTTCTAACTTTTTAAAGAACTCTATTTCTTTATTGACTTCTTCAATAGTGCGGCCATTATTAAGTAATTCGAATTCGAATGCAGAATAATTCTCAATCATGTCCAGGTAACCCCTGTTTTCTTTTATGAAGAGTTCTTGCTTTTCAGTACTAACAATTTCGGATAGTTCAAGGCTATCAATTTTATTAAGTAATTTTAGGCAAGGCGCATAAAGGGTTTTTTTATAAAGAGTTTTAAAATATCCTTTTGCTGCCTGAAAATCCAGTCTATTTCCCCTGTTATTGTTTCGCTGAAATACATCTACCCGAATATTGGTGAAGTTCCAGCACATTTTAAGTTCATTTTCATTTGAAAAATCAAAATATGTAACTGGGATTATGTGGTCAAATTGCCACTTAGAAGCGAAATCATCCCAACCGATCCCAGGTTCAAATTGAACCTCAAACCATTTACGCAGGCTTTGGATATCTAGCCCAAAGTAAGGGGCATAAGGCACGCAATTACCTTTGTCAAACACATATCGCCTTAAGTTTATTTGCCATTTTCTTTTCTCCCTAAATTTTAATAATGCCGGAGTGACTTCTGTTTTGGAAGACCATTTTTTTCTAGTCATTCTCTTTTTTAGCAAATATAAATGTTCCACGGGACACTGTTTCAGGCTGAAACAGTGTCCCGTGGAACATTGCTTAAAAATTATATTCTAAAGCTGAGGGTCTGCCCCTATGTGTAAATCCATTTTGGGAAGCTTGACTCTTTGGTGATTTGGGCTAAAAGAGTGAAAACTAAGGGGAACCGAAGCTAGGATCTAGGATGATGATGAAAGCCTCAAATTGTATTTATTGAGATAATAGTCTTCTTTTTCCCGAATTTTCTTCTTTTCCGCGATGGTTTTGTCATTGTATCCACACAAGTGCAATATTCCATGAAAAATAACCCGGTGAAGCTCGGATTTGAATGAAATTCCAAGCTTTAGCGCATTTTCTCTGACCCGGTCCAGGCTAATATAGATTTCTGCCCGAACTGTTTCAGTTTCTGAAAGATCAAAAGTAATAATGTCTGTGTAGAAATCATGTTTCAGGTATTTTCGGTTAATTTCCAACAAAGCTATATCAGTGCAGAAAATGTAGTTAAGAGATTCTAATTTCTTGCCCTCATTATTGAAAATGAACCGAATGTGTTTCTTTAAATTGATTCTGTCGGTCAGGCTAGCTTTCGCGTCCTGAAAAAAGAAACAAACTTTTGATTTTGAAGCCGAAAGAGTCATATTTTCAAAATTCGTAAAGAAAAACAAAATTGCAAGAGTAGTTTTGTACTAATAAAAATATAGATGATAATCAGATTATCTGAATTGAAACCAGGGCAGGAGGGAATTATTAAAGAATTCAAAAGCAATGAACTTTCTCTGAAATTAATGGAAATGGGATGCATACCTGGCGAAAGAATCCTTTTGGAACAAATTGCTCCGCTGGGAGATCCTATATCTGTAAGAGTTGCGGGCTATCATCTCAGCCTTCGGCTCAACGAAGCGGAACATATATTTGTAGATATAAATGATTGATTATAAACGTATTAAATGAAAATAGGTTTATATTTTGGCTCTTTCAATCCTGTTCATGTTGCTCATCTAATCATTGCAAATCACCTTCTGAACGAAACTGAAATCGAAAAAGTATGGTTTGTTGTTTCCCCACAAAATCCATTTAAAGAGGGATCCAATTTATTAAATGAGTATCATCGTTTGCAGCTGGTGCGTCTTGCTACCGAAGATGATATCCGGATAAAAGCATCCGACATTGAATTCACATTGCCAAAGCCATCTTACACCACAGCTACATTGGCATACCTGGCAGATAAATATCCTGAACACGAATTCTGCCTCATCATGGGAAGCGACAGTTTTCAAAACCTGCATAAATGGAAAAATTATGAAGTGATTGTAAAAAATTATCCCCTTTATGTTTATAAAAGACCCGGCTTTGAGGCAGAAAATAATATCGGCGCCAATCTTCATGTTCTTGATGCGCCATTACTTCAATTATCGTCTACACAACTACGTAAGTATATTAAAGAGGGAAAATCTGTGCGGTATATGATTCCTGAAAAAGTTCTTGAAGAGATAGAAAAAGGAGGATATTATAAAAAATAGTATCAGAAAAAATATCCAAGCAACAGGCACGCTATAACAATAAACGGAGCAGCAATCCTGGTGAAATTCAGCAGCAGAAAAGTTCCCAGGATGGCAAGGACACTTATCAAACTGCTAACGGGTTTTACCTCGGAAAATGAAATATCCTTCATCATATATAATGTCGAAGCAATCATTATTCCAACGACAACCGCATTAATTCCTTCCAGGGAACGGTAAACAGCAGCATATTTTTTCATGTTGTTCCAAATAGGAAAAAAGAACAACACCAGTAAGGCGCTGGGGAGAAAAATAGCAACCATGCCAATGAAACAACCCAATAGCTGCATCATGTTTTTTTCCTCCTGAGACCCTCCCATATCTCTTAATGCAAGCCCACCCGTAAATGAAGCAATAGAAAAAACAGGACCCGGCATCGCCCGTACTATCCCCATTCCGGTGTACATATCATTTTCGTCAATCTGAATAGCGTTAGGGTTTCTTACTTTTATCTTTTCTTCTTCCGGACGTACGCTCCATTGCTCATACATCATGGGTATCAGTACCTGGCCGCCGCCAAAGACCAGACTACCCATCCGATATGTATTTTCAAAGAGGTTGATAGGTTTACGATTGGGCCAGTTATCCTGCCTGGCCAATTCACTTACAATACCGGCCGTGATGAATATGATACCAAAAAGCCAGAAATTCCACCATTTGATTTTTCGTGGTTTTTGTTCGGTTTGCGGGATACGTATCCGGCTGAAGTTGGTGGCGATGCCTGCAGAAATGATCAGGGCCGGGATTACCCATGGCTGTCCAAATAGGAAATAGGTTGAAGCTGCACCCAACAGCATAATGATCCGGGTAATGGTATTTTTAATAGCAAGAGGGAAAGCCGTGAACGCTGCATACGCCAGGAACCCTACTGCCATTGGCGGAATGAATTTGAAAATGTCGGTACCTAATTTCCGCTGGTCAATATATCCCAATAAAAAAGACAAAGCCCCCATCAAAATAGAAGCAGGTAGTATCCAGATTATTAAGGTTAATACTGCCAAAGGAACCCCACCCCTTTTATAGCCAATCAATGTAAGGGTTTGTGTAGAGGATGCGCCGGGAAGTAACTGGCAGAATGCGTTGTATTCCATCAACTCCTGCTCAGTAACGTAAGGACGTTGCCGCACAAAAGTTTTCATCATCATCCCTATATGACCATGCGGTCCGCCAAAAGCGGTAATACTATGCAGGAACACAGCCCGGAGAAAAGGAATATGGCGCAACAGCATGGGAGCTTAAATATAAATAAAATAAAGAAAGGGGAGAATGATTATGGCTTAATCAGCATTTCCTGTAAATTCATCAAAATTTAAAAAAATGAGAAAGGCCCTGCCACTTTTCCTGTTATTTCAATCAACATTTCTTTTTGCTCAAAAAACAACGAATGATATGTCTGCAAAAATTAATGCAGCAGCAGATAAAATAGAAAGTAAATGCATTGCATGGCGAAGAGATTTGCATGAACACCCGGAATTGGGGAATAATGAATTCCGCACAGCAAAAATTATTGCCAGCCATCTGCGTTCCTTAGGTATTGAAGTGAAAGAACAGGTTGGTAAAACAGGAGTAGTTGGTGTTTTAACAGGAGTCAAACCCGGGCCATGTATTGCACTTCGTGCCGACATGGATGCATTGCCGGTAATTGAAAGAGTTGATTTGCCATATGCATCAAAAATAAAATCAACTTATAACGGACAAGAAGTAGGAGTGATGCATGCATGCGGTCACGATACTCATGTAGCAATGCTTTTGAGTGTGGCAGAAATTTTAGCAGGCATGAAAAATGAATTAAAAGGAACCGTGAAATTTATTTTTCAACCTGCGGAAGAAGGCCCTCCGGAAGGGGAAGAAGGCGGCGCACCCCTGATGATAAAAGAAGGGGTATTGGAAAATCCGAAAGTGGATGTGATGTTTGGTTTGCATATCAACTCTCTAACAGAAGCCGGAAAAATAAAATACCGTAGCGGAGGCTTTATGGCTGCATCAGACTGGTTTACCATAAAAGTGAAGGGCAAACAAACACATGGTTCACAACCCTGGTTCGGAATCGACCCTGTTGTAGTTTCAGCACAAATAATAAGCGGACTGCAAACCATCATCAGTCGCCAGACTGAACTTACCAAAAATGCTGCTGTTATTTCTGTAAGTGTAATTGATGGGGGCGTAAGAGCCAATATCATTCCCGAAGAAGTAAAAATGACAGGCACTATCCGTACGTTGGATACAGGTATGCAACGCACCATTCATGAAAAAGTTAAACTAACTGCATCTAAAATCGCAGAAGCTTCCGGCGCTACTGCTGAAACAATGATCGAAAGTAAAACACTGGTAACATATAATAATCCTGAGCTGACTAAGAAAATGGTCGCCAGTTTTATTAAATCAGCCGGAGCAGAAAATGTAATTGAGGCTGAAGCAGTAACAGGCGCTGAAGACTTTTCTTATTTCGCCGAAAAAGTTCCATCTCTTTTCTTTTTTATTGGAGGCATGACAAAGGGAACAGACCGAAATGCCGCTTTTCCTCATCACACGCCTGATTTCAGAATTGATGAAAGCGGTATGAAAACAGGGATAAAGGCGTTTTGTAATATGGTGTTTGATTACATGAATATGCAGACAACGCCGGCAGTGAATGGCAAAAAAGGATTTTAGCTACGAATTACACGAATAAGTTATGAATTTGCCGTAGGCAATCAACTTGTATTTATTTGTGTACTGAACTTGCCGGATCGATAGTGAATCAACAGTAAAGTAGGATTATTTAAAAAGCTGGTACACCAGCAAACTCATCAGATAAGCCAAGCCTGTCATATACAGCAACTGGATGATAGGCCACTTCCAGCCCCTTGTTTCTCTTTTTACCACAGCCAGGGTGCTCATACACTGCATGGCAAAAACATAAAATATCATCAGCGATAAACCCGTTGCCAGGTTAAAAACAGGTTTTCCATCAGGCCGCACAGCCTCTTTCATTTTTTCTTTCAGCAACAGGCTTCCTCTATTATCATCATCACCAACACTATACAAGGTAGCCATGGTGCCAACAAATACTTCTCTTGCCGCAAATGAAGTGATAAGGGCAATACCTATTTTCCAGTCATAACCGAGAGGAGCAATTGCGGGCTCAATTGTTTTTCCCAAAATGCCGGCGTATGAATTTTCCAGCTTCACGGTTTGATATTCTTTGCCCAGCTGTACTACATTAGCGCCAGGTTGCGATCTTAATTGCTCATATTTTTGAGAAAGCTGCTGCATTTTATTGCCAGGCCCAAATGAACAAAGAGCCCACAACAGCAGGCTGATTATCATAATGACCTTACCGGCATCAAAAACAAAAATTCTTGCCTTACTGATCATGGCCGGCAACACATTACCCCACCTTGGTGAGCGGTAAGTCGGTAATTCCAGGATAAAAAAACTTTTTTCTTTTATTTTAATAAACCATTTGGCAACATAAGAAACAATCAAAGCCATAACTAATCCCAGTAAGTACAAACCCATCATCACAAGGCCCTGCACGCCAAGAAAACCAAGCAGGAATGTCTTGGGAATAACAAGTCCGATTAAAATGGTATAGACAGGTAATCTTGCTGAACAACTCATCAGCGGAGTGATTAGAATCGTCAACAATTTTTCTTTCCGGTTTTCAATATTTCTTGCACTCATGATAGCCGGCACAGCACAGGCAAAACCGCTGATCATCGGCATCACACTTTTTCCGTTGAGACCAACACTTCGCATCAGCCGGTCCGACAAAAAACTGATACGGGCCATATAGCCCGAATCTTCCAGCAACGTAATTAAGCCGAATAAAATCATGATCTGTGGCACAAACATCAGTATGCCACTCAGGCCCGCTATCAAACCATTTATTAAT
Organism: uncultured Chitinophaga sp.; assembly: GCA_964525285.1. Taxonomy (GTDB): domain Bacteria; phylum Bacteroidota; class Bacteroidia; order Chitinophagales; family Chitinophagaceae; genus JJ008. The sequence continues at coordinate 41,261 of CAZGGQ010000007.1, forward strand.
AAGTCGGTCCATCGGTTATCGGGCAATGAAACAGAAAGGAACTGGCTTAGTTTGGCAAAGCCCAATTCAATCCAATCCATCGGATACTGTGCCAGCCAGAATACACTTTGAAATAAGAGGAATAATACAGCTAACAGTATTAAGTAACCCCAGCGCCGGTGCAACAAAACATTATCAAGCTTTTCCGTAAATAATGATTTTTGCAAAGGGTCAGGTTCAGATACGGACTGCTGCATGATATGTTTGATGCGGCCATATCGCTGCAGAATTTCTTCTGCCTGTGTTTTGGTGGGATTGAAATTATTTTTCTGTTCAATACTTTCAATGGTTTGCTGCATGGTCTCATTCAAATCAAATGATTCATGATTGATGAGATAATGAATAGCTGTGTAATCGCTTAATTCAGGGAATTGTTGTTTAATGTCATTAACTGAAGATTCGGCCAGCGCTTTATTATCAATAAAATCCCTGACCGGCATTTTGTAGGATTGTTGTGCTGTAAGTGTAATTGCTTTTTTTAATTCAGCAATTCCTTTATTTTTTCTTGGATTTACAGCCACCACGGGAACGCCTAATTCTCTTTCCAGCGCTGCTATATCGATCTTGATTCCTTTTCGCCGGGCCAGGTCCATCATAGTAAGAACAACTACTACGGGCACTTTTAAATCAATTAACTGGGTGCAGAAAAGCAGGTTGCGTTTCAGGCTGCTGGCATCTGCAACGGCCACCACCAGATCGGCTCTCAAAGAGGCATCCTGTTTCAACAATACTTTATAACTTACCCATTCATCCTCCCTGCGGGGATATAGGCTGTAGGTGCCGGGCAGGTCAATCACTTCAGCAGCCAGCTTCCCGGCCAAAAAAGTAGTTCCGGTTTTTTTATCAACAGTTACACCCGGAAAATTGCCCACTTTTTGATGAAGGCCGGTAAGGCAGTTAAAAAGTGAACTTTTTCCACTGTTGGGATTTCCCACCAAAGCAATATGGAGCTTATCGTTTTTCACCTTTATGCAAAGTCTGCAAATGTAAAATGGCAGGGGCAAACAACCTTACGATTTGCGATTTTTAAACAACTGTACCGGGAGAAGTTTTTGGTAATCAGCGTCCCGTTCTTTGGGCATCAACGCCCCACCCCAACATGGTGTATTAATGGCAGAGACTTCGCACCCCCCTCTCCGGCCGGAGAGGGGATCAGAGTTTACAAAAATCAGAAACATTTTTGGGGTGAGGCTGCATAAAATTTTTACAATAAATAACAGCAAAGCTGTCATCACTCCAATAACTTTGCCACACAACAACTAATTATGTACTCCTTTTTTTCAAAATCTCTTTTAATAGTATTGCTGTTTGCTTCATGCTCCGGGCCAAAGAATATCAGTAAAACCGATTTACAAACAGTCAATAACCTTAAAACACATATTCAGTACCTCGCTGATGATAAATTAGAAGGAAGGCGAACAGGAACCAAAGGTGAAGAACTGGCGATGGAATATATCAGCAATCAATTCAAAGCAATCGGGTTGATTCCGAAAGGAACTGAATCTTATCCGCAAAGTTTTCCGGTAAATGATGGCAAACAGATAGATGAAGTCACAGAATTAATAATAAATGGCAACAAGCTTGAAGTTAAAAAAGATTTTTTCCCGTTTCCTTTTTGTCCCGACCAAAAAATAGAAGCATTGCCATCCGTAGCCCTGCAGGAAGTGGGCATGCCCTGGTTTTTTGATTTAAAAGAAACACTGGAAACAAATAAAGACAATCCGCATTTTGACCTTGTGGATTATATCCGCACCAGTTTTAAGGGAATAAATGACCGGGGAGCCATCGCCATGATTTTTTTTAATACTTCATCCATTGATGATAAACTGTCCTTTGACCCGAAAGACAAATCAGAAAAATTGGCCGTTCCTGCAGTGTATGTTTCAAAAGATGCTGCAAAAAAATATTTCTCAGATAAAATGGCTACACTGAATATAAAACTGAGAACATCAATCAGCGAAAAGAACAGGCTTGGACACAACGTGATTGGCTATATTGATAACAGGGCTGCCACTACAATAATACTGGGTGCACATTTTGACCACCTGGGCTATGGTGAAGATGGAAATTCAAGAAACACAACCCATGAACAGGCTATTCATAATGGCGCCGATGATAATGCAAGCGGTACAGCAGCATTGATAGAGTTGGCCAGAAAACTAAAATATTCTAAGGCTACTAATAATAATTACCTGTTCATTGCTTTTTCAGGTGAAGAACTGGGTTTGTTTGGTTCAAAATATTTTACAGAGAATCCAACGATTGACCTGAAGACTGTCAATTACATGATTAATATGGACATGCTTGGAAGGCTGAATGACAGTACGAAAGTTGTAACTATTGGAGGATATGGTACTTCACCGGAATGGTCAAATGTTATCAGCAAGTATTATTATAATCTTACGAACGTTGTAAAAAAATCTGCTCCATCATTAACAATCAAATTTGACAGCAGCGGCACCGGCCCCAGCGATCATACTTCTTTTTACAGAAAAGATATTCCTGTGCTATTTTACTTTACCGGCTTGCATACTGATTATCATAAACCATCCGATGATGCGGATAAGATCAATTATACCGGCGAGGGGGTTGTTCTTCAGCATATTTATTCAGTAATAGAATCACTAAACGATAAACCAAGGCTTGCTTTTACCAAAACAAGGGAAATACAAACCACCACTTCTGCCAGGTTCAGCGTTTCCATGGGCATTATGCCGGATTATACATTTGCCGGCACAGGAGTAAGGGCTGATGGAGTAACCGATGGTAAGCCGGCGCAAAAAGCAGGACTACAGGCAGGAGACATCGTTATTCAGTTGGGAGAAAACAATATTTCTTCGTTGGAAAACTACATGCAGGCTCTTGGTAAATTCAAGAAAGGGGAAAAGACCAAAGTAAAATTTAAACGGGGTAATGAAATCCTGGAGGCTACTGTGGAGTTTTAATTATTAATTAATAATTATTAATTAATAATTTGTTGCATTATTGTTGGACAAATTAAATTAATAACATGTCAGACCGCAACCCCAAACTGGTCCTTAATACCGTAAAACTTACCGATGAATTTTTTGACGATACCCGGCTGCTTGGTATTATGGCTTCCGTAAAAGATTACCAGTTTTGCTGGCACCTCAACAGTACCATTGGCCTGAACTTCCGGATCAACAATGACCTGGAAATACAACTCACCAAAAAAAAGCGGAGTTATTTTTTTACTGTTTATGAATATTGCGAGCCAACCCGTTTCTTATCGCATTATGTTTACAACAACCAGTTTGACGGAGAATATTTATTACCTGAATTCAAGCACCTTGACTTTTTATGGCTGATGAAGGGAGATGAAGTAAGCGATGAATCATTGCAGGAAACTATTCAAACCATCAAAACCATCAACAGTGTACAATTGGTGTTGGAATTGACAAACGAGAAGATAAAGAACAAAGAACATCTTGTGTTTTGATGATATTAATTATCAGGGCTAAAGCCCTTCAGGAACGAACATGATTAACCCCGGCATTAATGCCGGGGTTATACAAACCAACAACGAAACAGGGCTTCAGCCCTGATTAAGCAACAATAAAACATAATTGTATGTGGCAAGAAGTTGAAAACAAGTTATACCGGAAATTCCAATTCAAAAACTTCAGTGAGGCATTTGCTTTTATGACAAGAGTGGCCATTGAAGCGTAGAAGATGGATCATCATCCGCTTTGGACGAATGTTTATAACACTATAGAAATCTGGCTCAACACACATGATGCAGGAGATATTGTTACCGATAAGGATTACAAGCTGGCAAAAAAAATTGACGCCTTACAGGGGTGACACGGTTTTAAACCGTGCCACCCCTTACTATGCCCCTTGCCCCCACCATATTAATGATTCGTCCCGCTGCTTTTGGATTTAATGAAGAAACGGCAGTCAATAATTATTTTCAATCGAGATCCGGAACCAGTAAAGAAGAACTACAGCGAAAAGCTTTGACAGAGTTTGATAACATGGTACAAACACTAAGAAACCATGATATTAACGTAATGCTGATTGACGATACCAAAGAACCCCCAAAACCAGACGCCATTTTTCCCAACAACTGGCTTAGCACATCGCCGGACGGATTGGTTTATGTGTATCCTATGTATGCGCCCAGCAGGCGACCCGAGAAAAGAGATGATATTTTACAAGCACTTTCAGAAAAATTTATTGTAAAAGATGTACAGGACTGGAGTGAATACGAAGCTGAAGGAAGATTTTTGGAGGGAACCGGAAGCATGGTGATAGATCATGATAATAAAATGATTTATGCGGCCGTGTCTGAAAGAACAAATCTTTCTGTGCTTGAAAAGTTTGCTGCAACAAACGGTTACCAGGCTATTGTATTTTTAGCTACAGATAAAAACGGCTATCCCGTTTATCACACCAATGTAGTAATGACACTGGGAGAAAATTTTGCTGTGCTTTGTGAAGAAGCCATTGATGAAGAATGGGAACTGATAGCCGTGCGGCAACTGCTGGAGTCAACCGGCCACAGCATTATAGCCATTACAAGAGAACAGATGCACAGCTTTGCGGGTAATATGTTATTAGTAAATAATAATAAAAAAGAAAAATTATTAATCATGAGCCAGACCGCATTTGATTCATTACGGAAAGAACAAAAACAAATGCTGGAAGCTTACGCAAAACTTTTACCCATTGCTGTACCAACTATTGAAGAAGTGGAGGGTGGTAGTGTGAGGTGTATGATGGCGGAGGTATTTTTGGAGAGAAGGGATTAAAAAATTCCTCTTGCCTTTAAAACGCTATTTTTCTTTAAATCAAACAGTTCCTTAATTGATTCCCCATTTTTCCCTCTCCAGTTCCCGTTTTTATCTTTAATCAAAACATCAAACATATACTTTTGATGAAAAAAATGATCTCCCTCCTTGCTTTTTGAAATATACAAAAGGACTGTCTGGTACTTTTCAAAAGCAGGTCTTCCGTAGTGATCATATACTTTAAAATCAATAGTATCGACCTTTAAATCATTAAAAACAGACCCGACAACTTTATACTTCGCATCAAAGGCGTTATCCACAACATAGCCCTTAAAAACCATTGTATCTCCTGAAACGGAATCTATCTGAAGTCTTCCGTTTTTTTCCAAATCTTTATTTGGGTCGAACTTGATAAGTGATATTTTTTCTCCGATAAATACATAAAGATTTACCGAATCGTCCTTAATAAGGGAGTTATTATCGACTTGCGAAAACCCCAAACGGCAAATAATTAAGGAAAGAATTAAAGTGATCGCTTTCATTTTTTTAATTATATCTAGAACAAGATGCCTCAAATAATTATTTTACATAAACTCTTTTCTCACCAGTAAGTATCATCTTTCCTATTGGGGTCATGGCTTCAGGCGAATTATATTGAGTCATTATTTTCTTTACATTTTCCAGTTGCTGTTCCCCCACACTCACCAACAACCCACCATTCGTCTGCGGGTCTGGCAATAAAGTAAATGCCTCCATCACATTAACTTCCTTTTCAAATTTCACCTTATCACTATAGCTGCTCCAGTTTCTTGTCGTTGCATCAGGAAAAATTCGTTGTGCAATATATTCCTTCACTCCTGCGGCAATCGGTATTTTATCATAATAAATTTCAGCACTTAGTCCGCTGCCTTCGGCCATTTCAATTAAATGCCCCAGCAAACCAAAACCCGTTACATCGGTCATGGCGGTTATTCCTTTTATCTTTCCCAACTCCTCGCCTATTTTATTCAGTGCCGTCATTTGTTCAATCATCATCGGCAAATGTTCCTCTTTCAACAAACCTCTTTTTTGTGCGGTAGATAAAATGCCAACACCAAGGGGCTTTGTGAGAAACAAATAATCGCCTTCCTGTGCGGTATTGTTCTTCTTCAAATTTTCTATCGGCACAATACCTGTTACGGCCAAACCAAAGATCGGTTCCGGCGAATCAATGCTATGGCCGCCTGCCAATGGAATGCCGGCTTCAGCACAAATGGTTCTTCCGCCTTCAATTACTTTTTGTGCCATTTCAACAGGCAATTTCTCCACCGGCCAGCCGAGTATAGCAATAGCCATCAATGGTTTTCCGCCCATGGCATACACATCGCTGATGGAATTGGCTGCGGCGATTCTACCAAAATCAAAAGCATCATCCACAATGGGCATAAAGAAATCTGTGGTCGAGATCAACGCCATTCCGTTCCCAAGATCATAAACAGCCGCATCATCTTTACTATGATTGCCAACAAGCAATTTATTATTGTCAGGCAATACAATATTGCTTTTCAGAATTTCATCTAAAACTTTTGGAGAGATCTTACAGCCGCAACCTGCGCCGTGAGAGTATTGAGTAAGCCGGCCCCCCCAACCCCCCGAAGGGGGGATTTTCGAAAAATCTTTTTGTTCTATCATTTCGCAAATTTCGGATAAAAAAATTCACGCAAAGGCGCAAAGACTAAACAATTCTTTGCGACTTACATATTTAACTTGGCGTCTTTGCGTGATACTTATTTCTTTCTCCTGAATACTATCCCGGAACTTTTCTGATAATCGGAGCTGAAGCGGAGATTATAAACATCTTCTCCATCATGAACTACCAGCAGTCCTGTGTTGGGAGGATATTTACCTAAATTTTCTGCAAACATTACCAGGGTAAACTCTTCGTTTGCCGCTGTGATGTAAATGGTTTTCTTGATCGCACTTGCTTTCAACCCCTGCCTCGACATAAGCACTTCACCATTCATAAATACACTCACTGTATCACCATCAATTTCACCGTTGTCATATAGAGATAATTCCAGGCTATCGGCTTTAAAATTTACAATCTGTGAGAACTCTGATTTTCTTCCTTCAATCACAGCGGCCGTAACGGTTACATCAGCAATTGGCTTCTTAATTTCCGGAAGTATCGGCTTACTAACCGGATCGGCTTCTTTCTTTTCCCGAACCGGATTATTTACAACAACTTCAGTTTTTGTATCGGGCTTCTTTACAATTGCATCAGGTTGCTTTGTTGGCAACGACTGGGTTTTTGCAATAGGCTTTTCCTGTTTCACTACTGTATTAGCAAGGGGCTCAGATCTTACCTGGCCGACAGGGTAATCCGTACGGGCTGCTTTTTTTTCTGTAACAGGATTGTTTATAACAGCTACGCTTTTTGTATCGGGGTTCTTTACAATTGCATCAGGTTGCTTTGTTGACGGTGGCGGGGTTTTTACAACAGGCCGTTCCTGTTTCGTCACCGTTTTTGCAATGGGTTCTGATTTTACCTGACTGACAGGGTCATCCGCACGGGTTTCTTTCTTTTCTTTATCAGGATTGTTTACAACAGTTACAGTTTTTGTATCGGGCTTATTTATAATTGCTTCGGGTTGCTTTATAGAAGATGGTTGATCTTTAATAACAGGCTGTTCCTGTTCTACCACTGTTATAGCAATTGGCTCCGATTTTACCTGTTCGACCTGGATATTCGGGTGAGTTTCTTTCTTTTCTGTATCAGGATTTGTTGCAACAGATGTATTCGTTTTGTCAGGCGTTATAATTACTTCAGGCTTTTTAGTTTCAGCAATTGTTTTCGTTACTGATACCGGGATAATTGAAACTGTTGCGGCAGGAATATTTTTTATGCCGGTTTTTGGTAAATCGGCAACAGGCTTTTTTTCAGTATGCAGTTCTACCAGAGTCTCAACTTTTACAATGTCATCAATTGTTTCGTTAGATGAAACAGGAACAGGCCCGGCTTCTGCTTTTTGTAAGTTTGGTTGGAGAGGGACAACAGCAATATCATTATTGATTACTATAGGCTGCGGCCGGTCATTGTATTCGGTTTTTATTTTTTCCGGATGAGCGACTTTAACAATGACGGGACCTTCTTTTCTTTCTTTATAAAAAGCCACATCATTCGCCAGGTTCAGCTCTTCCAGGTGTGGAAAAAGCTTTGATGCATTCAAGTCTTTTTCTTCTTGTAAACCAACTTTGCCTGTTACGGCATAATATTTCCTGGTGGCATTTGTTTTCCAGGTGCCATCCAGATACCAGGTGCTGTCTGTTTGATTACGGCGAAAAATGCTGGTCACTTTTATTCCCTTATCCAGTTTTCCACGAAAGTTGTAAGCAATAATATCATCGTCTGTTACTTCACAGAGATAACCTTCAATGCTACCCCTCACCCTTTTTACAATGTAATACAAAGTGTCATTAACAATAAACTCGCTGCGGGAGTAACCGTATACTTTGCCCCTGTATTCCGTCAGCGCAATTTCAAATGACTGATCTTTCCGGATGGTGGCGCTGTCATTGCTCAACGCTCCTGTCCAGAGACCGGTAAGTGATTGAGCAAAAAAGAACAGCGGTGATAATAAGAATAACGCCGTAAGCTTAAGATGTTTGATATTGATGCTGGAAATGCAGAACAAGAGGGCTGGTATTTTCGGGGGTTACGGATTTACATGCAACTGTATGTAATAACGAATTTATCCCTTCCCGATTGTGCAAAGACTTGAAATAAAGCTTATCGTAATATTTCAGCAATATGTCGAAACTTTCGATGATTTTGCCCTCTTTTAGCAGTAAAATAGCCGTTTTTGTATTCAAATTGCCCAATTTTTGAGAAATCCGGGTAATAGCAGCAATCACTTTTTCGGGGTCCAACTGGCCATATTCCTGCACAATATGTTTCAGCCTTTCTTCAAAAGGAATATCGAGAAAATATACAGGGGACTGCCGCATGCTCTTCCAAAGGTCACCCGGGATATTGACCAGCCCGATGCGTTGAGATTCGTCTTCGAGCCAGATGGCAGCCCCCCCACCCCCCGAAGGGGGGATTTCAGAATACTTCCTTAATTCGCAGCTTACTATATTCTCAAACATTTCCTGCGTTGGCTGGTTCGGCATTCCGATATTGCCAAAGGCAGAACCTTTATGATTAGCGATGGCTTCCAGGTCAATAACCTTCTCTCCTTTTTGTTGCAATGATTTTAATAACTCCGTTTTTCCCGAACCGGTGTAACCTCCAATTATGTTTAATTGATAAGGGAGTTTGAATGTATCCAACACATAGTTGCGGAATTTTTTATAACCGCCAATGAGGGTAAAAACCTTAAAACCATATAAGTCCAGTAACCAGGCAACACCTGCACTACGCATGCCACCACGCCAGCAGTAGAGAAGAACAAGTCGTGAGTCGTGAGTCGTGAGTTCGGAGTCGGATCCTGACTCCCGACTATTGACTAACGACTCAACTTCCTCCACCATCTTCCTCATCTTCGGGCCAAAGAAATCCAACCCGATCTTGATTGCCTGTTCACGGCTTTGTTGTTTGTAAGCAGTGCCGACAACTTTTCTTTCCTCATCTGTAAATAATGGTAAACTATGTGCTCCAGGTATATGCGCATGTTTATATTCTCCCGGGCTGCGAACATCTATGACAGGATGTTGCTTTGCCAGCTCAAAAAATTGTTCAATATGTAATTTCTCGATCGCCATAATTTTTTCAAAATTAAAAAAGGCCGATGTCATACACCAGCCTTTTCTTTATCATTCAAATCATTTGAATCAACTTAATCAGGGGTTACCTGTTCATGCTCGCCAAAAACTCTTCATTGCTCTTCGTTCCCTTCATCCGGTTCTGCAGCTCTCTCATTGCTTCTTCGGTATTCATGTCGGTAAGATATACGCGGAGCAGGTTCATTCTTTGCAACACATCTTTGTCCAGCAGCAGATCGTCCCGGCGGGTAGAAGATGCTACCAGGTCAATAGCAGGATAGATACGCCTGTTGGACAGTTTCCTGTCAAGCTGCAATTCCATATTACCGGTTCCCTTAAATTCTTCAAAGATCACCTCATCCATTTTACTGCCGGTATCAACCAGTGCAGTAGCGATAATGGTTAATGAGCCACCATTCTCAATTTTACGGGCAGCGCCAAAAAATTGTTTAGGTTTTTGCATTGCATTCGCCTCCACACCACCTGATAATACTTTACCGGAGGCCGGAGCCACCGTATTGTGTGCCCTTGCCAGACGGGTAATGGAGTCGAGTAATATAACCACATCGTGTCCGCATTCTACCAAGCGTTTTGCTTTTTGTAAAGCGATAGTCGAAACTTTCACATGTTTTTCAGCTGGCTCATCAAACGTAGAAGCAATTACTTCACCTTTGATGCTTCTTTCCATATCAGTTACCTCTTCCGGACGTTCATCCACCAATACCACCATCAGGTAACACTCGGGATGGTTGGCTGCAATGGCATTGGCCACTGCTTTCAACAACATCGTCTTACCGGTTTTTGGCTGTGCCACGATCAATCCCCGCTGGCCTTTACCTATCGGTGTGAACAGGTCCATGATGCGGGTGGAATAATCGCTGGCAGTAGTGAAGAGATTTAATTTTTCGTATGGGAACAATGGCGTCAGGTAATCAAACGGCACCCTGTCACGCACTTCTTCGGGACTTTTACCATTGATCGTATCAACTTTTAATAAAGCAAAATATTTTTCTCCTTCTTTCGGAGGACGAACAGCACCATGTACGGTGTCGCCTGTTTTTAATCCAAACAATTTAATCTGCGATGGAGACACATACACATCATCCGGAGATGACAGGTAATTGTAATCAGAAGAACGGAGGAATCCATAACCATCGGGCATCATTTCCAACACGCCTTCGCTTAATATCACCCCATCAAATTCTACATTGAACTGTTGTTCACGGCGCGGGGGGTAAAATTTATTCTGACCAACACCGGCGGGATTTTCGGCTGACTGCTGGTTGCCTTCATTAAGGATCGCCTGAACCAACTGACTCTCTTCAGATTTATCATCCTGTTCTTTTTCGGAAGGTTGTGTTTCGACAGCAGTTTCTGCCAGCACTTCTTTTTCATCCGGTTTTTTGCGGGTTTTTTTAATAGGAACTTTATCTTCTTTTTTCGGCGGCATATTGGATTTTTTAATGATTGTTTTTTCTTCGCCACCACTTTCTACAACAGCTTCTTCGCTGCTGATGCCGGTAGTAGTTTTAATAATGCGTTTGCGTTTGCCATCATCTGTGGCTTTGGCGCCTTTAGACCCAGCAATGGCCTGGCTGTCGAGGATCTTATATACCAGTTCCTGTTTGCCCAATTTTTTTGCATTGGGTATTTTCAACTGCTCGGCAATGTCCAGCAGTTCGGGAACGAGCATATCGTTCAGTTGTAGAATATCATACATATAAATATCTTGAGGTTAGTCACAACTCGCAGTTACTAATCGGGAAAAATGAAAAAGTTTGAGTTTATGTTGAATGAAATCGGCGGGTAAATGATGAAACAAAGCCTGGGAGAACTATACTTATCAGCCTCTTTCCACTGCAATGATACGGCAAAATCCCGGAAATCAAAAATTTCTTGTTCTCCGGGGCTTTGGCGAAGGAGTATTTGATACCCATTGTCATAGCCCAGATTGGGCTAATGTTGCAGGGTTTATCCCAAGGGCTATTGAGACTATGTGGATCGTCCGGTTCCCTGATGAATCTTACCTTTGGCTCCCGATAAATACCGGGACTTAAATTTCAAGATGTTCAACAAACGGATAAAAATAAAAGAACTGCTGGCACAGGAGCCAACCGGGCAACAAGTAACCTTAATGGGATGGGTGCGAACATTTCGCAACAACCAGTTTATTGCTTTGAATGATGGCAGCACCAATAATAACCTGCAGATCGTGGCAGAGCTGGGTAAGTTTGATGACGAATTGCTGAAAAGAATTACCACTTCCGCTTCGCTAAAGGTTACGGGGATCGTTGAGCCATCATTGGGCAAGGGACAAAAGATGGATGTAAAAGCGGCAACGATAGAAATTTTAGGAGACAGCGATGCAGAAAAATATCCTTTGCAACTTAAGAACAGGCCGAGCCTGGAATTTTTACGGGAAAAAGCCCACTTGCGTTTTCGTACCAATACATTTGGTTCTGTATTCCGGGTTCGTCATGCACTTGCATTTGCCATTCATAATTTTTTTAATGATAAAGGCTTTGTTTACATGCACACGCCTATCATTACCGGGAGTGATGCAGAGGGAGCCGGCGAACTGTTTAAAGTAACAGCACTGCCATTTGATAAAACTCCCCGCAATGAAGATGGCTCGGTGAATTTTAAAGAAGATTTTTTTGGAAAAGCAACCAACCTCACCGTCAGCGGGCAATTAGAAGGCGAACTGGGAGCAACAGCTTTTGGTGATATTTATACATTTGGTCCCACTTTCCGGGCAGAGAATAGTAATACTACAAGACACCTGGCAGAGTTTTGGATGATCGAACCCGAGATGGCTTTCTATGACCTGGAAGATAATATGAACCTTGCCGAAGAATTTATCAAATACATTATTAAGTATGCAATGGAAAATAACCGGGAAGACCTGGAATTCCTGGCACAACGGTTAGCAGAAGAAGAAAAACAATTATCCCAGGACAAGAGAAGTGAAATGGGGCTGATGGAGAAACTGGAATTTGTGCTTAATAATAATTTTGAACGGATTACTTATACGGAAGCAATTGATATCTTAAGAGAGAGCAATCATAATAAGAAAAAGAAATTTCAGTACGAGATCACAGGCTGGGGTATGGACCTGCAAAGCGAACATGAAAGATGGCTGGTGGAGAAGCACTTTAAAAAGCCTGTTATACTTTCCAATTACCCTGCAGCAATAAAAGCGTTTTACATGCGGCAGAATGATGATGGTAAGACAGTAGCGGCCATGGATATTCTTGCTCCCGGTATCGGGGAAATTGTCGGAGGCTCACAAAGAGAAGAACGATTAGACAAACTGGAGCAAAGAATGAAAGAGATGCATGTTCCTGCCGATGAATTATGGTGGTACATTGATACCAGGAGATTTGGCACCGTTCCCCATGCCGGCTTCGGGCTTGGTTTTGAAAGAATGGTGCAATTTGTTACCGGCATGTCGAATATAAGAGATGTAATTGCATTTCCCCGAACACCGGGCAGCGCAGAGTTTTAAATCTGATGACAAATTAAAAGAGTGCTTTCGTGCACTCTTTTAATTTGTCATTTACTATTACTATTTATACATTTTATCCTGAATAGCACTCAGCTTATTACTGAATTCAACCGCCTTGGCAGGATCAGTAATTGTTTGAGTGTAAGCAGTGGAAGCATTCAGGACCGCCGTGTATAGTTTAGTAAGTTCCAAATAATGGCCTGAATAATTCGGGTCATCTTTTTGCTTTTTCTCATCCGCAATCCTGGCGTCCACCACTTTTTGCATGGCATCCAGAACAGACGCTTCGTCTTTCAGCAAAGCGGTGTCAATCTTCGGCAGCATGCCGTCATCGCTTTCTTTTGAAGGGCCAACAGTTGTTTCGGTATTGGTTTTGCCATCATCTTTCTTTTTATCTTTTCCTCCGCAGGAAACAATAAACAATGAAAAAGCAGCCAGCAATATGGTTGCAAATAAAAATCCTGTTTTCATAACAATTTAGTTTGTGATTAAACCTTAAGATACGGAATGTAATGAAACCAGGAAATATTTATTCATGTACACACATTACCGGTATGTGCGAATGAAAAACGAGCTGTTTGGTTGAACTTGTTTTAAATAATCCTTCCAATAATTTATGTTTTTTGGGAATGGATATTACCAGGTCAAGGTTATTCTTTTCTGCAAACTCGTTGATACCCTCCTCAATATCTTTATGTTCGATAAAATGGTATTCGGGCTTTGCATCTTCCAGCATGGTGTGCAGGAGCAAGGACTCTTCTCTTGCTTCGGGTTTAAAATGCCGGTTGTGATAATCAACGTTCAGCACATGCAGTTCGGCCCCGAATTCTTTCGCAAACTCCTTAATGGATTGGGCAGGAGTCTCTTTCACTACATCCCGGAAGTCGCAGGCAAAACCAATTTTCTTAATTCCGGTTCCAAATGTTTTACCGGGGGGAACACAGATGACCGGCCAGGTTAAATGACGGATGACAGTTAGGGTGTTGCTTCCGAAAAGCACTTTTTCAATGCCGGATGTCCCCTTGGTTCCCATAACTACTGCAAAGGGTCGAACTTTGTTACAAATATCCTCCAACTCGTCTGTTACATTACCCAACCGCGCCTCTGTATAAACTTTCAGCGAACCGGAGCTGATATGTTCCACTTCTTTTTTAAGTTCGGCCAGTTTGTCTTCTGCGTTTTTTTTCAATTCTTCAACCGATATCAGCAGGACCGGTACATCTGAATAGCTGACCGGGATATTATAAACATGTAAAAGCAAAATACTGGCATTTACAGCTTTTGCCATATCAATTCCATAACGCATGGCATTGGTAGCCACAGGAGAATAATCGGTGGGGATGATGATTGTTTTCATTGCTAATAAGTTGTAGGTAAAGTTAACCGAGATGCCAGCCGGATGGCATGACCACCATCATTATCCGAAATGATTTTACAGGGTATTGTAAAACTTCAGCGAAGCAGTATTGTGGAAATCAAGCGGGAATGTGTCTGATTGAAAAAGCCATATGATGGATATTCAAATGTCGGTCACCGGCCCTTCGTATTCGACCAGGAGCAAAGCGGGAATACGGCGGCTAATAAAGCATAATCTGAAGATTGATATGACTCCTATGGTTGATCTTGGTTTTTTGCTGATCAGTTTTTTTGTTATTACTACAGAGTTGAGCAGGCCCAAGTTTATGAACCTTTATATGCCGGTTGACGGACCTCCGACTCCTTCAGCAACGTCCAAAACAATTACTTTTTTAACCGGGGCAGGCAATAAACTGTTTTATTACTATGGGGAAGAAAAGGATGCAGGTATAAAGAACCCCGTGGTTCAAATTTCATGGGATGAAATTAACGGGGTCGGAAAAATAATCGGGCAAAAACAATTGCAGCTTGACAATGTAGCGGGAGGAAGAAACGAAATGGTGGTTATCATCAAACCCGGGAAAGAATCAAGTTACAAAAATGTAGTTGATATACTCGATGAAATGACCATTCACGGAGTCGCACGGTATGCCGTAGTTAAACCCGGTAATAAAGATGCTCAGTACCTGGAAAGAAACAGGTAGTTATTTTTTCCAATAGGCCCCGATCCGCTGCCGGATATTTTCCCGGATGTTCAGGTAGAATAAATTAATATCAGCGATGTGATAGTTCCGGGTAAAATATATAAAACTCCAGGGAAACTTTGGTTTTTTCACATACAGCAAACCATTGCTGATTTGTGCATCAGTAGTTTGGTAATATACCATGTTGAACTTCGTCAGCACACTTCCTTTATTCAGCTTTTTAGAAGCATATTCATTGGTTGTTGTCCAGCTAAGCGGATTGGTAACATAGGAGTTGCCATTTTCCTTTTTTAAATAGTAAGGAACAAAGCCCTTGCGAAATGTTCGCCAACTGCAGATACAGCCGGTCTGTAACGAATCAGCGCACATTTTCAGGGAAGTAAAATATTCTTTTGGAACAGGCCAGCCGATTATATAGGCCACTACCAGTTTGTTTTGAAGGGGTTTGTCTTCAAAAAACTCTTTTAATAACCGTTCTGCCAGTAAACTTCCCTGGCTATGTGAAGCAATAATAATGGGTCTTCCCTTGTTCCAGTTTTTTAAATACAAGACAAACGCACTTTTCAAATCATCATATGCCAGGTCAAAGGCATTATCTTTTTTTTCTTTATCCTTCAAAAAAAAACTGGCAATATGCGCCTGCCGGTATCTTGGCGCAAAAACCCGGCACTGCTGGTTGAACACAGTTGCCTGGAATAAAATAGTTGAATAATCTGTTTTGGCATTGATATAATCATCGTCAATGTCTGCATTCTGCTTTTTCAGTTTTCGTTTTAAAGTATATGTGGTAGGATGTAAAAAGAAAACATCAGCGACTGAATCCCGGGTTTCATTTTTTAAAGGAGCAGGCACACTATCCGATGGGTCCTGTTTCCACGGATGAGCGGCCCAATAGTCAAGATTGCTATAGTCGGGCTTACCTTCCGGGCTTTTAAACTGGTAGCGGCTTTTGAATGCATGATATTTATCGGAACAGGAGAAAAGTCCTGCCAATAATATTACCAAAAGGGACCACTTCTTCATTTGGCAAAATAACCTAAAACCGCCTGGAATGGCTCATTCATCCAACTATTTCACCAATTATAAAAATCATCCAGGCCTGCTTTTAAACCTGATTTTTTTGAATTTAATCAAGCCCAGACTGTGTTTTGGGCTTTTAAGGAGTGTCATTTTGTGAAATTATTTTTAAAAACACAGTAC
The DNA here is from genome assembly GCA_964525285.1 of uncultured Chitinophaga sp. Taxonomy (GTDB): domain Bacteria; phylum Bacteroidota; class Bacteroidia; order Chitinophagales; family Chitinophagaceae; genus JJ008. The sequence goes on from CAZGGQ010000007.1 coordinate 57,565, forward strand.
TTTGTCTTGCATAGTACCAAATATCACCCTATCTTTGGACCATCAAAGACATCCCTGGCCCCTAAAGGGGAATTCTGTAGGGGATATTAAATAACAAACTAAAAGAAACTAAACCTCCCTTTAGGGAGGAAGGAGGGCAAGGGTTATGAATATTGAAAACACACAAAGTCAGATGCGGAAAGGGATACTGGAGTTCTGCATTCTTTCCATTATTCGCCGGGGCGAGGCCTACCCGAGCGACATTGTGGAGGAGATGAGGGCAGCCAACCTGCAGATACTGGAAGGAACATTGTATCCCCTGCTCACCCGTTTGAAAAATGCAGAAATGCTTACTTACCGATGGGTAGAAAGTAATTCAGGTCCCCCCCGCAAATATTTTCTGCTTACAGAAAAAGGAAACAGTTTTTACAAAGAACTGGAGCAAACCTGGAATGAACTTTCCAATGGTGTGAATGCACTAACCAGTAAAAAGCCCGATGAGCCATTGAACAACTAATCAACCTACTTCAACCAAATAATAATAAAATGAAAAAGATCATCAACATAAACTTAAGCGGCCGGGTGATACCGATTGAAGATTCTGCTTATGAAAAGTTGCAGGCTTACATTGAAAGTTTGCGCCGCTATTTTGCCAATGAAGAAGGCCGCGACGAGATCATCAATGATATTGAAAGCCGCATTGCAGAACTGATGAGTGATAAGATCAGGCTCGGTTCTTCAGCGATCACGGATGCCGATGTAAGCGAAATTGTTTCATCTATGGGCACCGTTGAAGATTTTGAAGCGGAAGAAAAAGAAAACGCAACTACCACCCAGCAGAGCAGCCAGCAAAATTATTCATACACAGAAAAAAAGCCACGGGGCCGGTTATACCGGAATTCTGACGATAAATTTATCGGTGGTGTATGTAGTGGAATTGCAGCATACTTAAATGTTGACCCTGCTGTTGTAAGGCTGCTGTTTGCTATCATTGGTTTTGGTACCGGGATCGGATTTTTAGCTTACGTTATTTTATGGATCGTATTACCCCCCAAAGACCTGGAGGGTTATTCCGGAAAAAGACTTTACAGGAACCCGGATAACAGGATCATCGGTGGAGTAGCCGGGGGGCTTGCCGCTTATTTTGGTAAAAAGGCAACAGGCATCCGTTTAGTATTTGCTGCTCCGATCCTGCTGAGTATATTTATCCGTATCCTGAACAGGATAACCTGGGGTAATGATTTTGACTTCGCACTGAATATTGGTTTTGGGTCAATCACCGGTGTATTTATTCTTACCTATATCATATTATGGATAGTATTGCCGGAAGCAAACAGCGACTATCAGAAAATGGAAATGCGGGGAGAAAAGGTTGATGTAAACCGGATCAGGCAGAATGTAAAAGAAGGAATGGAAGACATGAAAGGCCGGATGAAAGAATGGGGACAGGAAGTGAAAGAATCGGCCCGGAACCTCAGCGGCAAAGCAAAAGAATTTGCCGGGACAAGAGGAAAAGATTTTGCTGCTGATGTTAAAGAAACTGCCCGTAGAAGCAGCGGTGGCCTGGGTCATGCGATCGGGGTCATCTTTAAAGTTTTCTTCCTGTTTATTGCAGGCTCGATCGCTTTTGCCTTATTTGTTTCATTGATTGCTTTATTGTTTGGTGGAGTAGCCTGGTGGCCTATCAATAATTTTTTGTGGACCAGTAAGTGGCAGCAGATCTTCGCCTGGGGCACGTTGATCTTTTTTCTCGTAGTTCCGCTTGTAGGGTTTATTACATGGGTAATAAGAAGGGTCATCAGGGCAAAATCAAGAAATAATTATCTCGGTTGGACATTTGGGGGTTTATGGTCTATCGGCTGGGTAGCAATGATCTTATTTGCGGCAAGCATTTTTAAAGACTTTCGTGAATATGAGCATGAGGATACCAAGGTCCCTGTTATACAACCGGGAAATGGTAAAATGATAGTCGCCGTGTCACAACCAGAACTGGAATATAGCGGTGGATTTGGCTGGATGAATGATGGTTCTGATGGTTGGGACCTGTCCCCGGATACGTTAAAAATCGCAGCCGTAAAAATCAGCGTATATCCAGGCGCTGATTCATTCAGGGTAATAATGAAGAAATATAGTTTTGGAAGGACATATGCTGAGGCCATGAACCGGGCGCAAAAAATTCAGTATAGTGTTACTTCCGGGGACAGCATTCTTGATCTTTCAAATGGCTATGCTATTGACAGGCAAAGCAAATTCAGGGTTCAGAATATAGAACTGGAGATCTATGTGCCGGTGGGGAAAAAGATCAGGTTTGATGAATCTGTAAAAAGAAAATTAAATTCTTTACATATAAAAGTGGAAAGGAGTGACAGGAGAAATAAAATAACCGGCCTGGAAATTAACAGTAATGAGCGGGAGGATTTTCCTTATAGAACCAATATGGATTATACAATGACCGTGGGTGGTATTCTTGTAGCCGCAGATGGTAAAACCGAATCAACAGAACCGGACAATGATTACAGGTACAAAAAAACAGATAGTTTACCTAAAGGGGACAACCAGAAAAAAATAGAAGAATTAAGAAAGCAAAATGAAGAAAACGAAAGAAAAATAAAAGAGCTGGAAAAAGGCCAACAAAAATCAAACGGCCGCATCAATCAAAAAGCGAAAGTCAATGATGACGCTTTTGCAGTTGGTCCATCGCCCGAATTTTCCCTGGTTCAATTTTTTTGATTAACGTGGTTGAAGTCCCGTTCATGCGGGACGGGTTGAAACCCGTTAAATCCGGGAAGGAATAGCCCCGTTATCGGGGCTTTTCTGTTTTACATCGAACTACGAAGCCCTGTCTGCCACCAGGCAGGTTTAGCGAAGTAGTGTATATATTTGCAAACAACTTTTAAATAAAATAATGAAGAACACCCCATTTACTCATAAACATATTTCGCTCGGAGCCAAAATGGCTGAGTTTGCCGGGTACAATATGCCTATCAGTTATACAGGAATTAATGATGAACATGCAGCCGTGAGAAAAAATGCCGGCGTATTTGATGTAAGCCATATGGGAGAATTTATTTTAAAGGGAAAAAATGCACTTGATCTAATTCAACGGGTGACAAGTAATGACGCAGCAAAATTAAAAGCCGGGCAAGCGCAATACAGCTGCCTGCCGAATGAAGACGGAGGTATCGTGGATGACCTGCTGGTATATTGTATTGAAGAAAACAAGATTTACATGCTTGTTGTAAATGCATCAAACATTGAAAAAGACTGGAACTGGATAAAGCACCATAACAAGAAGCATGTGGAGATGCATAATATCTCTGACAAAACCTGCCTGCTGGCCATACAAGGCCCGAATGCGACAAAAATATTGCAGCCGCTTACTGATATGGATATTCTGAACCTGAAGTATTACACTTTCGTAATAGGAAAATTTGCAGGAGTGGATAATGTTTTAATAAGTGCAACAGGTTATACAGGAGCAGGAGGAGTTGAAATTTATTTCGAAGACAAAGACGGAGCGGCTGATAAAATATGGGGCACCATTTTTGCCACCGGAACACCGCAGGGATTGAAACCCGTTGGTCTTGGCGCCCGGGATACACTAAGACTTGAAATGGGTTTTTGTCTATACGGCCATGATATTGACGATACCACCTCGCCATTAGAAGCAGGACTTGGATGGATCACCAAATTCACCAAGGGGTTTACATCCAAAGAAATTTTTGCCAAACAAAAAGCGGAAGGAGTGGAAAAAAAGCTGGTAGGATTTGAAATGTTAGAAAAGGGAATTCCCCGGCAGGGCTATGAGATAAAAGACTATACAGGAGCAATGATCGGCCATGTAACTTCAGGTACCCAGTCGCCCAGTCTTGGCAAAGCCATCGGAATGGGATATGTCATTACATCCTGTGCGGCCATTGATTCGGAGATTTACATTAAGGTGCGTGATAAGTTGTTGCAGGCAAAAGTATCCAAGATTCCTTTTTCTTGAATTTTGAAATATTGATGTCGGAAGTCTGAGGCCTGAATGACCCTGTGAATTTGCTGACACTCTCTGACTTCAGACCTCCGACTTCAGACCTCGTTTTATGCCTACTATTCATCTCACAACATTCATTGCGGCCCCGGTTAATGTGGTATTTGACCTCAGCCGTCATATCGGATTGCATAAAGAATCCATGTCGAAGTTTAAGGAAGAAGCGGTCGCGGGAACAAGGTTCGGATTAATTGAAAAAGATGATACGGTGACCTGGAAGGCAAGGCACCTGTTTAAAAACAGGTTCCTTCGGTCAAAGATTACAACAATGACAAAACCGGACACATTTACCGATGAACAGGTCCAGGGAGATTTTAAAATGATGAAACATGAACATCATTTTAAACCTTGTGAAAATGGCACGATCGTTATTGATCTTTTTCATTTTGAATCACCCTACGGGATACTGGGACAATGGTTCAACAGCCTTTATCTTACTAACTACCTGAAACGGATGCTGGAGCAACGGAATAAAACCATCAAAGAATTTGCAGAAAGTGAAAAATGGAAGAAACTGCTGATAAAATAACAAAGGGTATCCGTTAAATTCCGTTCCTTTATTTTTGTTGTTTCACCACTATGAGTAATGCACGGCATCCGGTGGATAAGCCCACCCTTCATACTTCACTTTCACCTGCGCTATTACATTTATATGATCTCAGCAACAGCATTGTTGTCATCATTGATGTTTTCCGGGCCACCTCCACTATAGCAGCGGTATTACATAATGGGGCTAGATGTGTAATACCGGTTGATTCAGTTCCCAAAGCCATCGAGATAAGCAAAAGCATAGACGGGATTGCGGCCGGAGAAAGGGATGGAATGATAGCGGAAGGATTACAGCATGGTAATTCGCCGTTGGAATACAGCCGGGAATTTATTGAAAACAAAACCCTGGTGCTTACGACTACCAACGGTACCAGATTGTTACAAATGGCGCTGGATAATAATGCCGATACAATTATCTCGGGTTCTTTCCCTAATCTTTCAGCAGTTTGCGATTTCCTCGCTGCCAAAAAGAAGAATGTGGTGCTGGGCTGTGCCGGCTGGAAAGAGCGCTTTAATCTCGAAGACAGTTTATTTGCCGGAGCAGTAATTCATCGCCTGAAAAAAAATTTCACCATTCATTGCGACAGTTCACTGATGGCTGAATTATTGTATGCAAAACATAAAAACAACCTGATGGAGTTTGCACCGCAGCTTACACATTATCATCGGTTAGTAGACAGGTTCGGATTGATAGAGGATATTAAATTCTGTCTTACTGATGACGTGGCCAATGTACTGCCGCTGTATATAGATGGTAAGTTGGTAGCCAAATGAGTTTGCGAAAAATTAAGAACTTTTCAATTAAGCGCGGGCTGTGTGCAGCTCCTCTCCTGTAGGAGTAACCAGGCGAAGCGAAAGTTAGGAACGCAGTTCGAGGTGAGGTAAAAACCTACTAAGATACTCCTTTTTTACAGTACAATTCCTGATAAAAAATATTTTTTATTTATCCCGTTTTGTAAGGAAATCACCTGCACATTCTTTTACATTTGCCGATTAACCTTTTTTGATTCAGCGTCTGAAAGAGTTGGTATCAATCTGCAATCAAAAATCAAAAATCGAAAATAACTTTGGCCTTACCGCACCTTATCAAATACGTTTATACACATGGCACGGATGAAGTAATCCGAAGGGGCAAAAAAATACATGCTATTGGTTATGTAGAACTGGTGGAATATGATGACCTGTTTGGCTCCGCGGTATTCCGGGTAAAAGACGACAGCTACGCCACGTATTATAAAGTTTACATTCAAAAATTCAAGGACCCCAAATCAACCTCGCTGCGTTGCGGATGCCCGTATAACCTGGGTGATATCTGCCGTCATGAAGCAGCCACTTTATTTCAATTGCAGGAACTGATTGACCGGGGCCACCTGCAGACTGACCATGTGCAGTACGATCAGCGGCATACGGTTGTCAAGATGAAAACAATAGACCTGAAAAGCCTGCGCCTTTTTTCTTCACCGGATGTGTTTAACGAAGCCGAAAAGTTTTTGCGGTCAAACAAGGCCACTATTGAGCATGCAGAGAATGAAACGGTGAAAGCATTGGTGAATGTAAACGGGAATTCCTGCAAAGTAATTATCCGGAAAAACGAAGAAAGAAATTTTGATACGAGCTGTGATTATGAAGATAAGGAACATCCGTTGTGCCTGCCCAAGATGATCGTGTTGCTCCAACTGCTGAATAATTATGGCGCCAATTATTTCGACAGTATCCGCAACTGGGATAAAGAAAAAAATAAACTGCTGGAAGCCTACGGCTATTCATTAAAAGATGACCTGAAAGGAAAATTTGAATTTGCATATAAAGACGGGAAACCTTTCCTGAGAGTGATGGATCCCGGTATCAAAAGGGTGGCCCTTACCGCGATGCCGGAAAAAACAGTTTTCCTCCCGATAAGAGAAAAAGAAGTTGAATCACCGCTGGTCATAGAAGAAATAGTGACGGGGCCTACGCAAAGACTCGGTATTGTTTTCAATTTCACTAAAAAAAGCTACCCCCTGTTTACCGTTGATGTTGTTATTGGGGAACCCAATGAAAATAACAATGCCTTTGCCGGAAAAGTTGAAAAAATAGATATCAGCAGGTATGTAAACACAGATAATCTTCCGGAAGAAGATAAAAACCTGCTCACATCCCTTCGTAAGTTGCAGGAGTCAGAAATAAATAAATACATCAACCGAAACTCACCTTTTTCAGGCATCTGGGAAAATATCATTCACCAGGAAGAAGATGACCTGCCGGATGAGACGAAAGAACTGATGGCGGAGTACCTGTTGCCCAAACTGAAAAAGATTTTTACCGAATCGGCAGACAATCCCTTTGTATTTCTGCTGCCGGATAAAAAACTATTTAAAACAAATAACCTGGCACAACTGCAATTGCAGGCTGAGGAGGCAAGACCTCATTTTATTATTAAAACCCCGATAGCTATCGGGGCGCATTATACTATTCATTGCCGGGTGAATGCCGGTGGCATTGAATATGATCTTGCTGATAACGAAAGCAACAGCCCGCTTTTCTTTTTATACAATCACCAGGTTTATTTGTGGAAGAACAACGATGTCATTCATTTAATAGACCAATTTTTACCTGGGGGGAAAATGAATGTGACGGCAGAAGAATGGGTTAAAACGTTAAACCAACTCATCCTGCCTCTGGCAAAGGAGCATAAAGTGGATTTTGACAAATCGCTGGTGCAGGAAATAAAAGACGGAAACCCGGATGTAAAATTGTTTTTGCTTGAAAAAGGAGATTACCTCGTCTTTCAGCCATCCTTCTCTTATAAAGGGTATGAAACAAGAGTAAAGGACCGGGACGAAATGATAGTACCACAGGGGGACAAAGTCCTGGTGGTTCATCGGAACCGGGAAAAAGAGAATGAATTCCTGCAAAAAATACAAAACCTTCATTCCGGGTTTGTTTACAATGAAGACTCTTCATCATTGGTATTAAAAGGAACAGATGTGCTGAAAAACAACTGGTTCTTTTTGTTTGTAGATGCCATGAAAGAGATGAAGACACCGGTATTTGGATTTGATGCGTTAAAAAATTTCCGGTTCAACACAGCCAAACCGCAAACAAAAATTTTTATCAGCAGCAATACGGACTGGTTTGATGCCAAAGTGGATATTGTTTTTGGCGACCAGCAGGTATCTGTAGCAGAAGTGAAACGGGCATTGGCCAATAAACAGCAGTTTGTACAATTGAATGACGGCACGCTGGGTATTTTACCCGAAGAATGGCTGAAAAAATATTCATTGCTTTTCAGGGTGGGTGAAGGCAAAACCGATTCACTGAAATTGTCCCGCTATCATTTAAGTGTGATCGATGAATTATATGAAACGAGGAATGAAGAAGAACTAATGGTGCAGCTGGAGGAGAAATATGAAAACCTGAAGGAGTTTAACAAGATAAAAGAAATTGACCCTCCCTATACATTGAAGATGATATTGCGGCCCTACCAGGTGTCGGGATATCAATGGCTCAATTATCTGAAAGACATCAGGTGGGGCGGCATACTGGCGGATGATATGGGTTTGGGTAAAACGGTGCAGGCATTATCCTTTCTTGAATATTATAAAAAGGAATTGGGCAATATAAAAGCATTAGTGGTTTGCCCCACTACGCTGATCTATAACTGGGAGAATGAGATAAAAAAATTCACACCCAAGTTAACCTGGCGCATCCATCACGGCGCTGTAAGAACAAGAATAAAAGAAGAATTGATGGATCATGATATCACGATCACAACCTATGGCACTTTGCGCAGCGATATAAAATTGCTGATGAGCATAGAATTTGATTATGTGATACTGGATGAAAGCCAGGCCATTAAGAACCCTTCGAGCAAGGTGACCAGGGCGGCTGGTTTATTACATGCAAAGAACCGACTGTGCATGAGCGGCACGCCGCTGCAGAATAATACGTTTGACATTTTTGCACAGATGAATTTTCTGAACCCCGGCATGCTGGGCACTATGGAATTTTTCCGCCAGGAATTTTCCATCCCCATTGATAAGTTTGGCGACCAGGACCGGAAAGACCATCTCAAAAAAATTCTCTACCCGTTTATATTACGACGAACAAAAGAGCAGGTGGCAAAAGATCTTCCTGAAAAACAGGAAATTATTTTATTCTGCGAGATGGAAGAAGAGCAGCGGAATATTTATGATGCATACCGGAATGATTTCCGCAACCAGATACTGGGAACCATAGAAACACAGGGCATTCATAAATCACAGCTTACGATCTTGCAGGGCCTGATGAAGCTGCGGCAGATCTGCGATTCGCCGGCGATACTGAACGAACAGGAAAAATTTGACAATCACTCCATTAAATTAGATGAGCTGGCGAGAGAGCTAAGCGAGGATATGGGTAACCATAAGGCGTTGATCTTTTCCCAGTTCCTGGGTATGCTTGCTTTAATAAAGGCAAAGCTTGAAGAACTGGGGATCAAATATGAATATTTTGATGGCAGTACTTCGGCGCCGGACAGGGAAAAAGCGATACAAAGTTTTCAGAATAATGACGACATCCGTGTGTTTCTTATTTCTCTCAAAGCCGGGGGCGTTGGTCTGAACCTGACCGCCGCGGATTATGTGTACATCGTTGACCCCTGGTGGAACCCGGCTGTGGAGCAGCAGGCTATTGACCGGACACACCGAATCGGCCAGACTAAAAATATTTTTGCTTACCGCATGATCTGCAAGGATACGATTGAAGATAAGATACTGCAACTGCAAGAAAAGAAACGGGCATTGGCCAAAGACATCATCTCCGATGATTCATCCTTTGTAAAGGCGCTGACAAGAGAAGATGTGGAGTACCTGTTTAGCTAAGCCATTCATCGGCAGAATAATGTGATTCATCCCTTTTCCCCGGAAAATAATCGCTTTTCGAAGGTTATTCCAGGTTCTTACGTCTATTTTCGTACACTTATTTCACTGATTATGATGAAAATTTTTACCTTATCAGTCCTGGTACTATCCTTATTCACGTCTGTCCATGCCCAGAAAGCCGATGGAAGCATCAAGGGAAAACTCGTAGACACGGCCGCCAAACAACCCGTCAGCGAGGCCACTATTTCAGTTCTTAGCACCAAAGATTCTTCACTGGCGACCTTTACTTTATCCAACAAGCAGGGAGTTTTTGAAATAAAAGGGTTGGAAGAGGGAGATTATCAGCTTGTAATCTCCCATCTTGGTTTTGAAACCTTCAAAAAAACAGTTTCTATTACAGCTACCGCCAAAACCATTAACCTCGGCGACTTGCAGGTGCAGAAAGAATTTAAAACACTTACCGGGGTGACGGTGACCAATGATGCTCCCGTAATAATAAAAGAAGATACCATACAGTTCAGAGCTGACGCTTTTAAAACGAAACCCAATGCAACGGTGGAAGACCTGCTGAAAAAAATTCCGGGGATGCAGGTTGAAAAAGATGGAACGGTGAAAGCCCAGGGAGAAACCGTGCAGAAGGTATATGTGGACGGGAAAGAGTTCTTTGGCAACGATCCCAAGCTTGCCACTAAGAATTTAACCGCCGATATGGTGGAAAGTGTGCAGGTGTTTGATGATATGAGTGAGCAGGCCAAGTTTACCAAGATCGATGATGGCAGCAAGCAGAAAGCCGTGAACATCAAACTGAAAAAAGATAAGAACAAAGGAATTTTCGGCAGAGCATTGCTGGCAGGTGGTTATGGTGATGGCGGCCGCTACGAAGGAAACCTGAGTTTTAATAAATTCAATGGCAATCAGCGTTTATCATTTCTTTTCAACGCCAATAATATAAATAAGCAGGGATTTTCATTTTCTGATATCATTAGTTCGATGGGTGGCTTTAGTGGTTTTGGCAGCGGTGGCGGAAATACGGGCGGTGGTAGCGGTGGATTTGGAGGCGGTGGCTTTGGCGGTGGCGGAATGCAAATGATAAGCACCCGTGGCGGTGGCGGACTATTTGGCGGCAACACAGCAACCGGCATTACCAAATCACTTTCTACCGGCTTAAATTTTAATAATGAGATCGGAGCAAAATTCAAGATCAGCGGCAGTTATTTCTTTTCCAATACAAATAATGAGCAGCAACAAAATACTTTCCGCCAGACATTTTTTCCTGATGATTCCCTTTCGTACCTGACAAAGAATTCTAATGTCAATAACATAAATCAGAACCACCGCTTTAATGTAAGAATGGAATACCATATTGACTCAATGCATTCTGTTTTATATACACCAAGCCTCACCATACAGCATTCGGAAAACATGAATGAGGACAGTTCCACCACGATGTCCAGCAAAGCGGGGCAGGAGTACCTGGCGCTGGTAAGCAGTACCTATAATACCAACGAAAGAAACGGTTTGAATTTTGGCAACAATCTTCTTTTCAGGAAGAAATTTCATCGTATCGGAAGAACACTGACGCTCGGCTGGAGTAATACCTATGGAGACAGCAAAAGCGAAGGCTTTAATATTTCTCCTATCAAATTCTATAAGCAGGATGGTAGTTTGCAGGGTAGCAGTAACCAGAACCAGCAGAATAATCAAAAGACAAGCACGCACAATAACACCATAAGCATTTCTTATACAGAGCCGGCTGGTCTGAACAAACTCATTGAGTTAAATTATGCTTATACCCATAATGCAAGCACATCTGATAAGAAAACATTCAATTACAACCCCGTTACAGATAAGTATGATATTACCAATATGCCCCTCACCAATAGTTTTGAAAATGGTTTTGTTGCCAATCGCTTTGGAGCTAACTACCGCGTGCAGAATAAAAAATATAATTTCCAGTTAGGTATTGCTGTGCAAAGAGCTACATTGACAAGCAACAGTTTCCAGGCCCTAACCGGGAAAGACTCATTAACACAACAAAGCTATACTAACTTTTTCCCGATCGCCAGTTTTAACTGGACGCCCAGCCGTACCAAAGGATTACGCATCAATTACCGCGGCAGAACCAACCAGCCTTCTGTTTCACAATTACAGAATGTAATGGATGTTTCCAATCCTTTGTATGTAAAAACAGGAAACCCTGAGTTGAACCAGGAATTTACACACAGCTTTAATACCACATTCAACACATTTAATATCCTCACTTTTAAATTCGTGGCGGCTAATATAAATTTCAGTGCTACCCGGAATAAGATCGTAAACAGTATTGATACTATTAACCGGGCTGTACAACTTACGAAACCTGTAAATATGAACGGGGCCTTTACTACCACTTCATTTTTTACTGTCGGATTGCCGTTTAAAGATAAAAAGCTGAAAGGGTCCAGTCTTAATTTTACTACACTGGCTTTATTCAATAAAGAAGTAAGCTTATTATACAAACAAAAAAACATTGGCAAAACCATTACACTGACGCAAACAGCCGGTGCTAATTTCAGCCTGAAAGAGAAATGGGACCTTTCGGCCAATGCAAGTTTGTCTTACTATAATATTAAATATTCTGTAAACACAGCCCTGAACGAAAGCTATCTTTCACAAACCTATTCGGCTGATATATCCTATACTTCCAAAAAGGGGATCATCCTTTCCACGGACCTTGATTATTATGTGAACTCGGGCAGAACGGATGGCTATAACCAGAGCATCCCTTTATGGAATGCCAGCATGAGCAAGCAATTGTTTAAAAAGAAAAACGGGGAACTGAAATTTTCTGTCAACGATATCCTGAACCAGAACCAGAGCATTACCCGGAACAACGGCGACAACTATATTGAAGATGTGAGGAGTATGGTGCTGAAGCGTTACTTTATGGTTAGTTTCCTGTTCAACCTGAACCGGATGGGCGGAAAGAACAATGCACAACAGAACACGCCAGGCATGCCCAGGTTCATGGAAAGGAATATTCGGAACATGAGAATGTACTGAACGCCTTTTCTTGCAAATGAATAAAAAATGTCTTTCAGCAATGAAAGACATTTTAATATTTGATGGTTAGTAAAGAATTTTTTTGCCTGTTATTGCCGGAAGTTATTTTCTTCTGTGATGAGGAGTGGCCACATGAGATGTCCCCGAAATAAAAATTGACAATACCGATCTCAGCAACCGGAAAATATTAAAAGAAGATTTGTAATAATGGCGGTAAATCTTTGCTGATTGGTGTGAATGTACGAGATGCCTGTTTTTCATAATAGGGTAGTTTTAAAAAGGGTTAACGAATGGGCTTGTTTAAAAGTATTAAGAAAAAGTAAAAATATATAACAATGACGCTTGTTATTATCCCGGCAAACCCAATAGGAATGAAAAAACCGTAAAACCACTTGTTCTTATTACGATGTCTGCTTTTCATTGAAATGATCTAATTATGCAACCAAAGTATCTTTCGGTCAAAATCTGTGGAATGGAGGGCTGAGTCAAATGTCAGGAGTTAGTCCAAAACCAAACGGCTCCGAACTCCGGACTAATACTTTAACCTTGATTAACATTAAACCAAGCCCTGTTAACCCATATTGCCGGAGGCTAAGAATATTTTCGTAGCCGAAATGGAATAGCTATGAGAAAAATTTACCTGTTCATATTGTCGGTTTGTTTTACCACGTTTATATCAGCGCAAAAAAACGGCACTGTGAAAGGACTTGCTTTTGATACGATCAGCAAGCAACCCGTTGCCGCTGCCACCATTACAGTGCTGGAAAAGAAAGATTCTTCATTGGTCACTTTCAGCATGACGGGCAATGACGGGCGGTTCGAACTCAAGGGAATTCCCAATGGTGAATACCGCCTGATGATAACACATGTCAACTATCATAACAGTAATATCATTTTCAGCATTTCTGATAATAGTAAAAACGCAGAGCTTGGCAGTATTGTAATGAATGATAAAGCCAAGGTATTGGCAGAAGTAATAGCGAGGAACGAAGAACCACCAGTTACATTGATCAATGACACCGTTCAGTACAATGCCGGTTCTTTCAAAGTGCAACCCAACGCCAATGTAGAACAGCTGCTGAAAAAATTACCGGGGGTAAAAGTGGAAAAAGACGGCACCATCAAGGCACAGGGGGAAAAAGTGAACAAAGTACTGGTGGATGGGAAAGAATTCTTTGGCAACGACCCAAAGATTGCAACTAAAAACCTACCGGCAGACGCAGTGGACAAAGTGCAGGTGTATGATAAGCAAAGCGACCAGGCGCAACTGACCGGTTTTGAGGACGGCAATTATGAAAAGACCATCAACCTGAAATTGAAAAAGGATAAAAAGAAAGGATTGTTCGGAAAAGTAAATGCAGGCGCCGGCAACCATGAACGCTATGAAGGGAAGTTCAATGTTAATTCATTTAAAGGGGCCCGGCAAATATCTGCCATTGGCATGGGTAACAATACCAATGCCGAAGGTTTTTCATTTATGGACATCCTCAACTTTACCGGCGAACTGGCCCGGATGCAAAGGGGTGGGGCTGGTAATATGAACATCAATATTTCAGGAGACGATGCTTCAGCGATGGGAATGAATTCAGGCGGAAGAAACAGCGGTATCAATACCGCATGGGGCGGGGGATTGAATTACAATAATATCATTGGCACCAAGCTCGATTTCCAGAGCAATTATTTTTACAACCGCTATAACCCTAATTCAGAAAGTCATATTCAGCGGCAATATTTTTTACCCGATTCATCTTATTTCTATAGCCAGAATTCTTTTACGGATAACCTGAGCAACAATCACCGGTTTAACCTGAACACATTATACCAGCTGGATTCATTGAACTCTATCCGCATCATTCCTTCTTTAAGTTTTCAGAAAACTGACAACCGGTCGCAGGCAGATTATCAAACCCTGTCTGAAGACAAGCTGCAGACCAATGAAGGCTTTAGCAATAACACGGCATCCAACAAGGGGTATAATTTTAAAAACGATATTATCTGGCGGAAGAAATTTGCGAGGAAAGGAAGAACTTTTTCACTGACGCTGCAAACAAGCCTGAATGAAAGTGATGGCGAAGGCGGTCTTTCTTCTATCAACAGTTTTTACAATCCCAATGGTTCGTTGTTGAAAAGAGATACGCTAAATCAGAAAAGTACCACCCGGGGAGACCTGCGGGGTTATAATGCAAAAGCTGTATACACCGAGCCCATCTGGAAAAGATCATTGCTTGAATTCAGTATGGGTAAAAGCGATAGCAAAAGCACTTCCCAAAAAGAAACGCATGATTATAATAAGCTGAATGGAAAGTATGACCAGCTGAACAATTCATTGACCAATGATTTTGAAAACAGCTATGGCTATTCCGGCGCCGGTATCCGCATGCGTACACAAAAGAAAAAATATAGTTATGCTTTAGGGCTTTCCTGGCAGCAGGCAGAACTGGAAGGAAAGATCATAATTAGCGACAATAAGGATTCTGTTATAAGCAAGACATTCAGAAACTTTTTACCGAATGCAAGGTTCCAGTATAATTTCACCAAATTCAAAAGCCTGTCACTGAGTTATAATACGGCGACGAGCCAGCCTTCCATGGCGCAACTGCAGCCGGTGCCGGACAATAGCAATTCGCTGAATATCAGGGAAGGCAACCCGGACCTGAAACAGGAATACAATCACAATATAATGGGGCATCTTAACCTGATGAGCCCTTACAAGAATAAAAACCTCTTCCTTTTCTTTAATATGCAGGCTACGAAAAATAAGATTGTAAACTATGATTCAGTAAATCTGCAAACGGGGATTAGAAAAACAAAACCGGTGAATGTAAACGGGGTGTATAACCTGAATACAAACATCAGTTACAGCATGCCTGTACGTTTTTTGAAAGGTAGTATTGAACTTAGCAGCGGAGGCGGTTATAATAGCGGGAAACAATTAATCAATACTGCAACAGGTGAAGTGGTAACCAATTCAATAAAAACAATCAGTATCGGTCCCGACCTGCGGCTGGATATGAATCCAACCGAAAAATTAAATATTGGCGTTGGAACAGGTTTCAATTATTATAAAACAAAATATTCCCTGCAATCAGCATTGAACACCAATTATTTTTCGCAGGAATACAGCGCTTCGGTTGACTGGCAGATGCCCAAACAGTTTTTCTTTTCTACAGACTTTACGTATACTATCAACAGCCAGCGGGCAGCCGGTTTCAATACCAAAGTGCCGTTGTGGAATGCCAGCATCAGCAAGCAGGTGCTGAAGTACAACCGGGGCGAAATTAAATTCAGTGCCAGGGATCTGCTGAACAAAAATGTCGGCATCAGCAGGGTTACCAACAACAACTATATAGAAGACAGCCGGGTGAAAACACTGCGCCAGTTCTTTTTACTCAGCTTTACATATAGTTTGAGTAAGACGGGATTGAATAATGCTGCGGGTGCAGGGATGAGGATGATAATGAGGTAATTTTTTATTTCTAGATATGCTGCTGAATAACCTGCTCCAGTATTTTTGCCGGCACCACACCGGACTGCCGCCATTTTATTTCTCCCTTTTTAAAAAGTATCAGGGTGGGAACCCCCTGTATCTGGAAAATCTCTGCCACCTGCGGGCTTTTGTCCACATCAATTTTCAGAATAGTCGCTTTGTCCCCGATATGAGTTTTTAATTCCTTTAGTACAGGAGCCATTATTTTGCAGGGGCCGCACCATTCAGCAAAGAAATCAACCAGTACAGGCTTATCAGCATTAATAAGCGCTGAAAATGATTTTGATATTTCTGATGCTACCATTGCTTTATTTTATTTCTTCAAATTCTGCCTCTGAAATATTTGATTTGTTTTTTGGATCAGGCTGATAATTGCAACTGTTGCCAAAACAGTTCCCGGCGGCACAGCCAACAGCAAATAGGCCCATCGCTGCAAAATATACGCCAAGGGCGACACCCATCCATTGCCGGCTGGCCACCGATTGGATCAGGATCATTATCCCTGCCAGCAGGTATAAGATCCTGACAAAGTTCCACCCGGTTAATATTCTTTGTTTCATAGTTGCGGCTTATTTACCGTAATTTATTTTCAAGGCCCATCCATCCGCCGCCATTATGCACTTCGGTAAAGCCATTCGATTTTAAAATGTTTTTTGCATTGGCACTTCGCATACCTGATGCACAGCAGGTGATGACAGGCTTATCTTTTTTTAGTTTATTCAGGTTTCCGCCAAGGTTTTGAACCGGAATATTTATTGAACCTTTTATATGCCCGCCCTGGTATTCACCCCGGGTTCGAACATCCAGTATAACTGCACCATTTTGCATTAATTCTTTCAGATCGACTTTCGGTCCGATGCCGAATAAATTTTTTAATAATTGGATCATGTGTATTATAGGTTTATAAATATTGAATCACTTAATTTAAATCCAGCCAACTACCCCTGTTTTCACATTCAATTCCCTGGTTTTTCAAAAATGCAGCAGCCTGGCCGCTGCGGATACCACTGGCGCAACAAAGCAAAATGGGTTGCTGCATATCTTTTATCTGGCTTGTTTTCAGGTGAATTTCATGCAACGGGATATTGATGCTCCCGGCTATATGGGCTACTAAAAACTCATCCGTTGTTCTTACATCAATTATTGTTTCCCGGTTATTCATAGTTGCTGTTCTTTATTATTACCTGGTTTTTTATTCTTAAAAATACTGAATAATAATCCGCCCATTAATGCTCCATACAGTGTGCTGTTTACCGGTTTGGAAGTGATGCTGCAGGTGCCGTTTGCACAACCTATATAATGATAATAGGCGTAGCCACCAATAGCACCCATGATCACACCCAGTATAATGAGCTTATGTTTTAATATAAACCGCATCAGCATATTTTCAGACTGTTATTTCTAAACTTTCTTCACTGTTGCTGAAAACCTGATTGCCATTGTAATTTACTTCCCATGTCAGGGGCAGTACCTTTTTCAGCATGTGGCTTACGCCGCAATATTTTTCCTGCGAAACGGTAACCGCATCCAGCGCCGCCTGCCTGTTTTCTTCAGGACCTTTAAAATCATAGCTGATGTGAATAGCGACGTATTCAATAGGCGGTTGTTTGCTTATTTCACCGCTTACTTTCATGTTGAAGTCATCCACCTGCTTATTGGCTTTGCGTAAAATGGCCACGATATCCATCCCCGTGCAGCCCGACAAAGCCGAGAGTACAAAAGGTTTGGGAATAGGGCCATGGTCTTCGCCCCCGATTCTTTCCGGTGCATCCATAATAATGGTATGCCCGTTTACCAATGCATTGAATTGCATTTTCCCCATCCATTGAGTTTCTATTTCATGCGTCATGTTGATGATTTTTTATTTGTTCTTATTCCAAATGGCAAATACAAAGGGCAAAAGCTGATAAAACTGGTGAGAATAAAAATACCAGCCACAGCCAGCAGAATGATGGCAAGTGTGCCACTGATCTGGTGAGTGAAATAAAGAATTGCAATTGCAACGGCTGCCAGTATGCGGATGATCCTGTCGGCCATTCCCATATTCTTTTTCATAATAGCGGGTTTGTTTAGAGCACAAAGTTACTATGACGGATCAGCCCCGCTGGTTACAAATGTTACAGTTCTTTCAGCAGCCGGACCTGGTTCCGGTATAGGAGCAGCTTCTTATCATTTTCTAACTTTTTCAGCAGCCTTGATATTACTACACGGGAAGTGGCGAGGTCGTTGGCGATCTGTTCATGGGAGAGATTAAGCAGCGGGGAGCCGGTGGCTTTTGATTTTTCTTTCAGGTAATGTACCAGCCGGTCATCTAATTTTTGAAATGCGATCTGGTCCACCATGCTGAGTAACTCATGGAAACGATAGCGGATGGTTTTCATAACAAAACTTTTCCAGGAGGGATATTTGACAAGCCATTCATCCATTACTGACACCGGCAAGGTCAGCATTTCGGTATCTTCTTCCGCCACGGCCCTTATCTCACTCGGGTATTGCTGCATGCAGCAGGTAAAAGTCATGGCGCAACTTTCCTGCGGGTTCACATAATACAGCAACAATTCATTGCCCTGTTCATCCAGCCGGGAGACCTTGACGAGGCCGGAAAGAATAACAGGCATCGTCCGCACCATTTGCCCGATGTCAAGAATTGTATCACCCGCTTTTACAAAAACAAGGGTTCCTCTTTTTTCCATGTCCTCCAGCAGGTCGGG
Organism: uncultured Chitinophaga sp.; assembly: GCA_964525285.1. Classification (GTDB taxonomy): domain Bacteria; phylum Bacteroidota; class Bacteroidia; order Chitinophagales; family Chitinophagaceae; genus JJ008. The sequence goes on from CAZGGQ010000007.1 coordinate 76,210, forward strand.
TTCAAATACAGATTTGAATTGTTCGGGTAATTGCATGGGGCAAAGGTAATTCTATACGGGAAGGAATTGAAGAATGCCTGAAAATGAAAAGAAATTACCAGGAATAAATAATAAATCCCGGGAAGAGTTTATTTATATTCATTATAGTCTATAATTTACTGTATGAAAAAAATTGTTGCGGCAACCTTCACTGTTTTATTCTTCTCTTTTGGAGTGCTCAGAGCCCAGCTGCCGGCCTTGCAACAAAAAGCCATCGTCTTAAAAAGGATGATTGAGTTGAAACATTATTCACCAAAACCGGTGGATGACAGTTTTTCACGGGCTGTTTTCAGGTCGGTAATTGAAGAAGCTGATCCGCGAAGAATTTATTTTACTGCTGCCGAGTTTAAACAATTGCAGGTTTTCAGTTCCAGCCTTGATGATGAACTGCAGGGAAGGAGCTGGGGATTTTTCGATCAATTCAGCGCTGTATATAAAAATGCACTGATGAGGGCCGATACGCTTGCCGGCAAGACGCTGCAAAAACCGTTTGACTTCTCGGTGAATGAAACCATTATTTCTTCGAAAGAAGACAATTTCAATTTTTCGGCGGACAATACTGCATTGGTAGCCCGCTGGTCGAGACGACTAAAGTTGCAGGTAATGGCGAGGATATATGATGCGGCTACTTTAGACAGCGCTAAGAAAATTTCTTTCAAAGATGCGCTGGTTTCTATGGAAGCAGCTACCAGGGAAAAAGTAAAACTTGCCGAAAAAAAATCCATAAAGAAAATACTGGATTTCCCCGGGAGCTATGATGTATTTGTAGCTGAAATGTACCTGAATGCCATTGCATCCTGTTTTGATCCGCATACCAATTATTTTTCTCCACAGGAAAAAGAGGATTTCCAGGCGCAACTGAGTACCGAAGCTTTTTCATTCGGTATTGAACTGGATGAAAATGAAAAAGGGCAAGTAGTCATTGAGGTGCTCATTCCCGGTGGGCCAGCCTGGAAATCCGGCGAGCTGCATGATGGCGATGAACTGCTGAGCCTGCAATGGGAAGGAAAGGAAGCGGTGGATATGAGCGGCGCTTCACTGGAAGAAGTATATGAGGTGCTGGACCAGTCTTCTCATGACCGGATGGTTTTTAAATTCCGCAAGGCCGATGGCGCCATTGTTATCGTTTTGCTGCGTAAAGAGAAAATAGAGAACGAAGAAAACATTGTAAAGGGATTTATGCTGAAAGGAGAAAAAAAGATCGGCTATATTTTATTGCCCGGGTTTTATACAGAATGGGGAAATGAATCGGGTTCTGGTTGTGCCAATGACGTGGCCAAAGCGATCATCCGGCTTAAAAAAGAAAACATTAATGGATTGATCCTGGATGTACGATTCAACGGGGGCGGTTCATTGGGGGAGGCGCTGGAAATGGCCGGTATCTTTATTGATGAAGGACCTCTTTCATCAGAAAAAATTAAAGACGGTAAACAAATAACGCTGAAGGATCCTAACCGCGGAACTATCTATGATGGTCCCATGACCCTGATGATAAACGGACAAAGCGCTTCAGCTTCTGAATTATTAGCAGCGATGCTGCAGGATTATAACCGGGCAGTGATCGTTGGCAGCGATAGCTATGGAAAAGCTACCGCCCAGCGGACTTTTTCACTTGATACCATCAGTAACCTGGCTGAACCGGCGGAAAATAAAGAGATGGTTAAAATAACGATAGCAAAATTATACCGGCTTACCGGCGGATCGGCGCAGTTTAACGGCGTTTCACCCGATGTGATACTGCCTGATGCATTTGATGCGCTGGAATTCCGGGAAAAATTTTCAAAATATGCGCTCACCCCGGATACCGCTAAAAGAAATAGCTATTACAAACCGCTTCCCTCCCTGCCAGCGAGTGAACTGGCGAAGAAAAGCGCATCAAGGATTATAGCCAGTGATGAATTCGGAGAAATAAAGAAATTTATAGAAGAGGGAAAGAAAGTATATGCAGTAAAAACAAGAACCATTCCATTGAAATGGGACAGCTTTGAAAAATGGATGAAAGAAAATGAAATGGATGAAGGGATATTGAATAAAGAAGAGGCGCCAAGCAAAAAATTCACCGTGGAAAATCATGCCGGCGATAAAGAGCTGTTCCGGAACAATGCCTATGCCAAAGAGGTGAATGAAGTGTGGCTGAAGAATATTTCCGGGGACATTTATATTGAAGAGGCTTTTTTAGTGTTGCTGGATTTAATTAATTTACAGAAGCCAAACTAACAGGTTCAGACGGGGTTTGAAAGTCTGCCCCGATTATTTCGGGGGTCTCCGCCTGACCCGTAAATAAAAAGTTATGAAACAGATTTGGGAAACTAATTTGCTTATTATTTTTCTTTTTTTGCTGTTTAATCCATTCCGTTCAACAGCTCAGACCTTTGAACATGCAGGACAGTATTTGGATTATATTGGTAAGGCCAACGAGGCGTTGACCATAAAATATCTTACCTATATGAGCGCCGTGTCACATGGCAAGAGTGCCCGGAAGGTTGAAAAAAGGAGAAATGAAGTGGTGAATGCCATCACCGATACCAAATTCAACGTCATGGGGATGCCGCCCTGGAAAGGAGATAGAAGCTTTAAGGATACAACCGTTGCCTATCTGAAGATACTGAACACGGTGTTTAATGAAGACTACAGCAAGATCGTGAACATGGAAGAGATAGCCGAGCAAAGCTATGATGCCATGGAAGCCTACCTGTTGGCACAGGAAAAAGCGTATGAAAAACTGGACCAGGCAGCAGAACGCCAGCATGAAATACAAAAACAGTTTGCTGCAAAAAATAATATTACCCTCGTTGAATCCACATCGGAGCTGGAAGAGAAATCAAAAACAGCCAACGAGGTGCTGGCACATTGTAATGAAGTGTACCTGGTTTTTTTTAAACCCTATAAACAGGAAGGGTACCTGATTGAAGCCATGAACCAGAAAAACCTGGTCAGCATGGAACAGGACATCAACGCCCTGAAAAAAATGGCTGAAGAAGGGATGGAAAAATTAAAAAAAATAAAAGGTTACAATAATGATGCTTCACTGATCGCTGCCTGCAGGAATATGCTGATCTTTTATAGATCAGAAGCAAGCAAAAGCGCATCGCAGACGGATTTTTTCCTGAAAGAAGAAAGTTTTGCAAAAATTAAAAAGCAGTTTGAATCCAAACCGGCCTCCAAACGAACCCAGCAGGATGTTGATCAGTATAATAATGCAGTGAATGACATGAATGCCGCCAGTAAAAGTTTTAATGCAACTAATAATGAAATAAACAAAGAACGAAGCGCTGCGCTGAACGATTGGAACAAAGCATACAATAGGTACAGGGACGAATATATGCCGAAGCAGGCGAGGCAGTGAGGTAACGGGCAGGTATTTGCGAAGTAAGGGAACCGGTATTGATTAGTGAACGGTCAATCCGAAACAGAAGATTGGTAGTAGCTTGTTGCAGAGATTACTTCCCTCCTCCGGCATTTGCGCCAATGTTTTATTTTGTGCCGTTTTATTTCTGGATTTTAGGAAAATCAGGCAAGATAAATACCTGATCACCGATGTTCTTATGCACAACATTTATAGCAATACTCTCTCCTTTCAATAAATCAGTTTCAGTAATACATTTTAAATAAATTGATTTACTTTCTGCAGAATAAATGTCGTAATGGAAAAGTATGTGCCTGGAAAAATAAATTGGATTTATATAAAGGGATTCTGCATAATAATAAGTTATCTTGTTAGCGGTGCTGTTTATAGTTAAAGACTTGCATGGAAAACCAATAATTGTGTCGGGAGTCTCATTTTTTTGTATACTAATAACTTTACTAGTGTCTATTGAACCATCTAAGAAATATAGAGTATCAATACCCTTAAGCATAAAATACCATCTGTTTTCGTCTGATAGATAAATTACATCAGTTACTCCGGTAGCATTTATGTTTTTCTGTCGATAATTTCCGTTTTTGACTATTGCAATGATTGTATCCCCAAAGAAATTTTGTACTTGAGTATTAATCAACTCTTTTGTTTTTGAAATAACATTTTGTGAATAAATTATTTCGCCCTGAAAGTCAATTTCTTGGGAAAAAATTGAACACGAAATAAAAAGCAAATAAAAAGAAATAAAAAATCTAAGTATCATATGTTGGAGTATATAAAAGTAAAACACAACTAACCGCTTGCCCCGGCTTTTGCATTAAATTTAATTTATTTTCAATAAACAACAGCACAAGAAGACCTTCCCGAAAATCGGGAAGGTCTTCTTCATGGCTGAAAATATTTAATTGATGCGTATCTGCCGGTTGCCACCCTGGTTGTTCTCCTGCATTTCTTTCATCATCTTATCTCTTTCTTTTTTAAACTCATCAGGAGTATAATGCTTTTTACCGGTCGGTTCTTTGATACTGGCAAGATCAACTTTTTCAGAAATGCTGCTGGCTATATAAGTCTGCCTGCCATTGTTCACATCCATTTCCAGGATCAATCCCGGTAATTGTCCCTGGTATTCGCCGGGTCCGGCAGAAACAGGGATATCGTTGGTAAACCAGGCAACGATATTGGCAGTATCCTGTATTTCTTTTCGTTCCATTTTACCATTGTCAATATTCATCCGCATTTGTGTGCTGATCCTAGTGGCTATTGCTTTCATGCAGTTATGAGCCAGGATGGTTTTTGTTTCACCCGTCATTTTCCATTTCAAATGACTGATGCTGTCGTCAATGATAAATGTTTTATCAAACAATTCTCTTTTCTCTGTTCGCTTGCCGGTTTCAAAATTGATATGCAATACATCGTTGCTGCCTGCCACGACCATTTGTATATGTGCACCGTTTTCGCCGGTAAAGGAAGGGCCATCCTCATTGTCTTGTTCTGCCGCTTTCCATAAAGACTGTTTATTGCCAAAGCTGAGTTCAAAATTATCTTTCCGGGTCTGTGGTACTTCATTATCAACCCCATTGATATTAAACCGGGCTATCATTTTCGATACCCGTTCATAGTTTATGGTCCCTTGATTTTGTTGCGCATTGATATGTAAACTGGTCATTAAAGCAAATAACATTACAATAAACTGTTTCATAATTTTTGTTTTTTTCTCCCTCTCTGCCAGCTGGCGGAAAGGGCTGGGGTGAGGTTCAAAGCTATATAAGCAGGCCTGCAAGATAAGTTAAGACTCCTTTCTTTAAAGTTAATAAAGGTTAATGCCTCTGTAAATGCAGGCGACATTGGTTTACTTTTGTTCCCGATATTATTTAGCATGAACAGGCTCCGCTGGTTAGGCGTTTTGATGGGTATTGCCATCCTGGGTATTACCGGCTTCCAGTTATACTGGCTGAAGGAGAACTATAGGCGGGAAGAAAAGACACTGTCCATAAAATCAGAGATCACCTTCCGGCAGGCGATACAACAATTACAGGTATCGAAATTAAAACTGGAAGAGATCAGCGATGACTCTACCGGTAAAGGTAAAGTAAAAATTTTTATGGGTGATGGGGCTGACGGGGAAAAGATAAGAGTTCACTTCAGTCCCAAAACAGATATTATGTCTACGGTGAACATAATAGGCGAAAAGCTGAAAGATTCATTGAAAAAGAAACAAGGTGTGTTCATTACAACGGATAAAATGACCGTAACTCTAAGACAGGATTCAACCCCTTTTGATAAACGCATAGGACCCGGCCACCACCAGGATAGGTTCATCCAGATGCTGTATGGCGTTGATTCCTTACAGGATTCTTTAAGACTGGCAGAGATGGACAGCATTTACACAAAAGCAATGAGGAGGCAGAAACTGAATATACCTTTTACTATAACAAGGCTTGACAGCAGTTATGAATCAGAAGCGCAGGCCTTTAATGAAGTAACAATTGGTTTTGTTCACCCGATAACTTACAGGCTTTCTTTAGGCAATACATTTTCTTATTTAATAAAAAGAATAAGCCTACCTGTTTTATTTTCAATTATTCTTTTGGGCATCACTATTCTTTCCTTTGTCTTGCTGTACCGGAACCTGCTGAGACAAAGAAGGCTGGCGGAATTAAAGAATGAGTTCATAAGCAATATCACCCACGAATTAAAAACCCCGATCGCTACAGTCGGCGTGGCCATTGAAGCGCTGAAAAACTTTAATGCCATACAGGATCCGCAGCGAACCAAAGAGTATCTTGATATTTCTTCTAATGAATTGCAGCGACTGAGCCTGCTGGTGGATAAAGTGCTGAAGCTTTCCATGTTTGAGAAAAAGGAAATTGAATTAAAATATGAGCCCTTGAATTTAAAAGACATTGTTGACGAAGTGACCAATTCGTTACGGCTACAACTGGAAAAAAATAATGCAAGGGTTTCTGTGACACAAAATGGGGATCTGAACTTACAGGGCGACCGCCTGCATTTGCTGAGCGTGGTATTCAACCTGCTTGACAATGCACTTAAATACAGCCAGGGAGAACCATCGATTCAAATTGAATTAAACGGCGATGAAAAAAACGTGGAGTTAAGTATTAAAGACAACGGCATTGGCATTGCGCCGGAATACCAAAACAAAGTGTTTGAAAAATTCTTCCGGTTGCCGGCGGGTGATACACATAATTCGAAGGGATATGGCCTTGGTCTCAGCTATGCCGCCCATGTGGTGAAGAAACATGGCGGGATCATTTCGGTGGACAGCCAGCCGGGCCTGGGAACAAGATTTATTATTTCACTTCCTAAAAAAGCTTAACCGCTAAGACGCAAAGACGCCATGAAACGCAAAGAGGGGCTCTTCATCTGATTTACATTACGAATCTTTGAGCCCTGGCGTCCTATCGGTTAAGCAAAAAAATGTATGAGCAAAACAAAAGTTTTTTATGTGGAAGATGAATTGTTCCTCGGCAAGATCGTAAAAGAAAGCCTGGAGACCCGCGGATTTGAAGTGATCATGGAAGCTGATGGCGCCAAAGCAACAGCATTATTTAAAAAAACCGAGCCCGATATCTGTGTGCTGGACATTATGCTGCCCAATAAAGATGGATTCACTATTGCCGATGAAATAAGGGACCTGAACGAAGAAGTACCAATCATTTTCTTATCGGCAAAAACACAGACAGAAGATGTGGTAAAAGGATTTTCACTTGGCGGTAATGATTATATCCGCAAGCCTTTCAGCATGGAAGAGCTGATCGTCCGCATACAAAATGCGTTGAAGAATAAAGGAGAGGGCACACAAAAAATCAATGGCGGCGCTGCCATTATCGGAAAATATAATTTCCAGCTCAACCGACAGACATTGAGTATTGGCAAAGAAGAAAAGAAACTTTCCTACCGCGAAAGTGAATTGCTGAAAGTATTGTATGAAAACAGGGATAAGATCATTGACCGGAAAGACATCCTGAACCTGCTCTGGGGAAATGACTCTTTTTTCAATTCCCGAAACCTGGATGTATATATTACCAAACTCAGAAGTTATTTAAAAGAAGATCCTTCGCTGGAGATTATTACCATTAAGGGAATTGGCTATCGGTTTGTGACAGGGTAAAATACCTGGCTGGCTGGTTATGGCTACATTAAACAACGGTAATCATAAAAATCATGCTTTGATTTAATGAAAAGAATATACAGGGGAGCAATACCTTTACAGGACAGGTTATAATATCAACAGTAGTATTTACCAACGATAGCAATGCAGAGAAAAATTTTTCAGCTTGTTTTGATTACCGGTTTCTTTTTTCAAGCCGGTATCACTGTAACAGCCCAACCGGGAGAAAAAAGGATACAATATCCCGGGGTGCTGAAAAATTCTTACTTCGGACTCAATATAGGTTACATCAACTATCCTTTCTCTTCAATGCAATTGGAGCCGGGCTTTACAGTACAATCGGTAAACATTCCTCATATCGCTCCCCGTCTGATATTATACGGTCACAGGTTCAATAAATACTTATCGGCACAAATAAGTTATATGCGGCCCATAGACTGGGTCATGTATAAAAATATTAATGGCGATCAAAGAAACCATTCGGTGTGGATGAACATTGCCGGGCTTACGCTCGCTACACAAATACCCGTTCATAAAAAGTTTTTCCTGTTTGCCGAAGCCGGTCTGGGCATCATCACCCGCAAGGGATTTGGAATAAATGGTATCCCGGTTGTCAAAAATGCCGCTTATAATACATTGCTGGCTGGCGCCGCCTTGCAGTATCACATGAATGAAAAATGGGATTTACAAATCAGTGCCACCTGGTCGCCGGCGCATAAAGCTGACAAACAACCGCACACTGTTTTTTATTCTACAGGATTTAATTATCACCTTAAAGAACTTTCAAAAGAAAAAGTAGAAAGCAATATTAATAGCAGCTACTATTTTCCCAAACATTTCATCCAGGCAGGATATACAACCAATGCAACTGGCTATGGTGTCAATACTCTTTTTTCAAAAAAACTACCTGTCTTCTGGGGTGGAGCAGCGCAGGTGAAGCAGGGATTTTCACTGAATTATCAACGGAATATATTTCATGCCCGGAAAGTTTTTTCATTTGATTGGGGCGCCGGCATGGGTTACTGGAAAAGCGAAAAGAAACAAGACGAATTTTTTACCCTGTCAATATATCCTGTTTTGCGTTTCATGGCTTTCCGGTCAAAGCAGACTGATCTGTTTTTTGAATACTCCGTAGCAGGACCATCTTTTATTTCAAAAAAAACTATTGATAATGAAAATACCGGCCCGCAATTCACTTTCCAGGATTTTATGGGCATAGGGCTTTTTGCCGGAGCTAAAAAAAACTGGAATGCCGGAATCCGCATTGTTCATTTTTCCAACGGGAATATATTCCCACAAAATGCCGGGGTGAAAATTCCCCTTACTTTCAGCCTCGGCTATATGATTAAGTAAATGGCTGTAACAGATTTTTCACAATTTTTATTTTTTTCACTGGATTTTTTTTTACCTTTTGCCGTTCAACCTCATTTGCAACCTTAAACAACCAACTATTATGAGAAAGTCCATTGCACTGGCAGCCATTTGCTCATTGACAATTTCTGCCATGTACATTTCATCCTGCAAGGGTAAAAAATCAGAGCCCCAGGCCAACAACAAAGAAGATTCCTTAAAAAAAGTTATTGAAAGGGGAAATTATCTGACCAATTATGTCGCAGGGTGTCTTGATTGTCACAGCAAACGGGACTTCAGTAAATTTTCAGGACCCGTTGTACCCGGCACAGAAGGGGGTGGCGGTGTGGTTTTCGACCAGAAATGGGGACTGCCCGGTGTTTTACATGGAAAAAATATTACTCCTGATGCTGAAACCGGAATAGGCACATGGACAGACGATGAAATATTGCGGGCCATGACACAGGGCATCAGCAAAAATGGCGATACCCTTTTCCCGTTAATGCCGTATGCTAATTTCAACAGGATGACAAAAGATGATTTATTGAGCATTATCGCTTACATCAAAACACTGAAGCCCATAAAAAACAAAGTCCCGGCAAGGCAACTGATGATGCCAATAGCTATGGCTTATCCGGGAAAATTTTTGCAACCATCGGTGGACGGCAATGTTTGTCCTCCTGAAAGTGACCAGGTGAAATATGGAGAATACCTTATAACAATGGCTGATTGCGGAACCTGCCATTCTCCGCTTACACCGCAGGGCCCTGATATGAGCCGCATGTATGCAGGAGGCTATAGGTTTGACCTGGGGGCAACAGGAATAGTAAATTCTGCCAATATCACTCCCGATTCTGCAACTGGTATCGGCGCCTGGACGGAAGAGAGATTCCTGAATAAATTTACAGCTTACCGGGAAGAGAAGAACTATAATTATGATCCGGGGAAACAAAATACCATAATGCCACTCAGTATTCTTGCAGGCATGAAGGATGAAGACCTGAAAGCCATTTATGCTTACCTGCGCACCATAAAACCGATCAGCAATAAAGTGGAGAAATATCCGAAATAAAAAAAGAAAATAGTTATATAAAAGGCCCTGTTTAATAGCAGGGCTTTTTTTTATTCGTCTTTGAAACTATCTCTGTTGAAAGTGCCGGGCTGTGCATGATCACCTTCTTCAAAATCAAAATTCACATAGTGAATGCCGGGGATTTCTGTAAGATTGTAAACAGCTTCTGCAAAATAAGTAGCGGGCCCGGAAGAACCCATCTGCTGTGTAAGGTATATTGACTGCGGAATTTTTAAAAAGAGAGTGTCGCCGGATGTTTTAACTATTATCAGTTGAACATGGAGAAAGTTATTATTCAAAAACCTGACTACTCCATCGGGGCTTAGTGTGTCAGGACCTGTTCCTTCTTTTTTCATCAATACAATAGCGCCTGTATCTGTTGCCTCCCAGCTGTAGCGGGTGAAAGCAGAGTCTTCAACAGGTACCGGCTGGTCTGCTTTATTATTGCCGCAGGCGGAAAAAAGAAAAAGGATAAGAATCAGAAAATATGAGTTATTCATAAATGTAAAGTTCAGGACTTTATCATGGAGAATCAATTCTTCCTGCACAAAGTCCGGGGAAATTTATTTTATCAACCAAAACCGGGCCTCTTTTAATGAAGTAAAAGAAAAATATTGAAATCCCCTGTTCACAGACAGGGTTTCCCAGAATTTTCCAATTTCTGCATACTGGGTAGAAACGACAATAGCGATCTTAAGCAACCTGATCCAGGGAGGAAAAGTTTTACTGAAATATTGTACCTGCTCATAATACGAGAATATGTCAAGGGGAAACCGGGTTTCTATGTTGTCAATAAGTATTTTTTGCTTATCATGCTTACTGATCTCCTGGTAAATCAGATCTGCATGTTTTAACAGGTCATCTTTACTTTCAATGTCCCCGACAGAGTTTATTAAAAGATAATCATCCGTAATGACAGAGGTGATAGTAATGTTCATACCACTGCGATTGAAAAGAGAAATCCTGCTTAAAATTAATTAAAATAGGGAGAAAATTATTATGAACCCTGGCTTATTTGTTTTTCTTCTTTCTTCCACTGCTTATCCGTGACCATTGTGCCAAATGGCAATATGGAAGCAAAAAATGCCCTGCCCATCCAGCGACTGTTTTTATTATACTTATTTTTTACTTCCCATGCCAGCACCATAAATGTAATGAACAACAGGCCATGGATACTGCCCGCAATCAAAACTGCCACGGGAAGCTTTGCCAGGTATTTCAATGGCATAGCAATGCCCAGTAAAACCAGAAATGAAATTCCTTCAGCAATGGCTGCTTTTCTGAACCAGTGAAATGGCTTTTTCATAACGTAATTATTTAATGAATCACCCTTCTACAAGCTTCCCGATCTATACCGGGACAAGCAGGGTAACAGTCGTTAATAATTGATTAGCTGTTCTTCAATCATCTCCGGTATTTCTCTCCATTCATACTGCTGGTTTCTCAACTGCGGTTCAAAACCCGCTTCACGGATTGCATCCTGAATGGACTTATAAGTAAAGCGGTGCGGCGCCCCGGCAGCGCTAACCACATTTTCTTCAAGCATGATGCTGCCAAAATCATTGGCACCGGCATGTAAACATATTTCTGCTGTTTGTTTTCCTACCGTTAACCAGCTGGCCTGTATATTTTTAATATTTGGCAGCATGATGCGGCTTAATGCGATCATCCGGATATATTCTTCCGGCGTAATTAAATTGTGAACACCGCGGATCTTTGCCAGCAGGGTGTCCACATCCTGGAATGTCCAGGGTATAAACGCAAGGAAGCCCTTTGCATTCTCCGGTTTCCGGCTTTGCACTTCTCTTATTTTTATCAAATGCTCAAACCGTTCTTCAATCGTTTCCACATGACCAAACATCATAGTGGCTGATGTGGTGATATTAAGTTTATGTGCTTCATGCATAATGCCGAGCCATTCCTGTGCGCCGCATTTTCCTTTGCTGATCAATCTTCTCACCCGGTCAATCAAAATTTCAGCCCCTGCTCCGGGCAATGAATCCATGCCGGCTTCTTTCAATGCCATTAGTACTTCGCGGTGAGTCGACTTCTCTAATTTGGTGATATGGGCTACTTCGGGAGGACCGAGTGTATGAAGTTTTATATTGGGATATTCTTTTTTTATTTGTCTGAATGTGTTTACATAAAAATCCAAACCCAGCTCCGGGTGATGACCGCCCTGCAATAACAACTGGTCGCCACCCCATTTTAATGTTTCTTCGATCTTCTTCCTGTATGCCGGCATATCAGTAATGTAAGCTTCAACATGACCGGGTATGCGGTAGAAATTGCAGAACTTGCAATTGGCAATGCAGACATTAGTGGTATTTACATTCCGGTCTATCTGCCAGGTTACTTTGCCATGGGGCACTTGTTTTTTACGCAATTCATCAGCAATGAAGATCAGGTCGGCCAGCGGGGCATAATGATAGAGCTGAACTCCTTCTTCGACAGTAAGAAAATCAAAAGCTGCTGCTTTTTGATACAATTCGTTTAATTGCATGGGACAAAGGTAAGGGCTGGCACAAAAAGGGCTGAACGGTTTTGTATGTGTGCGGGAATAAAGTAAATTTAGTTTAAACGGCAGGCTGTACTGCATCATTTTGAATAAAAAAACAGTCATAAGAGCAGGAACGGCCATAACCACCACCATTTATATGAAAAAGGCCTTTTATTGTTTTGCTACATTTATTTTCCTGCTCTCCGGTCTGTCTGTGAAAGCACAGGAAGAATTTATCGAACCGCCATCAAGATTTCTTACCAGTATTCCATTTACTCAATTGACCGGGGGCATTGTTATCCTGCAGGCCAAATTTGGAAACTTTCCCGACACACTCAATTTTATATTAGACACAGGCAGCAGTGGTATTTCACTCGACTCCACTACAGCAGAATATCTTCAACTCAAACCCATTCCTTCTGAAAGAACCATCCGGGGCATTGCCGGCATCCGTAAAGTGAGTTTTTTATATAACCAGCAATTAAAATTCCCGGGTCTTACTGTTGACAGTCTTAATTTTCATATAAACAATTATGGAATTCTTACGGCCGTATATGGAGAACGTATTGATGGCATCATTGGCTTTTCCATATTGAGCCGCTATATTATTAAACTTGATTACGACAGCATGAAACTTTCTTTTAATACAAAAGGAACCATACGCTATCCCCGGGGTGGCTACCTGTTAAAACCTGCTATTAGTCAACTGGTGGCGCAATCACTGCGGGTGAGGGATGAAAAGGCTATTAATACAAGATTTCTATATGATATGGGAGCAGGGGTTTGTATGTTGCTGACAAAAGATTTTATCAGTGACAGTGTTTTTATAGATAAAAGAAAAAAGCGCTGGATTAAAGAAGGAGAAGGATTGGGGGGGAAAATTGATATGGAATTGATGGTGATAAAAGAAGTAAAACTGGGGCCCTATCGTTTCAGAAATGTTCCGGTTTATATTTTCGATGATGAAAATAATGTTACCAGTTACCCCTATATGGGCGGTTTGATCGGGAATGACATTCTCCGGCGTTTCAATGTGATACTTAATTATGGTAGAAGCGATATCTATATTACACCCAATTCGCATTATATAGATCCCTTTGATTATTCATATTCAGGAGTGGAATTATACCTGATTGAGGGCCTGATACTGGTTGGAGATGTAGCCAAAGGTTCTCCTGCAGAGGCAGCCGGCCTGAAAGAAGGCGATCAGGTAATGGCGGTGAACCGGAATTTTTCGCAGAACCTGAACCAGTATAAAATTGCGATGCAAACCCCCAATGAAAAAGTGAAAATTATTTATCGCAGGGATGGTGTGATCAATGAAATTGAATTTAAAGTAAGAAGTATTCTCTGATTCCCTCATGTTATAAAAGGTATCGTCTCACTTTGGGTAAAAAAGAATTTCCTACAAAACCACAAAGCTTTTACAATCAATTGAAATTTCCCTGTGTTCTTTGTGGGAGACATATTGAAATGGAGACGCTACCTTATAAAACAAGAAGCCTGACATAGTCATTTTTTTCAATACTTTTACTGTGTCCGCCGAAGCCCC
>CAZGGQ010000008.1:0-86549 GCA_964525285.1 uncultured Chitinophaga sp.
CTATTGGTGTAAACAATAAAGAAAGAACATCATTCATTTCAAGGCTAAATGTGGACCTGGCATTGGCACTGGCATTGGTACATCATCTTGTTATCGGAAAAAATATCCCCTTTGAAATGATCGCTGATCTTTTTCAAAAGATTTGTTCCACACTGATCATTGAGTTTGTACCCAAAGAGGATGAAAAGCTGCAATTGATGTTAGGGGGCAAAAAAGATATTTACCCCGGTTATACATCAGAAAATTTTGAAAAAGCATTTGCTAACTATTTCAGGCTGGTAAACAAAGAAACAATTACCGGTTCCGGAAGGACTTTATACCTGATGACAAGACATGAAGGATAAACTACTCCATATCATCCGCACAAAACCAATATTCCTGTTTTTGCTGCCTCCCTTTTTTGTGTTACATGGTTTCTCTGAGAATTATGATTTTATTCCTGCAAAAGATGCTTTGTTACTTACGGGGGTTTACCTTGGCGCATCAATAGTCTTTTCATTGTTAGGCAGGATGCTGTTCAGGAGTTTTATCAAAGCCAACCTCGCTGCTTTTTTTATCATGGCTTTTCATTTCTTTTTTGGGAGCATACATGACAGTTTAAGAAAAATATTTCCCGGATCATTTATTACTAAGTATTCATTTATCCTGCCGGCAGTTGCTGTCCTATTTATTATCCTGCTGATCGTTCTTAAAAAAAGAAAGTCGCCCTTATTCAAGCTCACTTATTACCTGAATATTCTTTTGGCCGTTTTACTGCTCACCGATTCGTTCTTATTGACCGGCAAAATAATAAACAGGAAAAAAGCCTCCTATACAATACCCGAAGGACTTGTTAATTGTAATAACTGTCCCAAACCGGATATTTATTTTATCCTGGCTGATGAATACGCAGGGAACAAAGAATTGAAAGATTTGTTTCAATTTGATGATAGTGTATTTTTAGATCAGCTTGGCAAGTTGAATTTTCATACGATTCCCGAAAGCCAGAGTAACTATAACTACACCCCCTTTTCGGTAGCTTCCATGCTGAACATGAATTACCTTGACCTGAAAGGGAAAGAAAGAGCCAAACCTGATCTTACTTACAGTTATGAAGCTATACAGGATAACAAGCTGCTTCAGTTTCTCCGGTCGCATGGCTATAAGTTTTACAACTACTCTGTTTTCGATTTTGAAGGACAACCGGCACGGACGAGAGAGACTTTTTTACCTGTTAAAACAAGACTGATAACAGCCCAGACCTTTTTGAGTCGTTTTGACAAAGAGATCCGTTTCAATCTCGTTTCCCGTTGGAAATCGAAAAAGAATCTCAAGATCGTTACTTATGCCAATAAATTGAACAACGAAAATATTTATTCGCTAACCTGGAAACTGGCTGAACAAAAAACCCCGTTTCCAAAATTTGTG
Organism: uncultured Chitinophaga sp.; assembly: GCA_964525285.1. Lineage (GTDB taxonomy): Bacteria > Bacteroidota > Bacteroidia > Chitinophagales > Chitinophagaceae > JJ008. Next base: position 1,408 of record CAZGGQ010000008.1, read on the forward strand.
TACGCCCACCTGATGATGCCGCATTATCCCTACTATTTTGACAGGAACGGGAAGGAACAAGCTTTTGAAACCCTGCTCGAGGGCAACCAGTCAAACAAAGAAGCATATATTGAATACCTGCAATACAGCAATAAAAAATTAATTGAACTGGTTGAGCATATTTTACGATCATCTGCATCTCCGCCGATCATTGTGCTTGCGGGAGATCATGGCTTCCGGCATTTTAAGGAGCAGGTTGAATCAAAATATTATTTTCTGAACCTTGTTTCCGTTCATTTGCCCTTGAAGAATTACAGCAGCTTCAGCGATAGCCTGACCGGTGTAAATTTATTCAGGGCCATTTTAAACGACCAGTTTGACCAGCGCCTGTCATTCCTGAAAGATTCCACGAGTTATTTAAAAGACTGAATAATGTCCTGATTTTTTCCCGCAGATACTCGCTGATCAGGACGCAGATCTCGCAGAACCCCACCCATTGATCAGCTAATAATAATCGACTGAACGTTTTCCTCTCCTTAAGGGGAGGTGGACGAACATTTTCAGGTGTCAACGCTGTTGAAGGTGGGGTATTACCCAAATTTGCATCCCCGGTTATAAATATTATTTTTACACAAATTCATGTTTAACCCAAAGAAAATATTGATCCTGGCGCCACATACAGATGACGGCGAACTGGGCTGTGGCGGCAGCATTGCCAAATTCTGTGCAGATGGGAAAGAAGTGTTCTATGCCGCTTTCTGTCTTTGCTCAAGAACTTTACCGGCTGGTTTACCCGCCAATGCCCTTGAACTGGAATGCAAAAAAGCAACTTCCATTTTAGGCATTCCTTCCTCCAATCTCATCTTGTTTAATTATGAGGTCAGAGAACTTCCGGCTTCCAGACAAAAAATTCTCGAGGAGTTATTACAATTAAACAAACAGATCAATCCGGATATGGTATTGCTTCCTGCTGCATCTGATATTCACCAGGATCACCAGTGCATTCACCAGGAAGGGATGAGGGCTTTTAAGAATACTACACTGGCCGGTTATGAACTGCCCTGGAATAATTACAGCTTTCATAATAGTTTCTTCATCCGCCTTACTGAAACAGAAGTTGAAAAGAAAGTAAATGCATTAAAAGAGTACAAATCCCAGGCACAACGCAATTATATGCAGGAAGATTTTATCCGTTCATTGGCCAAAGTGCGGGGGGTACAATGCAACAGCAGCTATGCAGAAGCATTTGAACTTTATAAATGGATCGTTTAGGAGTCTAATAGGTCATATAAGTCATATGGGTCAGGGGGTCGTTTAAATTCAGTAGAGTCTTACTCGTTTAGTACAGTCCGATTTGACTAATTTGACCTTTATGACCTATTTGACTTATTGGGATCACCAGCCGATCTTCTCCCCGAATTTTCCCAATCCAAAGTATTCATTCAGTTTCATGTTCAGGCCAAGCTGGTTGTAAGCTGAACTGTTCTGGTAATAAGCCCGGGCGTACCTGATCTGTAATTTGCCCAACAGCACTCCCGCTCCAAGGGAAAAACCGGTCAGGCCATTGCCACCGTTACCAATGCTCAGTTCATTCCGGCGCAAAAAATTATATCCTACTATCAGATCCACCCTGTCGCCCAGATAAATGGTAGAAGCCAGTACAAAATGGTTCAGTAGTTTATCAAAGGAAAAAATTTTCGTACTGCCATTTGCAAAACCATTTTCATTGTTGAAAGTAGTATCATTATAACGGATATCAAATTGATGAAGACGTTGAGCGGTAATGGAGAAACTGAAAGGAGCCGATCTCAAACGCTTTGTCAGACCGATCTGCAGATCGAATGGCAGGTCATCGGGAGTAGTGCCATTATATTTTTTTAATTGAACCCCCAAATTCTTTGCCAGCAGGGATGCTGAACAAAGTTTTAAGGAATCCTGGTACAAAACACCCATATCCATGGCAATCCCGTTTGAACGATAGGGACCATAGTTTGAATTGATGAATTTCAAAGTGGCTCCGTAATTCCATTTCTCCATATAGCTTCTTGAAGCCGAAACCTGCATCACCCAATCTGTTGGTCTGAATTGACCCAGCACATTTCCCGAAGCATCGATTTGGGGGATATTTCCATACCCAAAATAATTCAGCCCCCAGGAAAAATTGGTGTTGAGTTTTTCATGATGATAACCAACTGACAAATGATACACTTTAATACCACCATAAAAATTATTGAACACAGCATTCATCTGGGTATGCATTTCTGGCTTTAGCAAGGCAGGGTTATTAAAAGCAAGACCAACATCGTTGGAGTTTTGGGAGACATTTATTCCACCTAGGGCAGTTAATTGCGGCGTGTTGGAAAGTTTGAGGAAATTAAAAACGGAACTGCCGCCTAATGTTTGTGCATCAAGTTGGGATACAAGAATCAATAACAATATTGAAAAGGCGGATTTCACTGATGCGAAAATAGGTTTTTGCAGAATAGGAAAATGTACCGGTAGTTGCGTATATTTAAGAGTTGAGTGTAATAACTTAAAAGACTTTTTATGAAAATCATTTATTTTGTTTGCAGTATTGTCATTTCAATATCATGTTCCAATTCAACTCAAAATAAGGCAAAACAAGAAAGCAAAATACATCAGGATGAAAATAGCACTTCGACTGAAAGTCAAAATCCTGACAGTAGCACCTGGGAAAAAAACTTTCAAGAGTTTGTAAATGCCATTTTGGAAGATGACCGGGAAAAGGTAAAATCATTTTTTGATTTCCCTATTAGAAGTAAAGGGAATGAAATTTGGTGGATAGCCGATACAAGATTTGTTATGGAAATGGATCAAAAGAATATCGTTCCATTTACTGAAGACGACTTTGACAAATACTATAGTTCGATTTTTTTGATAGACTTTAGAAAAACTCTTGAGAAATTAAGTCTTGGAGAATTTTTTCTCAAAGAGAAAGCTTCAAGTCCTAAGATGGAGATAGTTAAGGACTCAAAAAGTATACTTCATGCAACCTTTGAAAAAACAAAACAAAAATTGACACTAAATCTATCGACTACAATTAATGTTAAAGGCCAAAGCAACACAGAGTTCAGTATCTATTACGAGTTTGACATATTAAAAGATCAAAAACTTAGATTCAAGGATGTCAAAACAAACATGTAATAATATTACGTATCAGAGTTGGTTTACGATCGTAAATCAATTAGAGAGCTCCAGACACTAATTCACCAACGCCATCTCCAGCACCTGCCCCATATTTTTTACATAATGAAATTTAATGCCTTTGATAAAATCAGATTCTATCTCCTGCACATCTTTTTCATTCTGCGAGCAAAGAATGATCTCTTTTAACCCGGCCCGCTTGGCGGCCAATACTTTTTCTTTGATCCCACCAACAGGCAATACTTGTCCACGTAGCGTTATTTCACCGGTCATGGCCAAAAAAGGTTTTACCCTTTTTCCTGTCATTGCAGAAGCAATAGCCGTCATCATGGTAACACCGGCGCTGGGGCCATCCTTTGGCACGGCGCCTTCGGGCACATGAATATGAATATTCTTTTTCTCAAACAGCTTTTTATCCAGTTTATACTTATTCGCATTGGATTGTAAATAAGTTAATGCAGTAGTGGCGCTTTCTTTCATCACATTGCCGAGATTGCCGGTTAATTTTAATTCGCCCTTGCCCTCACTCAAACTTGTTTCGATAAAAAGAATTTCACCACCGACATAGGTCCATGCTAATCCAATGGCCACGCCGGCCATGTTCGCCGTTTTATAAATATCGTTGCTGTATTTAGGTTTACCGAGTATCTTTTCAATATCCTCGGCTGTTACAATTGCTTTCAGTTTTCCTTTCAAAACAAATTGCCTGGCCTGGTTCCTCATGATGGAAGCTAATTGACGGTCTAATTCCCTGACACCACTTTCCCTTGTGTAATCCTGTATTATTTTTCCCAACACTTTATCACTAAACTTTAAATTTGTGCCTTTCAACCCATGCAGGTCTTTTTGCTTGGGCAACAAATGCCGTTTGGCTATCTCCATCTTCTCTTCAACGGCATAACCGCTGAGGTCAATAATCTCCAAACGGTCCCTTAATGCCGGCTGAATGTTCTGGGCATTATTGGCCGTAGCAATGAACAATACTTTACTGAGATCATATTCCGATTCAAGATAGTTATCGTAAAAAGTATGATTCTGTTCCGGGTCCAATACTTCCAGCAATGCGGAAGAAGGATCGCCACGGAAATCACTGCCCACTTTATCTACTTCATCTAATATCATCACCGGGTTCGATGATTTTACTTTGCGGATGGATTGTAAAATTCTTCCGGGCATGGCGCCGATATATGTTTTTCTATGTCCCCTTATTTCACTTTCATCATGCAGGCCCCCCAAACTTAACCTCACATATTTTCTGCCGATAGCGCCGGCAATGCTGCGGCCCAAAGATGTTTTACCAATCCCGGGAGGACCGACGAAACAAAGTATCGGGCTTTTCATATCTCCTTTCAGTTTCAACACGGCGAGGTATTCCAGTATCCTTTCCTTGATCTTTTGCATTCCATAGTGATCAGCATCCAATGTCTTCTTGGCTTTCTTCAAATCGTAATGATCCTCCGTGTAAGATTCCCAGGGAAGATCAAGCATCAGGTCGAGATGATTATATACCACGGAATAATCGGGAGTGCTGGGATGCATCCTTTCTAATTTCTCAATTCCTTTTTTAAATAATTCTTTGGCAGCAACCGGCCATTTTTTTGCCTCGGCCCGCTTCTGCATTTCTTTTACTTCATGCACATTGGAATCACCACCCAGTTCATCCTTGATACTTTTCATTTGCTGCTGCAGAAAGTATTCCCGTTGCTGCTTATCCAGTTCCGTTCTTGTCTTGGTGGTTACTTTATTTTTCAGTTCAGCAAACTGTAATTCTTTTTGCAGCAATTGCATCAACAGATCGGCCCGTTGGCGGATCTGGTTCAATTCCAGTAACCGTTGCTTGTCTTTAATATCCGTATTAAGATTACTTGAAACAAAGTGAATAAGAAAAGCAGGGTTCTCAATGTTCCGCAGAATGATGGAAGCTTCAGTGGGAATATTGGGTGAAAGCTGAACAATGTCAGCGGCCAGGTCTTTAATATTGGCCACATAAGCTTTAAAGTCCTCGTCCTTTGGCCACTCTTCTTCCTCCAGCTTTTTAATTTTTGCCCGGAAATAGGGATCTTCACTAACAATTGACTCAGTCAAAAAACGGGTCTTGCCCTGTATGATAATGGTAGTGCCGCCATCGGGCATTTTGATCAGCTTAACGATCCGGGCAATGGTTCCTATAGGCTCAAGGTCTTTCACTTCCGGGTCTTCCACATTGCTGTCTTTTTGCGCCACCACGCCGATCAATTTGTCAGTCCTGTATGCATCATTTACCGCTTTGATGCTTTTATCCCTGCCCACAGTGATAGGCAGCACCACACCGGGAAAAAGCACGGTGTTTCGCAGGGGCAATAAGGAAATTTCTGCCGGAACTTCAATCCCATTCAGGTCTTCCTGGTCACTTTCATTCAATGGAATGATGGGAAGAAAATCCATTTCATCTTCTGAGCGCAGTAAAAATTGATCAATATTCATAGCCAAACCTTCTTTAGATGTCCCAACTTGCCGGGATGGGGGTAAATATAAACTGGGAAATCAGTATTGCCAAGATTCATGCCATAGGAAATATACTGACAAAACAGCAAGTTGGCTTTGGTTGGAGTGTCTCAGTTTCATTTTGTCTCACACAAGTATACAAAGAAAACAGATAAATTTCAATTGATTGTAACCACTTTGTGATCTTTGTTGGATTTTTTTTTCCCAAAGTGAGACCCTGTTGCTTTGGTAAGGGTTTACTATAAAAAAATCCCCCTTAACGGGGGACTTTTATTCATCAGGTACATTGTCCCGCATGTTGCGGGACCATATTTATAAGGCTATTCCAGCGGATAATTGAAAACCCTGGCTTTTCCATTTTTCCTGGTTATCTATATCATTAATATTATTTAAGCCGACCACATAGCGGCCATCCAGGCGTATAGGGCCCAGTTTTACATGTGCCCCGCCAACCATAGAAAAATCTCCTTTTTTAAACGCGTTGGTACCGTTTTCCAATAATGTTTTGCTTTGTTGCATCAATACACTGAATTGCGGACCTGCCTGCAGGGAAAGAAAATTACCGATCAGCTTAATATTAAGCAGGATGGGAATTGAAAGATAATTCAGCTTAACGTTACCCTGCTTAAAAACATTCTGGTACACATGACTGAAATTGCTGTCCACTTTAGTTGAATATTGATTAAACAGTACTTCGGGCTGAATACCCACTTTTCCCCCCAAACCGATTTCAGCAAAGCCACCGGCGTGGTAGCCATAACTGAATTGTTGTTTAAATGATTTTCCATCTATCTTAATGATGTTGGCACCGGCTTTGGCGCCGATATGAAACTGGGCCATCATAGCCTGGGCAAAAAGCAATGCTGCGAAAAGAGATAAGAGTTTTGTTTTCATAATCATGTTTTTTGTTCCTAAAAAATTTCAAGTTTAGTGCCAGTAACCCGTGTAACCTGTTAAAATTCATTAACTGCATCTCTATTTCGACCCGATTGAATCGGGGCTATGCAGGGCCATTAAGTAATTCCACAAACAAATTATGTAATCAAATTATTGCCGGAGAAATGTGAAGCTTTTCTGAAATCAGAACAGGAGGCCTGCATTGATGGAAAACAGGCCGGTAAAATGGCCCGATGTGGCGGGAAAATAATAATCCAGTACAAATTGCGGCTGAATAAAAAACCTGCCGATGGAATATTCCCCCCGGAGATATAAGGAGAGGGAAAGCGGCTGAAACTTTACCTCGTCATCCAAATAAACATTTTCTGTACTGTATAAAACATTGGAGTTTGTACGGATCGCCGTGGCATACGTGCTGGACGATTGATTAAAGCCAAATTTTTGAGTACCGCTGGTCAATGCCAGCTGCGGGGAAAGCCGGATATGATCCTTGTTATTAAATACATCCAGCCAGTAAAAATCATGGCGGATAGATGTCATCATAGAAAAATCCCTGACAGATTCTTCTGTATTAATGTACGTGTAACCTCTTCTCCGCAAACGCAGATCCTGGATCACGGATTCTCTTTTAGTATAGTCTGACCGACTGCCCCAGCCATAGCTTAGGGCCAGGGTGGGCCGTATCCATGCTTTGCGGTAAGTGAAGTAAGCATATAATTCATTTTGCAATGGAGTGGTATAAAAAGGCAATGAATCTTTGGTAATAAATTTTGTAAATGAAATCCCCGCAGCCATACTTTTATTATGCAAATAATCAAAGGAAGGAGCAATGGAGAACTGGTAAAAGTTCAAGTTCTTTTCATCATTGACTATATACCCCGTCGTTGTTACACCAAAGCCACTCTTGTGATAATATCCCAGTGTGGGTGAATAGGTAAGTTTCCTGGAAGCTTCAACCATTGAGCTGTTCTTGGTCTCAAAATTATAATAGCTTTTCCCTAATGATAAACTGGCCAGAAAATAACTGTTGGGCGACAGGATAGAATCCATAAAAGCATCAAAATCCCGGAACAGTTCATCATAATTTATGGAAGTGTCAAGGACAGCGATTTCTTTTTGAGGGGCAATAGCAGTGTCAACAGAGTTGCTTTGCGTATGTGCAGCAATCCCAGCCGAAATGAAGGCCAGTAGTATTGACCATTTTTTAAACATCAGGCAGTTGTGTTCGGCTTCAAGGATATTGGCGGCTCTGAAGCGTTGATTTTTAGGACTTAAAGGTTAATTAAAGGTTTAAAAACTGCCAAATCAAAAAGAAAACGAATAATCCTGACAAATATTGGAGAAATGGAAGGGGAAAATGATCAGCTAAGCTCTAAAACTGTGATCTCAGGCAGTATTCCCGAGCGGCCGGGATAGCCAAGAAAACCAAAGCCACGGTTGACATAAAGGCGCTGGCTGGCAATTTCGTACAAACCGGCCCACTCTTTATATACATATTGGATCGGGCTCCATTTAAAACCGGGCAACTCAAATCCGAATTGCATCCCATGCGTGTGGCCGGCCAGCATCAGGTCAATATCCGGGTAGTCTTTCAATACTTCCGCCTTCCAATGGGAAGGATCATGGCTCATTAGTATTTTGAATGGATGTGATTCAGAACCTTCATAGGCTTTTTGCAAATTGCCGTACTTCGGAAACCGGGCTTTGGCGCTCCAGTTTTCAATTCCCAGCACAGCAATACTATCTGTGCCCTGCCCTTCCGGCAGGCGGGCTTTTTCCAGCACAATATGCTCATTCATCAGCAATCGCCAGCCCAATTTATGATGCACCTGCTTCAATCTTTCCAGGTTAGCTTCTTTATCGGCTGCAGTTTCCCATTTAATATAATCACCATAATCATGATTGCCCAACGTAGAGTAAACGCCCAGTGGGGCAGTTAATTTATCAAACACATCCATATAATCATTCATCTCTTCAGCTACATTATTCACCATATCACCGGTAAAAAGGATGAGATCAGGCTCTTCCTCCATGATCTGAAGCACCCCTTGCATCACCGCCTCTTTATTGGTAAAACTTCCTGAATGAATATCGGAGATGTGCACAATCTTCAATCCGGCAAAAGCTGCGGGCAGATTATCATATTTTAGGTTCACTCTTTTTACCTTGTATCGGTATTTATTCCCAAATCCATATACCAGGATACCAAACAGGCTGGACCCCGCTATGATACCGGTCCAGCTAAGCATATAGGACCTGCTTACAGATTCATTGCCGGCCCACAGAACAACACGGTACATATCATCGGCGAGGAAAAAAAACGAACCGATGAGTTTGGCAAAGAACAAACCTGCCAGGATGGAGAAAATATTCGTCCGGGTCAAACGGGCATGATGTTTAAATTTTATATAAGGCAGTGTCCAGAAAATAACAATGGCAGCCGCAGATAAAGCCCAGTACAGGGAATAGACGATGACCTGTGTACCCGGTGTTGAGTCAACGGTCACTACCTGTAATGCCTGGAAAAAGTAGATATCGATCAGCAACATGAAACACATCAATATCCACCAGAAAGGAGATTTACGCATAAATGAAATTCAAAATTACGAAGACTAATTTCAGCAGCTTTTTGTTTAACAATTAATTTTGCCACAATCGTACTCAAAATGGGCAAAACTTAATTTTGTGTTCTTGGTTTCAGACGGCAATTTTACCACTTACAATTAATCACTATCAAGGAGTTTTCGGCAAAATGGCAAGAATAATCGGTGTAGCAAATCAAAAGGGAGGAGTTGGTAAAACAACCACAGCCATAAACCTGGCGGCCAGCTTTGCTGTACTGGAGTATAAAACATTACTGGTAGATGGCGATCCGCAGGCCAACAGCACTACTGGCGTGGGGTTTGACCTCCATAATGTTACACATAGCCTCTATGATTGCATGGTGAATGAATCAAGAGCCAGGGATGTGATATTAAAAACGGAAATACCCAATCTTGACCTGATCCCTTCTCATATTGACCTCGTTGGCGCCGAAATTGAAATGATCAATTACCCAAACCGGGAAATGGTGCTGAAAAATCTCCTGGAACCCATCCGGGATGATTACGAGTTCATTATCATTGACTGCTCTCCTTCTTTGGGTCTTATCACCGTTAATGCATTAACTGCTGCCGACTCTGTAGTGGTACCCGTTCAATGCGAATTCTTTGCGCTGGAAGGCCTTGGAAAATTATTAAATACTATTAAGATTGTTCAAAGCCGGCTAAATACAGCGCTCCAGATTGAGGGCATATTAATGACTATGTATGATGCCCGCCTCCGCCTCTGCAACCAGGTAGTCAGTGAAGTACGCCGACACTTCGAAGACATGGTTTTCAGCACCATCATTCACCGCAACTCCAGGCTGGCCGAAGCCCCCAGCGCCGGCAAACCGGTCATTTTATACGATGCCAGCAGTAAAGGTTCAATGAATTACCTTAATCTTGCAAAAGAGATCCTCCAGAAAAACGACATGACGAAGATTAAGAATGAGGAAAGAATTCTGGAGTTGTGAGTCGGGAGTTCTGAGTTCAAAGTCGGAGTCTTTAAGTTCTGAATTCATTATTTAGTCAACTATTTTTCAGAAATATGGGAGACTATCGGGATTTAATAGTTTATCAAAAAGCTTACAAACTGGCAATGGATATTTTTGAAAGAACTAAAAAAAATCCCCCGGAAGAAAAATTCAGCCTGACAGACCAAATAAGAAGGTCATCAAGATCAGCCTGTGTAAATTTAGTTGAAGCTTATCGGAGAAGAAGATACAAAGCTCATTTTCTTTCGAAACTAAATGATGCAGAAACCATGGTCTGGCTTGATTTTTCTAAAGATTGCAAATATTTGACAATAGAAGAATATGACGACTTTCGTCTCAGAAATGAAGAGGTTGGAAAAATGATCTGGTATATGATCCAGAACCCTGACAAATTTATTTGAGTGTCCGTGACTCTGAACTCAGAACTAACGACTATGAAATAAATAAAATGACGTCTCCCAAACAAAATAAAGAACTGCTCGGCAAAGGGATCCGTTCCTTACTGCAAAATATAGATGCAGACCTGAAGACAACCAGCGGCTCATTGAAATCAACAGTTGTTGAAAATGCAACCGGTACCAACCGTATCCGCATTGATGATATTGAACCAAATCCCAAACAGCCCCGCCGTGATTTTGATGAGCAGGCTTTACAGGAATTGGCCAATTCCATCAAGCTGCACGATATTATTCAACCTGTGACAGTTACGAAATTAGCCGGCGGAAAATATCGCCTTGTTACCGGCGAAAGACGTTTGAGGGCAGCGAAGCTAGCCGGCATACAGGATATTCCTGCTTATATCCGCCATACCAATGATTCGCAGTTGCTCGAACTGGCCCTGCTGGAAAATCTGCAGCGGGAAGATCTGAATGCCATGGAAATTTCATTGAGTTATAAACGGATGATGGAAGAATTGGATTATACACAGGAGCAGGTAGCAGAAAGAATGGGAAAAGACCGGAGCACGGTAGCCAACTTCATCCGCCTGTTAAAATTGCCACCCGATATTCAACTGGCGGTGCGCAACGGCGAGTTGAGCATGGGCCATGCAAGAGCATTGATAAATGTGGATACCATCGATAAGCAACTTTTCATATTTAAAGAAATCAGGGAAAAGGGATTATCGGTAAGACAGACAGAAGCCCTTGTGCGCAACCTGTATAAAGAAGGCACTGTTAAAAAAACTTCAAAAAGCCATCTTCCACCTGCATTTCAGCGAATAGAGGATAAATTAGCATCGCATTTCAGTACCCGGGTAAAACTAAGGCATAGCCGGAACGGCAGCGGGCAGATCATCCTCGAATATTATTCGACAGAAGAACTGAATAAGATACTCGGGCAAATGAATGCAGATCTTGATTAATACAACCCCCATCTCTGCCAAATGGCGGAGAGTTATGAAGATGCTTCAAACTTTGTATAGTCATTATAAAAAGAAGTTTCAGATGCTGGTCATATTAATGATGACTGGTTTTATATGTTTTGCACAGCAACAAGATGTTCCTGTTACAGCAAAAAAAGATTCAACTCCGGTTGTAACAAAAAAAGCAAGCTATAATAAGTATGATTCGGCGACAAAAGCTCATCCCCCCCGAGCAGCAGCCTTCCGCTCAGCCGTTTTACCGGGATGGGGACAGATCTACAATAAAAAATACTGGAAACTTCCGATCATTTATACCGCCCTGGGCATAACAGGATATATTTTTTTAGACAATATCAAAACATACAAAGAATACCGGTTTGCCTATGCAGCCCGCTACAAAGCGGAGCAGCCACCCCCTGCACAGGATTCCACCGATTATTTCAAGCTGAAGGATATTTATAAACTGATCTCCCCGGAATCAATACGGGCAGCCAGGAACAGGTTCAGGCAATATGTAGATTACTCAGCTTTGTTCTTTATTATTTTCTGGGGGCTTAATGTTGTGGATGCCACCGTAGATGCACATCTCAAAAGTTTTGATGTAAGTCCCGATCTCAGTTTGCAGATTAGACCGGGTCATAGCCAGATGGCAGGAACAGATGGGATCAGTCTCGTATTAAGCTTCCGGGAAAATCAAAATTCAAAAGTAAAAAGTAAAAAGTAAAAATCCCTTGTTTAAGCTTATCGCATAACTTTGAAGTATCTTCAAAGTGAAGATTTTGAATTTTGAATTTTGAATTTTTACTTTTGACTTTTGACTTTAAACTTTAAATCTTGCGTATCGCACTCATAGGTTACGGGAAAATGGGCAAAGCTATCGAAGAAGTGGCGCTGCACAGGGGTCATGAGATAGTTATTAAAATTGACCAACCCAATCTTCATGAATTCACGAAAGAAAATTTATCAAAAGCAGATGTGGCCATCGAGTTCACGGGGCCGCATAGTGCCTTTGAAAATGTAAAAAAATGTCTGGAGTTTGATGTACCCCTTGTTTGTGGTTCCACCGGCTGGACAGAAAGAATGGATGAGATAAAAAAGCTTTGTGCTGATAATAATGGCGCCATCATTTATTCCAGTAATTACAGTGTTGGCGTCAATATTTTTTTTGAAGTAAATAAAAAGCTGGCTGCATTGATGGCGCCACACAAAGAATATGAAGTGATACTGGAAGAAACCCACCATACCCAGAAAAAAGATGCACCAAGTGGCACAGCCATTTCCCTTGCAGAACAAATATTAGAACAGGTGCAGCGAAAAAAACAATGGGTAAATGAACTGAGTGATCACCCGGAAGACCTGGAGATCATCAGCCAGCGTATAGACAGCATCCCCGGCACACATAGTGTTAAGTATTCATCTGCTATTGATAATATAGAGATCATCCACACAGCACATAACCGGAAAGGTTTTGCTTTCGGTGCTTTGCTGGCTGCTGAGTTTATTACAGACCGGAAAGGGTTTTTTATGATGAAGGATGTGTTGGGGTTGTGATATCGGGAACTTGTATTTGCGAAACTACCGGAAACTGGCAAATATCTTGCATAAAATATATTAAGTAATTGAAATTCAGATCAACAATATCTGAGTGTTAAAATAATACGTTGTTCGTATAGTGCAAACACACAAGTTGGCTAAAAAGATCGCCAACCTCACAGCCGGCGATCCAGTATTCAAATAGTTTTTTGGTTATTGCTTCACCATGTGAAAGATCTGCCCGCCGCTTTTCTGCATTTCCACCACCAGGGTATCTCCATTGAATTTATAGTTATACATAAAAATATACTCATTGCCATCGGCCTGGAAACTGAAAGTGCTGTCGGTTATTTCTGTTTTGCCGGGATTTTTAAAACTGCCCTTTCCAAATGAAAGTTTGTTGCCATTAAATTCATACACAGTTCCCACATTCATGTCCGCCATACCCCCTTCCGCCCTTTTTATTTCCCAGGCGCCGTCCAATATGCCTGTGGGGCCATTGTCAGCAGTAACAGTTTCCGTTTTTGCTTCCGGGTCCTTTTCATCCCCATCTTTTTTGTCTTTGCCACCACAGGCTGTCAGCAATGATGCCGCCAATAAAATGGTCATTAAAATTTTCAATAATTTCATGTTTAATTAGTTTTATGTGAGTGAAGATAAAATTATTTTTTAAAATCTTCCTCCATCCACATCTTTAATAAAATGTATCACCCCATTCATAAACAGCTGCTGATCGTCCCACATGGCCAGGTGACTGCCATTGGGGCAATATAGATAGCGACCATGCTGTACAAGTTTACTTTGATCCTCCATCGCTTTGGGATCCATCGTATCATGCCTCGCTCCTATCATCAGCGTTGGCACTTTTATTTCTTTCAACCGGTTCTTGATATCCCAGTTGACTAATCTTCCGGATATGCCAAATTCCGATGGTCCCTGCATCATGGTATATATTTCTCCATTTACATGTTTCATGGCACGGTTAAAACCATCGGGCCATTCATCCAACCTGCATAAATGCTTGTGATAAAAATTGGGTACCAGTAATTCCATATACCGGGGATTGGCAAAGTCTCCTTTTGCTTCAATAGCTTTTATTTCTTTCAACACTTCCGGGTCGAACTGCGGTGCCAAAACTTCCTTTGCATATTTTCCATATTCCGGTGCACTAGCTACCATATTTGCCACCAGCAGGGCTTTCATATTTTTCTGATACTTCAATGCATATTCCATTGCCAGTATGCCTCCCCATGAATTGCCGAGTAAATAAAAATTGGTGGAGTCAGCGCCGATTGCCTGCCGCACCTGCTCCACTTCCTCCACAAATCTTTCTGTTGTCCACAAGCTGCTGTCTTTTGGCTGGTCACTGTAATAAGAACCGAGCTGGTCGTATTCATAAAATTCAAATCCTTCTTTCGGAAAAAAGCTTTCAAAGCATTCCATGTATTCATGCGTCATGGCCGGGCCGCCATGCAGTAGTAAAATTTTGATGCGGGAATTGTTGCCAAACCGTTTTGTCCAAACTTTGAAATCACCAACCGGGGTTTTAATTGGAATCATTTTTATTCCGGCTGATTGTACTCCGCTATCTCCATAATTAAAATAATCCGAAACAGCCATATTGCCGCCGGTTGCATTTTTATCCCCAGTATGGCAGGAATAAAAGAGCATTGAAACAAAAAAAGACAAAAGAATGATCCGCATAAATGTTGATTTGAGCAAAAGGTAAAGAATTTACTTAATTTCATCATCCGCAAAAGACTAATTGTATGAGATATTTTATGATTGCCCTTTTATGCTTTGCATTAAATGTTGCCAATGCACAAACCAAGGCCGACTCCATCCAGCAAATCCGCAATATGGTAAAATGGTATGATCTTGATTTTACCGATGCTGAAGCAGATTCGATGCTTGGCAATGTGTCAGGTTTTTACCAGTTGTACAAAGGCATGCACAAAACCTTGCCCACGAACGACATTCCATTTCCATTTGCATTTAATCCGGCGCCGGTAGGAATGAAAGTTTCTTCGAAAAAAGAAAAAATATTCTGGGATATCCCTCTCCGGACAGTGGTGCCCGCCAATAAAAATGATCTTGCCTTTTATTCCATTCCTCAACTGGCTTCACTGATAGTAAATAAAAAAATCAGTTCCGTTGATCTTACAAAATTTTTCATTGATCGTTTAAAAAAATGGGGTGATACATTGGAATGTGTTGTCACTTTAACTGAAGATCTTGCCCTGCAACAGGCAAAGCAGGCAGATGATGAACTGAAACAAGGAATCTACCGCGGCATATTGCATGGCATTCCTTATGGTTTGAAAGATCTGTTTGCAGTGAAAGGATATAAAACCACCTGGGGCAGCACACCCTATAAAGACCAGGTGCTTGATGTGGATTCTTATGTTTACCTGCAATTGAAAAAAGCAGGAGCCGTGTTATGTGCCAAACTTTCCATGGGCGCATTGGCGCAAAACAATAAATGGTTTGGCGGCGAAACAAAAAATCCATGGAACCTGAAAGAAGGATCAAGTGGATCATCAGCAGGTTCTGCATCGGCAACGGCAGCAGGTCTTTTGCCATTTGCTATTGGGACGGAAACATTGGGTTCGATCGTATCTCCATCAACAAGATGCGGGGTGACAGGATTGAGACCAACATTTGGCACCATCAGCCGCTATGGAGCGATGGTGCTTAGCTGGAGTTTGGATAAAGCAGGCCCACTCTGCCGCAGCGCTGAAGATGCTGCGATTGTTTATGCATTTATTCATGGCACAGATGGTAATGATCCATCTGCTATCCGGCATACATTTAATTACACCGGTAAAACAGATTTTACAAAACTCCGTATTGCTTATGCAGAAAATTATTTCAAGCGATTAGATTCAAATGCTGCTGAAAGAAAAGTATTAGATGTTTATCGTTCACTTGGGGCTGATGTAAAGGCAATCAACTTTCCTGATTCAGCGATGTATCCTGTAAATTTCATCCGCATCATTCTAAGTTCCGAAAGTGCAGCTGCATTTGATGAACTGACAAGGACCAACCGGGATGACCTGATTGAAAGGCAGGACAAAGGTTTTTGGCCTAATAGTTTCAGGGCGGCAAGAACTATCCCGGCTGTTGAATATATTAATGCCAACCGCTACCGTTCACAACTTTGCAACAGGATGAATGATTTTATGAAAAACTATGATGTACTGATCGTTCCAAGTTTTTCGGGCAGGCAATTATCCATTACCAATCTTACCGGACATCCTGTGGTTGTAATGCCCATTGGTCTCAATCAAACCGGATCTCCGCTCAGCATCACATTGATTGGTAATTTATATGATGAAGCCACTATCTTAGCGGCGGCCAAAGCATTCCAGGATAAAACGGATTTTAATAAAAAGCATCCTCCTTTATTTAATAATTAAGAATTAATAATGAATAATTGTCTTATAGCAGTAATAACTCTTTTATTGGCTTCATGCTCGCAAAAACAAAAAATTGACCTGCTGGTTTATAATGCGACCATCTACACAGTTGATTCTTCTTTCTCCACCGCTGAAGCGATGGCGGTAAAAGACGGAAAGATAGTTGCCGTTGGTAAAACCGCTGATCTTGAAAATAAATTTGAAGCAAAGGAAAAATTTGATGCACAGGGCAAATTCATCTATCCCGGTTTTATTGATGCACATGCACATTTTGTGGGATACGGTAATAGCCTTCAACGGGTTGACCTTACAGGAACTACTAGTTGGGAAGATTGTGTTGAAAGGGTTATAAAATTTGCTACAGATCAACATATAAAAGAAGGTGATTGGATAATTGGCAGGGGGTGGGATCAAAATGATTGGACGGTGAAAGAGTTTCCGGACAAAGAAGCCCTTGAAGTAATTTTTCAGGATTATCCTGTTTTACTAACAAGAATTGATGGACATGCTGCTATTGCCAATCAAGAAGCTCTTGACATGGCGGGAATAAAAGCCGGTGATAAAATAACCGGCGGGGAAATAGAAGTAAAAAACGGAAAACTTACCGGCATATTGGTTGACAATGCTGTTGGCCTGGTATCATCAAAAATTCCCGGTGCAACAGATGAACAATTTAAGAAAGCATTGCTGGCAGCAGAAAAAAATTGTTTTGCCTTTGGCCTTACCACTATTGATGATTGCGGGTTAGGATTTGAATCAGTGGAAAGAATAAAATCCATGCAGGCAAAAGGCGATCTGAAAATGAGATTGTATGTGATGCTGAGTGATAACAAGGCAAACTATGATTATTTAGAAAAAACCGGCATCATTAAGACAGACAAGTTGAATGTACGTAGCATTAAAGTTTATGCGGATGGTGCGTTGGGTTCACGAGGGGCTTGCCTATTACAACCTTATGCTGATAAACCGGGCTGGTCAGGTTTCCTTTTAAGTTCGCAGGCACATTTTGATTCTGTCGCAAAATATATTTCCCAAAAAGGCTGGCAGATGTGCACCCATGCAATTGGCGACAGCGGCAACAGGGCTATGCTGAATATTTATGCCGGTTATTTAAAAGGGAAAAACGATTTAAGATGGAGAATTGAACATGCACAGGTAGTGAATCAAAATGATTTTAATTTATTTGGAACCAACTCGATCATTCCTTCTGTGCAGCCAACACATGCCACATCGGATATGTACTGGGCCGGTGACCGATTAGGTGCAGAAAGAGTGATGGGAGCTTATGCCTATAAACAACTGCTGCAACAAAACGGATGGATACCATTAGGTACAGATTTCCCGGTGGAGGGTATTTCCCCTTTCAAAACTTTTTATGCAGCCACTATACGTAAAGATGGTAAAGGCTGGCCAACTGCCGGTTACCAAACGGAGAATGCATTGACAAGAGAAGAAGCACTGCGGGGAATTACCATCTGGGCTGCCAAAGCCAATTTTGAAGAAAAAGAAAAAGGAAGTTTGGAGAAAGGAAAGTTTGCAGACTTTGTTATTCTTGATACGGATATTATGAAAGAGGTTGCTGAAAAATTATTGGAAATAAAAGTGCTGAAAACCTTTTTGGGTGGGGAAAAAGTGTATGAGAAAAAATAATTTTGCTTCACGCAAAGTCGCAAAGAAGAAATACAAAAGCCGCAATAATTTCTTTGCGGCTTAGCGAAACCTTTGCTGTCTTTACGTGAAATAAAAAGTCTGTTAGAATTACCGAACCCTGAACGTAGCGATTCTACCACTGGAAGAATCGAAGGCAACGAAAGTTAATAGTAGTGCTACAACCTGCTACATAATTTCCCTTACCTAATTAACTAAATACCTTCTTAATTTTTACTATTTAATCCACATTTGTGGACAATCATGCAATCGTATGTTTAAACTGAACGTTAAAAAATCATTATGTTTGTTGCATCATGAGTTGGACAGAAAGGCGATCAGTACGTATAGCCATCCTCGACCTGTATGAAGGCGTTCCCAACCAGGGCATGCGCTGCATTCGTGAGATCATTAAAGTATGGAGCGAAACGAATGACCTCGAAATAGAATCAAAAGAATTTGATGTCCGGCTCAATAATGAATTACCCGATAATTCCTGGGACATTTATATTTCTACCGGCGGCCCTGGTGACCCATTGATAAGCCGTTTTGAAGACTGGGATATTGCCTGGTGCAGGTGGCTGGATAAAATGGAACGGTGGAATGCCAATCCTTCCAACACTCAAAAGAAATATGTCCTCTTTATTTGCCACTCTTTCCAGTTAGCCAGCCGGTATTTTAATGCGGGACTGGTTTGCAAACGGAGATCCACCGCCTTTGGTGTGTTCCCTGTACATATGCTTGATGGTGGAAAAGATGAACCTGTATTTGATGGCCTGCTTGACCCTTTTTATTCTGTGGACAGCCGGGATCACCAGGTTATTCAACCCAATCATGGCCTGCTGAATAAAATGGGCGCCAAAATTCTTTGTATTGAAAAAAGCCGCCCGCATGTTCCTTATGAAAGAGCAATAATGGGAATCCGCTTCAATGAACATATGATCGGCACCCAATTTCATCCGGAAGCCGATGCCCCGGGCATGAGCATGTACCTGCAAACAGCAGAAAAAAGAAGAACGGTGATCGAAAGCCATGGTGAAGATAAGCTCCTAAGCATGCTCGAGCATCTGAATGATCCGGATAAAATTATGTGGACGCATAACCATGTTCTCCCCAACTTCCTTAACCAATCGATCGAACAGCTTTTAACTGTTGAAGTATAAGGAATTGCAGGCCTGGAATATTTTTTTCAGCGTTCCCGGGGCACTAGATCATTTTCAAATTTAACCCAGGAAAATCTCAGAGTAGCAAAGTAACACAAAGCATATCAGGCTCTTTCTGCGGCCCATTTAACCTCTGTGGCTCTATGGCCATTGTCTTATTTCAATCTGACCCGCTACCGCTTCCCGCATTATTTTTAAAATATTACCCGAAAGTAGTATTTTTTGATTCCTCAATTACTTTACCTTGCAATTGATTAGTACTGGCCTGCATTTTGCAGGAACAAATCCTGACATCGAATCGGAAAAATAGTCCTGAGGTTTGATCAATTTCATGTCATTAATAATTATCCGATGAGAATCATTATTATACTGCTTTCCTTTGCAAATTTTAATTGTAATACCCAGCCGCCTGCCGCTTCCGTTCCGGATGGGAATGATACGAACGGCCGGAAAAAAGTAACTGCTTTGCCAAAAGACAGCATGGAAGTAAAAAATAACACCGAATTTAAAATTGAGATCCGGGCCACTTTGGGAACCGGTAATCGATGGATGCTGGAAGATTCATTAGATAAAAATTATTTAACCCTGGTCCGCTCAACCATTGTAACAGACAGTACCGAAATGGCAGCAAAACCAGACCTGCAAACATTTATTTTTAAAGCCCTTCAAACAGGTTCATCCACCATTTCATTTGTTTATAAAAGACCCTGGAAAAAAAATACCGATGCCAATGCTGAAAGAAAAAAATTTTTAATTAAGATAATCTGAAAAAAAAATTCTTAAACCTCAAATTAAATTTTATGAATGCTACAAAACCAAACCGCCGGTTACGCCTGTTCGTACTGTCATTACTGACATTGATAACTTCGGGCCTTTCCGTATATGCCCAACCCACAAAATTGGAGATCAATCCAGCTTTATCACAAAAGTATCTTTTAAGGGAATCAAGGGCCACGCCGCAATTGCAAACGCAACTCAAGAACCTCAGAGCTGAAATGGTTCAAAAAAAATGGACATTTAATGTTGGAGTTACCGGAGTTTCCATGAAATCAAGGGCTATTATTACCGGGGAAGCCGAAATAAATCTAACACAGGCAAACCTGATCAAGGCTAAAGTTTTCAACAGGCAGCTTTCACCTGCAGCGGTGAATCTTATTAAAGCCTGGGCTAAAGTCTGCTTTGCTACAAAAAAATCGTATGATGCCCGCACTTCAGGTTATGTAACTCCGGTAAAAGATCAGCAATGCGGTAATTGCTGGTCATATTCCGCCATGGGTGCTTTTGAAGCAAGCTATAAGAGAGTAAATAATCTTATTGCTGATGCCTCCGAACAATATGTGGTAAACTGTTCAGGCGGCGGCAATTGCGGACCCCAGGGAGGATTGGCTTATTTGGTTTTTGACTGGATGGTGGATAATAATAAAAATGTTGCAACCGATGCCAGCTTACCCGATGCCGGAGTAGTGGGTGCTTGCCCCGGGGGAACACCCGTTTCCCAATATTATGCTACCGATTGGGGTGTAGTGGATCCTTCAGGTGATGTTTTAAAAATTGCTTCCGTTGCTTCTATTAAAGAAGCCATTTGCAAATACGGACCCGTGGCCGCCAGTGTGAATGTTACGGATGCCTTTCAAAACTATACCAACGGCGTGTTTAATGAAATCCCCAGTAATTACGCCAACCCGAGTTCCAATCATGCTATTGTTCTTGTTGGCTGGGATGATGATAAACATGCCTGGCTGTTAAAAAATTCATGGGGAACAGATTGGGGTGAAGATGGCTATATGTGGATTGATTATGGCACTAACAATGTTGGCCGCCGGGCCTCCTGGGTAATTGCCAGGAAAGCTCTCACGAAAGTTATTACCACCGCCCCCATAAAAACCATACCCATGCGCAATAATTAGAAACCCAGTAACTCAAATAATTCAAAAAAGCATGGATTGAGAAAATCCATGCTTTTGCTTTTTAATTTGCTGTGCTGTGATTAAAACAATCCCTTAATTTTATCCATCAACTTCCGGAAGTCATGATACCTGCTATACGCAAAGCTTATAACGAAGCATTTACCAAAGAAACATATGAAGCTTTCTTAAAAGAATTAAATAATGCCCACCCGGGTGCGTTAGAATTCAGGGTAGCCGAAACGCCCATCTTTGTGCCCAGGGATTTTACGGACAAAATGCTGGATGCCTGTGAAAGTATCGTGGATATCATAGTTGATCCAAAATTCAAGGGATTCACAAAGAATGCTGTCCCGGAAAATATTAAAGTGCCGGTGGAAAACGATCATTCCCATTTCATCGCTTTTGACTTTGGCATCTGTATCAATGAAGCCGGTGAGTATGAACCGCAGTTGATAGAAATGCAGGGCTTCCCCACCCTGTTTGCCTATGAAGTATTGCTGGATGATATTTTCAGGAAACATTTTCCGGTACCTGCCAATTTTGCCTGTTACCTCAACGGGCATACCCGGGAAACTTACCTGCAATTACTTAAAGAAATAATTGTTGGTACCCATGACCCGGCAAATGTGATACTGCTGGAAATATTTCCCCGTCATCAAAAAACAAGGGTCGATTTTTATTGCACGGAAGATTATCTCGGTATCAAAATGGTTTGCCTGACGGAACTGGTTAAAGAAGGCAGGAATCTGTATTACATGAACGATGGCAAGAAAACCAAAGTGAAAAGAATTTATAACAGGATCATTTTTGACGATCTGCAGCAACAAACAGCTGAGGTACAGGAAAAAGGAAAAATATTATTTGAAGACCTTGATGTGGAATGGTGCCCCCACCCCAACTGGTTCTACCGCATCAGTAAATACACATTGCCATTGATCCGTCATCCGTATGTGCCGGCCACCTGGTATTTGAATGAAATAAAACAAATTCCTGCCGACCTTGAAAATTATGTCCTGAAACCCTTGTTCTCATTTGCCGGTCAGGGAGTGGTGATAGATATAACCCAGGCTGACATAGACAAAGTGAAAGACCCGGAGAACTGGATTTTGCAGCGAAAAGTAAAATATGCCGAAGTGATACAGACTCCTGATGTACCTGCCAAGGCAGAGATAAGAGTGTTTTATTTCTGGGAGGACGGAAGTGATAGACCTGTCGCCACTAATAATCTCGGAAGATTAAGCAAAGGAAAGATGATCGGGGTTCGATATAATAAAGATAAAGAATGGGTGGGTGGCAGTTTCTGTTATTTTGAAAAATAATAAACGGGATATCCTTTTCATCGGAAAACATGAAAATATTTACTTTCATAGCAACAGCATTAGCAATTGTCTCCTGTAATCAACAAAACAACGATGTACAAAAGATGCAGGCAACTATTGACAGTCTGAAAAAAGAGTTGGCGAATACCTATAAACCCGGATTCGGTGAGTTGATGTCAGGAATACAAACACATCATGCCAAGCTTTGGTTTGCCGGACAAAATCAAAACTGGGAACTCGCCGTCTTTGAAGTACATGAGATACAGGAATCTTTGGATGATATTCAGAAATTTTGCAGCGATAGACCTGAGATGAAAGAAATAGGCATGATTTATCCTGTATTAGATAGCGTAGACGATGCTATTCAGCAAAAAAATACTGATTTATTCAAGAATCGTTTTATTTTATTAACCAACACCTGTAACAAATGTCATAAGGCAACCGCGCATGGATTTAATGTGGTTACCATACCGGCAAGTTTACCAGTTGTCAACCAGGATTTTAAACCGGCCAAATAATCTTTATGCAACCCATAAAAAAAATTATATCCAAAGAATTAGTCCCCGGTATTACAGGCTATTATGCCCACGGAGATAACATGACCTTTGGTTTTGTAGAATTGAAAGCCGGTAGCAATATTCCCATGCACCATCATGTGCATGAGCAGAACACTTATATCATCGAAGGAGAATTAGATATGGTGATAGGAGGGCAATCTTGTTTATTAACCGCTGGAATGTATCATGTGATCCCATCCAATACACCACATTCAGCGATTGCAAAAACAGATTGTAAGGTCATAGATGCATTCAGCCCGGTAAGGGAAGATTATACGCCCAACCCCCGAAATGCCGGGGAATAAGAAAATTATTCTTCCTCTCCTATATTGGTTTGTTTTGCTAAAAGGAAAAAAGCAGCCTTTATCACTATTTTAGCCCCGGCAGGTACATCTTTTAAAAAGGTAATTTCGCTATACCCGATATCGGTAGTGCCTTTGACAACGGGTATTCTTTTAAATAAGGTTGTTCCATTTTTTGCATCCACTGAATCCACAATAAAAATATAATCCTGCCCCTGGTAGCTGACAATAGCTTCGGATGGTATAGCAGGCAAAGTAGCTTTATCCAAACTAATATTGGCGGTAATGCTCATGCCATCAATCAAACCAGTTTTATCGCCTTGTACTTTGGCATGAACAGAAATCGCTTTGCTATCGTTCTCAAAAGAGGACCCTAACGAAAATATCTGTGCATCATATTCCTTCCCGGGGTTGTTCGTAACGGTAAAATGAATTGTTTGGTTGTTTTCCAGCTTAGGTAAATCTTTCTCATATACAAACAAATCTAAGAGAAGCTGACTATTGTCAACTATTTCTGCAACTACTGTGGTCACATCAACATAGCTACCCATTTTTACCATTACATTACTTACTATACCACTGATAGGGCTTCGAACTGCCAGAACAGAAACTAATTTTCCGTTTGATAATGAAGATGGATTAATACCCATTAGTTGTATTTGCTGCTGCAATGAAGATTTTGAAGTACGCAATGCTTTTAAATTAGATTCTGCTGCCTGCAAATTCTTTAATGCCCCGGCATTACCTGCATTCAATTCTTTCTGCCGGTTATATTCCTGTTCAGCCAATACAATTTTTGAATTGATGCCGAGGTATTCACTTTGCACCAGTATAAATTCAGGGTTGGCAATGGTAGCAATAACCTGGCCTTTTGATACAGTGTTGCCAGGCTGCACCAGCAATGATTTTATCACACCGCTGTAAACAGAATTGATACTTGCTTTATTTTGGTTGGGCACTTTCAATACCCCATTTGTTTTAAGCGACGCAGTTAATTGTTTTTGTTCGATACTGCCTAATTCAATAGCAATTGTTTTTATTTGCTCAGTAGTAAGAGTCACCTCATTTGGATTTTCAGGCACCTCATCTTTTGCCGTTTCTTCAGTGGCAGGAGTCTCTTTATTATCTCTGCCACCACAGGAGACAAAAGAAATAACGTTAAAAGAAATGATTAGTATTATCAAAGACTTCTTCATGTATTTATATTTTATTGGTTGATGTAATAGTAGTATTGAATGACCGATTGATTATAAGCATTCAGGCTTTCTAAATAATTCTTTTGAATTTCTATGGCCTGTGTTAAAAACTGTGACAGTTCTGAGAAACTAATTTCTCCCGCACGATAAGCCAGCGATGCAGCTTTGATGATTTCTTCGGCCTGTTTCAATCCGGTTGCTTCATAAAAAAACAATGTGCTCATATTCCTCTCCGCTTCCTGTTGCATTTGAAACTGACGATTGGTCATAACCTGCTTATCATATTCGTATTGTTTTTGTTGAACTGCCTTATCTGCCTGTGCCACTTTTACCTTGTTTTTGTAAGCACCTGCACCAAATAACGGAATAGCGGCTGATACAGAAAACCCAGTGAAAGGGTCACTAGCAACCCATAACCGCTGACTAAAAAAGCGGCCTGTAAATTCCGGCTTATTTTCGTTTTTAATAACGTCAATTCCTGCATTGGCAATAGTGATATTTTGTGATTGCAAAGTAAGAACCGGGTGAATACCATCTCCGGCAGCTCCGGGTACAGGTATTTTTTCCAATGGCCTTATTACCGGCAACATGGCTTCGTTTGTATTCAGCAATTGCATCAAAGCCTGCTGCTGTATTTGTATATTGTTACCAATTTGTTGCAAAAATGCCTGTAGTTCTTTCATCCGCACATTGGCAGAAATGCTGTCTAAACCCGGGCTGTCACCTGTTTTTACTTTAAGCCTTGCTGCATCGTTCAGTGATTTATAAATACTATCCAGGCGCTGATACAATTGCTCCTTGTCCTGCAAATACCAAAGCTGGTAATATACAGTACGAACATCCCTTTTTATATCCACATCAATAGCTGCAGCAGTTGCCTGATAGTATTTCAACTGTTCGTTGTACAGATTTTTTTGTGCCCTGTACAAGCCCGGCCATGCAATACTTTGAGATACGCCGATCTTTAAAATACCCTTATTATCAGTTGGCCGCATATCCTCATTTTCAGCAAATACACCTGTTTTGGATAATACAGTTGCTGTTTTTATCCGGGCTTCGCCTTTATTGATTTGCTGAATATTTACTTCGAATTGCAAATTATTTTTTGCAAAGCCGATAGCTTCATTGATGCTTATTCTTTTTACAACTGGTAGTTGTGCTTTTGCATTAAAAGACAACAGTAATAAGACAATCCCTGCAATACTTGCCACCCCTGGTTTCATATTTAGTTTAATTTTTTTGGAAAAGATTATATACAAACAAGGCAGCAGCACTAATGTTAAAAATGTTGCTGTTATCAGTCCTCCAATAACAACAGTAGCCAATGGTTTTTGCACTTCAGCACCTGCACCGCTGCTTAATGCCATCGGTAAAAAACCGAGGGATGCAACCGCTGCGGTCATCAGCACCGGGCGTAAACGTATTCTTGTTCCTTCCAATACTCTTTGCATTACGTCATTCATTCCATCTTTCTGTAATTGATTGAATGTGCTGATCAATACAATTCCATTTAATACTGCTACACCAAACAAGGCAATAAAACCAACACCTGCTGAAATACTGAATGGCATTCCTCTTATCAATAATGCAAATACACCACCGATAGCACTCATGGGAATAGCTGTAAAAATCAATGCCGCTTCTTTAACAGAACTGAAAGTGAGGTACAACATAAAGAAGATAAGCAGCAAGGCCAGCGGCACTACAATCATTAAACGGGCAGATGCTTTTTGTAAATTCTCAAACGTACCGCCATAGGTAAAATAATAACCGGTTGGCAGTTTAATTTTTTCATTTAGTTTGTTCTGTGCTTCTTTCACCACACTTGAAACATCCCGGCCGCTTACATTAAAACTTACATAAATCCTTCGCTTACCTGCTTCACGGCTTATCTGTGCCGGGCCAGTTTTAAAAGAGACGGTTGCTACTTGTGATAAAGGGATTTGATTTCCGTTATTTATAGGCACATATAAATTGCTTACATCCTCTAATGAAGTACGGTAACTGCTATCGAGCCGCAATACCAGATCAAATCTTCTTTCATTTTCATAAACAGCACCAGCCACCTCGCCCGCAAATGCCGTACTGATAACATGATTTACGTCTTCAATATTCAATCCGTAACCGGCAAGCCGTGCCCTGTCGTATTCTACGGTGATTTGCGGCAGGCCATCCACTCTTTCCACCTGTGGTTGTGTAATGCCTTTTATCGGACGGATAGCTCTTGCTACTTTATCTGCGTACGAAACAAGGGTATCTAAGTTCTCACCAAATATTTTGATAGCAACATCCTGCCGTATCCCGGTCATCAATTCATTAAACCGCATTTGTATAGGCTGGCTCGGTTCAGCAATTACACCCGGAATAGTTGAAAGTTTATCCCTCATCATATCGGCCAGTTCATAAAAGTCGCTGGTAGTAGTCCACTCTTTTTTGGTTTTCAATATTACTATTAAATCGGATGCCTCAGGCGGCATAGGGTCTGTAGCCACATCGGCACTGCCTGTTTTACCAACCACCATTTTTACTTCCGGATATTTCAATAGCATCCTTTCTGCCATCATAACGGTTTCTGTAGTTTGCGATAAAGATGAACCTTGCGGCAATACAAACTCAATGGCATAATCACCTTCTTCCAGGGTGGGTATAAACTCACCACCCATGTTTTTAAAGATGATGATGGAAATGAATAATAAAGCAAGGGCACTACTAACTATAGCATATTTTATTTTGATGGCCCCTTTAATAACCGGCGCATACATCCGCTGAAAGAAATTCATCATCTTATCAGAAAATGTTCTTCTATGTCTGATAGTTTTTGAAAGAAACAATGCACTCATCATGGGTATATATGTGAGTGATAAAAGCAATGCACCAAGGATGGCAAAACCCACTGTTTCTGCCATGGGGCGAAACATTTTCCCTTCCACTCCCCGCAGGGAAAGAATGGGCAAATAAACAATGAGGATAATGATTTGCCCGAAAGCAGCCGAACTCATCATACGCCTGGCGCTGCCGCCTACGGCATTGTCCATCTGCTGTTGTGTTAATTTCCCTTTTAGTTTTTGAGTAGCTAAGAAATGAAGTGTGGCTTCTACAATAATTACTGCACCATCCACTATCAAACCAAAATCAATTGCACCCAGGCTCATGAGATTAGCGCTTACGCCAAACAAATTCATTAATGCCAATGCAAATAATAAGGACAACGGAATTGCAGAAGCAACAATTAAACCTGCCCGAAAATTTCCTAAGAACAGAACAAGTATCAATATAACAATCAATGCCCCTTCAACCAGGTTGGTTTTAACGGTGCTGATAGCCCTGTTAATTAAATTCGTTCTGTCTAAAAATGCTTCTACCGTCACATCTTCTGGCAACGATTTCTGAACCGTCTTCATTCGCTCTTTTACCAAATCAACAACGGAAGCACTGTTAGCTCCTTTCATCATAAGCACAATTCCACCAACCACTTCTTTTTCTCCATTGTAGGTCATTGCGCCGTAACGGGGAGGTGTGCCATATTGCACCTTCGCTACATCCCTTATCAACACCGGGATACCGTTACCCTGGTGCTTAATGACTATGTTTTCAATGTCGGCAAATGTTTTTACCAGACCAACGCCACGGATAAAATAAGCATTGGGCTTTCTGTCTATATAAGCACCGCCGGTATTCTCATTATTTTTTTCAAGGGCAGTAAAAATTTCTGGTATGGTTACGTTCATGGATTTCAGCCGGTCAGGGTTTACAGCCACTTCATACTGTTTACTGATACCGCCGAAGCCCGTTACCTCTGCCACGCCAGGGATACCGGTCAACTGGCGGGCAACAATCCAGTCCTGCATGGTGCGCAAATCCATAGCAGAGTATTTTTGTTCACTTCCTTTTTTAGGATGAATTACATATTGATAAACTTCCCCCAATCCTGTAGTAACAGGAGCCAGTTCAGGTGAGCCTACTCCTTTTGGAATTTGCTTTTCTGCTTCTTTTAATTCTTCAGAAATAAGCTGTCTGGCAAAATATACATTTACACTTTCATTAAATACTACCGTTATCACACTCAATCCGAAACGGGAGAAAGAACGCATCTCTACCACTCCCTGAATATTGGATAATGATTTTTCAACCGGGTAGGTAATAAACTGTTCCACTTCCTGTGCGGCCAGTGTAGGAGCACGGGTAATGACCTGTACCTGGTTATTGGTAACATCGGGTAGTGCATCCACCGGTAATTTACCTGCACTCCATATACCCCATATGATTAATACAATTGTGAAAACCGCAATAATCAATTTATTTTTTATACTGAAATGGATGATTTTATTGAGCATAAAATATTTGACAAGTTAATAACTAAATGAAGGCCTTTTGGACAAAGTAACTGTTACGATTACCCATACCAAATCTCTTACTGAATGAAAAGAAAATTATTAACTGATCTTTGGAGGCTGCCAGATGGGAGGAGAATATTGAATAGAGTTACCTGGTAAATAGGAAGAATAGAATTTGCTGTCACTACTTATCAGGGAAGATGCTGAAGCTAAGAAGTGGTTAATAGAAAACCCGGCACAGCAGGTACAATGGCAAAATGGGGAACAGGCATCATTGTGTTCCTGCTGTTCCTGGCCATCCTGCTGACCATGTTGCTTTGTAATTTCTGTTTTTACTTTTCCTTCTTTCATAATAAAGCCTTCATCTGCACAGGGTAATATGGTAAGTGCCAGCAACAGGGAACCCATTATGAAAGCAAAAAATTTCATCCGGTAAAAATAAACAAAGAAATGGTAACCGGCAATATATGCCGGATTGAAATGTTTGCAACCTTGCGTTAAAAATAGGTTGCCAATCCGAATTGAAACCCCGCCAGTTTGGATGGAGGGTTCCCCAAAATATCTTTCTGCCAGTTATACCGGTAATTAAGCCGGAGAACAGTCTGTGCAGTTGGCCGCCAGCTCATAGCAAGTGCAATTGAAAAAATATCATCCGCAATATTACCGCCGGTAGCGCTGAATTTTCCTTTGTTCCAGTCACCATACTCAAGCCTTACTGCCGCATTGATTATTGATTTTTCAAACCCGAACACAGCCTTTCTGAAAACCGGCTGGACAAAATCAATAAAACCACCCTGCTGCTTTTCTCCAAATTGCTCCGTGTAAGTATCAGGTACATCTACTTTTACCCATACCCATTCGCCGTTTATAAAAGTTTTTGTTGCTGAAACAGTTGTGTTAAAATCAATAGCAAAAACATTTACCCTTCTTTTAATATCAAGTCTCAACCCATCTTCTTCATATTTATTATACACGCCACCCATATAAGAAAGCCCCAACTCTCCCACTTTATTATTTCTTACTGCGACTTTACCGGTTAATAACGGGCTACCGTTAAAACTTTCTTCAAACCTGCCAGGATTTTCTTTCGTTGCAGGCAAAAAGGTTTTGTTTTCAGAATTGGAGATGATCCTGTCATCAAAGCCATTGGTCAGATAAGCTTCATACGCATACACCCAATCTTTTGAATATTTCTTGCCATACAACCCAAAACCCACATTGCTGAAAGTAGCAGGCAGCATTTGTGTGGAAGAGATGGGCCGGTCAACAAACTCCCATTTGGGGCCATCATGATTTTGATTGAATGCACCGATTGGATTTATCACTATTCCGCCCCGTAAGTTTAACAAGGGATTAAATTCAATATCCAGTGAAGCAAATTCAATGCTTATTTCCTTTGCCCCGTCCTCAAATTCTATTTCACTTAAAAACTTGATACGGTTTGCAATGGAAGAAGAAATAAACAAAGATATCCGCCGCATCTGAAACTGGTGGCCTTCTGTTACACCATCCTGCTGCAGGTACTGGTAATTGGCTTCTGCATAACCGCCCAGCGCAACGGGCAATTTACCCACCTGCAAAAAAGGACGATTATACAATGCATCCATATTCAATTGCATTCCGGCAGTATCTTTTGGGATACGCCGCAGCAGGGTTGGGTCAATCTGCCCGATAGCAGTTTGTGTGACCACAATAAAAAATAATAGAAATGTTGTTCTCATATTGCTCTCAGGTCAATAAAAAGTTGATGGTTGGAAACGGTTACAGGAAAATTTCGCAGGTTCCTGTCTGCCGGCCCTGTTTTTACGGTGCCTTTATTGTTAAATTCGCTTCCATGTGCCGTACAATGCAGGTAGTCACCCGATGCCTGCAATTCAGTGCCCTGGTGTGTACAGCGCATCCACAAAGCCGAGTACTCTTTGTCATTGAAGCGATATACACAGACGGGAAACTGCAGCGTTTCATTTCTGACAATGATAAAGGAACGATAAGTTGTTTTACCATTTTGTTTGGTAATAAATTCATTTGCATCAACAGTCAGGCCATCCTTACCTATCGTACCGCTGATGTAACGGGTAGATGTGCAGGAAGACATAGCAGCTGCCAATGCTGTTGCAGAAATGCAGGCCGTACAACTATTTTTTATAAACTTTCTTCTGTCCATTATTAAAGTGATTCAAGAAACTTTATTAATTGAGCCTTCTCCGAAGCAGTTAGTTGCTGAAACTTAGTCTTGCTTCGTGTTCCTTCTCCTCCATGCAGCAGGATAGCTTCTTCGATACTTCCCGCCCTCCCATCATGCAATAAAAAGTAGTCCCCTCCCTGGGAATTTTTGGATAAACCCAAACCCCATAGAGGCGGAGTTCTCCATTCGGCCGTAGTGGCAGCGCCTTCGGTATAACCATCATCCAATCCCGGCCCCATATCATGCATCAGCATATCAGTGAAAGGGAAAAAAGTTTTGTTGGACAAAGCAGTGATGGGTGAAATTCCGGTTGTCAACTGTGGTATATGACAATTCCCACATCCTGTATTAATAAAAAAATGCCTTCCGGCTTGTACATCCCCATCATTTTGATTTCGCCGGACCGGGGCTTTCAATGTTTGTAAATAAAAAACCACATCATTTACCGTTTGAGTAGAGATCTCCGGATCAATTGATAAGCCGCTGTAGGTATCAAAAGATTCAAAAACAGAGGTGATGCCCATGTCCTGGTTGTAGGCATTAGCTGTCTGATGCAGTAAATTATAAGCTGCAGCTTTTTTCCCAAATCGTCCGATGTATTTGCCATTTTGTATTACTGAAGCAGGGCGTATCAGCACATAAGAAGGAGCATTGATCCAATTCGGCCGCCCGGAAATACCATCGCCATTTGTGTCGTTTTCATCGGCCAATGCTACTAATGTTGAATCAGGCACAGCATCTAAAAATCCGAGTCCGGTATTCGCCGGGGGCATAAATTTTGAAAAAGTAGCACCCCCCGGAATTTGCTCCGGAAGAAACCCGGGGATTGCTCTATGCTGTAATTGAGGACCACCCTGGCTTAAAAACTGATTCCCGCCTGCGTTGGTTTGACCAAAACGGGTAAGCATGGTGAACGGGTGGCCCTTACCATCACCTGCATGGCAAGTTCCGCAGGAGGTAGCGACAAATAGTGGCCCGAGACCATTAGCTGTCGTAAACACTTCGTCATTAAAAGCTATATCTCCTTTCAGAAAAACTGCATTTTGTTCCTGTGTCAATCCCGCTACAGGTCCATCCAGTATTTCATCATCAGCAGGAGCTCCGGGTAAAAGCTTTTGACAAGCCACGATGCCTGTCAAAAAGCTGGTTATCACAATAATTTTTTTCATTATTTGGGTATTCTAAATTAATTTTTAGTCTTGTCTAAAAATTAATTTAGACAAAAATAAGATTAATATGCATTCAAATGAATTTTTCAAGAAAAAAAGAAGAAGAAAGATTTGCAGGCAATCTGAATTTGATTAGTTATCTGACTTTCAAAAGGCTTGCATTGATTGCAACAATCACAGTGCTTAATGACATCAGTACTGCACCCGCAGCAGGACTTAACAGGATACCCATTTTGTACAATACCCCGGCTGCCAATGGTAATGCCACGATGTTATATCCGGTTGCCCATATTAAATTCTGGATCATTTTACAGTAAGTGGCTTTGCCAAATAAAACCAAACTCACTATGTCATTAGGATTACTGTTTACTAAAATTATTCCTGCGGTTTCAGCGGCAATATCGCTGCCGCTACCAACGGCAATACCAATATCAGCCTGCGCCAATGCCGGTGCATCATTTACACCATCGCCAGTCATAGCCACAAACTCTCCAGTGCTTTGCAATTCTTTTATCTTTTCTAATTTCTGATGTGGCAATACTTCTGCAAAGAAACTATTCATACCTAAAGTTTTGCTTACACTTGCTGCTACTTTACTATTGTCGCCTGTCAGCAAAATTGATTTGATCTTGTTTTGTTTAAGAGTTTGAACGGCAGCTGCTGATTCAGGCCGTATCTCATCCGACAATGCAATGTATCCTGCCAGTTCATTATTGACAATTACAAACACTACCGTTTCCGTATCATTGGCTGTGAAGCCATCGGGAACTGTTATATTTTTTTCTTTTAAATAGCCCGGACTAACCACCTGTATTTTTTTCCCTTCTACTGTGGCTTCAACACCTTTACCTGTGATAGCATTAAAATTTTCTGTTGCAGGAATAGCCAGTTTCAAATCTTTTACTTTTTGCAGAATGCCGGTTGCAATAGGGTGTTCTGATTTTTGTTCTAATGCAGATGCCAGGCGTAAAATTTCATTTTCATTCAGTTCTTTTTTCAGTGATACAATTTTTGACACATCAAATTTTCCAACTGTCAATGTTCCGGTTTTATCAAAAACTATAGTTGTGATCTTTCTTGAATTTTCAAATGCCGTCCTGTTCTTAATCAGCAACCCATGTTTTGCTGATAAGGCCGTTGATTTTGCAACCACCAAAGGCACCGCCAATCCTAATGCATGAGGGCAGCAAATCACAATTACTGTCACCATTCTTTCCATAGAAAAAGCTAAAGATCGTCCTGTTAAATACCAATATAAAAAAGTGCTAATACCTGCAAGTAGTGCAATAATGATTAACCACCTTGCAGCTTTGTCTGCCAGCAACTGAGTTTTAGATTTCGATTTTTGCGCATCATCAACCAATTTAATTACCTGCGAAAGATATGAGTCTTTTGCACCATGAGATACGATAACCTTAATGGCTCCGTTACCATTCATAGCACCCGCAATTACTTTATCGCCTTTTACTTTTTGTACTGGTTTTGATTCACCGGTCAGCATGGATTCATTCAAATAACTTTCACCTTCCAATATGATTCCATCGGCTGCCACTTTTTCACCTGGTTTTACCAGGATAATGTCGTTCACTTTCAATGTATCCGTCTTTACATCATGAACCATACCCGGCATTACCATGTGAGCATCAGATGGCATTAACTGTACCAATAACTCCAGTTCATTTGATGCTCCTGCAACAGATTTCATTTCAATCCAATGCCCTAAAAGCATGATGAGTATTAATGTTGCGAGTTCCCAAAAAAAATCCATGCCCTGCAAGCCAAAAACAATGGCAACACTGTAGATGTAAGCAACTGTTATAGCAAAGCCAATCAAAAACATCATTCCGGGATTCTTTGCCTTTACTTCTTCCACTAGTCCCTTTAAGAATGGCCAGCCCCCATAAAAGAAAACAACAGAAGATAATGCAAACAAAATATATTTTGAACCAGGGAAACTGATATGAAGATTTAGCAAATGCTGAATCATTTCTGATAACAGCATGATGGGAATAGTTAATATCAGCACTGCATAAAATCTTTTTTTGAAGTCCTCAATCATCATAGCATGATGGTCGTGACCGGCATGGCTCATTGGCGGATTAGTGTCACTGTGTTGATGATGCATGTAAATATTTCAGACCTTAGTGGACATTTTTGCTAATACATAAATGTACTACAATATTAAAGGCAAGAGAAATTCGAAAGTTAATTGCTAATTTTATGCATCATTATGCGTACGATTCTATCCATTTTCTTTTTTTTAACCTTTTGGCCTAGTGCAAACGGGCAGGTAAAACCAGATCATAACCCTTTTTTTATTAATGATTACACCCCGGTATTTTCTTTTAATGCCTGTGAAAATAAAATGCTTGTTGAAGATGTTTCCGATTTCATCGTCGGGGATACCGTGTTAATAATCCAGATGAAGGGTGCTTTGATTGACAGCAGCAATACCCCGGCTTTTGGAACCATTACGGATTACAGGAATTGTGGCAACTTTGAATTCAATTATATAAAAAGTATTTCAGGAAATACTGTTGAATTAAAAAACAATTTAACGAGGCAATACGATATCCCTGACGGGAAGGTACAACTCATAAGAGTTCCCACTTATTCTAATTTAATTACAGCCGACCCTTTGACAAGTATGCCTTGGAACGGTAGCACAGGGGGCGTACTTGTATTTATTGTCAATGATACGCTTACATTAAATGCCAATATTGATGTAAGTGTGAAAGGTTTCAGAGGCGGAAAAAATGCTGTTATCATTGCCAATCCACAGACATGTTCTCAAAATGGTTATTATTATGATTCATCTTCCTGGCAAAATGCAAGAAAGGGTGAAGGAATTACATCATTGGATTTTGATAAATGGAATGGAAGAGGAAGACTTGCAAATGGTGGTGGTGGTGGTAATGGCCTGAACAGCGGCGGTGGCGGTGGAAGCAACAGTTCGGTTGGGGGATTTGGCGGATACCAAATAGATAGTTGCAACAACCCGTTTTTAGATAACAGGGGCATCGGGGGTGTTGCTTTAAATTATAGTAATACTGTCAATAAAATTTTCTTAGGAGGTGGTGGTGGCGCAGGCCATATTGATAGCGATGATTCTTACTTTAGAGCTGAAGGTGGTATCGGTGGCGGAATTGTAATCCTTAAGGCAAGATGCCTGCAAACATATAATTATTCAATTGACGCTTATGGAGCAGTAGGCGAGTACCAGGCTTGTCCACCTGCCTGCCATACTGAAGGAATGGGAGGAGGCGGAGCAGGAGGAACTATTCTGTTAGACATTGATAACTACCTTGATTCATTGACTATACACCTGGAAGGAGGTGATGGTATTAAAGTTCTGAATTATCCCGGTCCTTCAGAAAGAGTGGGTCCGGGAGGCGGAGGTTCAGGCGGTGTGGTTTGGTTTGCAGGAAGTATTCCCCCGTTTACCGGGATTTACAAAACGGGGGGAGTTAATGGAGTGATCTTTCCTGATGCACAAAATCCGTATGGCGCTACTCCCGGAGGCGATGGTACAGTCCTGGACAACCTCGCTTTAATTTTCGATACAATACCATTCATTCATAATATTGATTCCGTAAGAATAAAAGATAGTGCGACCAGTTGCAGCAGTTTTGATTTTAAAGGATTCGGATATACAACCACTAATCCCATCATTAGCTGGCAGTGGTTTTTTGGTGATGGGGGAACTGCTATCACACAAAATACAACCCATACCTATACAACTACAGGAACATTTACAGTAAAACTTATTACTACGGATATGAATGGCTGTAAAGACAGTATTACAAAGAATGTAACCCCGATATTGGTTAGTACAGAATTCTCCTATAGATATATACCCTGCTTTCAACAAACAACTGTACTTCTTGCCGGAATGGGTATTGGAAATTGGGATTTTGGAGATGGTTCATTTGGAATAAATCTACAATCAACTCTTCACACATATACTTCGCCCGGCGTTTATATTATCAAACACGGTTTTTTATCCGGAGTATGTTCCGATACTACTGTTAAAATATTCGATGCGACTATCATTCCGGATGATATTATTTTTACACAAGACACGACCATCTGTTCCGGAACAACCAAACAACTTCTTGCACAGTCATCGGGAAATTTTTGCTGGTCTCCTGCTACTTATCTCAATAATCCGGCTATTTCAAATCCTATTACTTCAACTCCGGGTACGATAACTTATTTTTATAAAGCAGAAACGCTGGGAAATAATTTAATTCCCAACGGGGATTTCAGTGCAGGTAATATTGGTTTTACTTCTGATTATATTTACCAGCTGAATAATACTAATACAACCGCTGCCTATGGAATTAATACCAATTCACAAACCTGGAATCCCGGCGCAAGTCTATGTACTGATCATACCAGTGGCACAGGCAATATGTTTTTGGCGAATGGTGCAACTACCCCTGGATTAAAAGCATGGAAAACTACTGTACCCGTAACTCCTAATACCAATTACCAGTTTTCTGCATGGATACAATCCATTTCTCCGGGCAATTTATCAAATGTTGCCTGGTTGAAAGTTAATATGAATGATAAAGAGATGCCTTTGGGTCAAACCGCTCCGGTTACTAACTGTCAGTGGGTGCAGCTAAAATTCAACTGGAACTCAGGCAATACTGCATCAGCAGATATTTCCCTAAAAGATTTTGTAATAAGTGACCCTGGTAATGATTTTGCACTGGACGATATTTTCTTTGGTCCCGTATTTTTAAAACGGGATAGTATAAAAATAACAGTGGATACTCCGTTTGTAAGAACCATCAACGACCCAACAGTTTGTGAAGGTACTCCCATTCAATTGAATGCGACAGGAGCGATAACTTATTCATGGTCGCCGGCAACGGGTCTTTCCAATCCTAATATCAGTAACCCGGTTGCTACACCAACAGTAACGACCCGGTATATTGTTACAGGTATTAATGCAAACGGATGTACCGGAAATGATACGGTAAATATTAATATTAATTCAAAACCGGTGATCACAAAGTCGAACGATGACACGATATGTAATAACTCTTCTATTCAATTGTTTGCCAGCGGAGGTGTTGCATATAGCTGGTCGCCAGCTGCCACTTTAAATAATGCATTTGTTCCTAATCCCATTGCGACACCTCTAATGAATACAACTTATATGGTAACTGTTACCAGCGCCAATTCCTGTACCAATACAGATTCAATAAAAATAAGTATCATTCCTCTCCCTGTGTTTACGATAAGTGCCCCCGGGAGCATTTGTGTAAATAAAACTATTCAACTCTCAGCCTCCGGCGGTGATCTCTATATCTGGCAACCCGCCGCTTCATTAGACAACCCAGCCATTTTAAACCCCATTGCCTCGCCACAAACAACAACTACTTATTCTGTTCTGATAACCGAAACTGCTTGCAATAACAGTTCCACATTATCAACCGTCGTTACTGTTCTGCCCCCGCCAGCTGTACAGGCAAGCAAATCCAATGATATTGATTGCACTTACGATCAAAGTCAATTGATCGCCACCGGCGCTGTAAAATATAGCTGGTCGCCTGCAACAACTTTAAATAACCCAGCCTTTTTTAATCCTGTTGCCAAACCAACAATCACTACACAATATGTAGTAAAAGGCACAGACCAGGCAGGATGTATCAACTTTGATAGTATTACCGTCAAGGTACTTGCAATCAATAAAAGCGGTTACCTGATGCCATCCGGCTTTACACCCAACAACGATGGTCTGAATGATTGCTATGGTATAAAATACTGGGGATTGATACAGGAACTTGATTTCAGTATTTTTAACCGCTGGGGAGAAAGAGTATTCCATACCAGACAACCGGGCCAGTGCTGGGATGGTAGATATAAAAACATTCTGCAGACCCCTGCTGTTTTTGTTTATATGATAAAAGCAAAAACTAATTGTGGTGATGTTTTCAGGAAAGGAACTTTCACACTGATCAGGTGAAGAAGAATTTGAAATATTTATTTTCCCACACCCTTAACAAATATTTATTAATAAAATTTTTCAAAATATGAATCCAATAGAGGTTTTGGGAAATTGTACACCTTATACTGCTTTATGAAATGCTCATAGTTTATTAATAATACGAATAAATGGTTCCTATTAACTGAAATAAGATGTTGTTATACGTTCTACATTTTCATATTACCCATTGGATTAGTTCCCTTTTTAAAAATATATTCACTATTGAGCAGGTATGCACCACGCACAACCACAACATCACCTACACGTAATCCTGATTTTATTTCTATCCTGTCATCACTTTCCAAACCTGTTTGCACCATTACACTTTTAAATGTTTTGTCGGTTGTTTGTATCCAAACGGTAGCTCCTTTTCCATCCCGAATAACGGCATCGATGGGCAGTGTTAATGTTTTTCGCTGCGGGCTTTTCAGCAATACATAAGCAGGCATACCAGGCTTTAGCTGATTACCGGGATTGGGAATAGATACCCGGATCAGGTTGATTCTTGTATCAGGATTGATTTCGGGATTTACAAATTCAATCCTTCCTTTTATTTCTCTGCTATCAAAGTCCGGAAGCTGTACAGTGGCTACGCTGTTCCTGTCTATCGCTGCCAATTGAGATGTATAAACCTGTGCCTCTGCCCAAAGACTTGATAAATCAGCCAGTTTAACAATGGTACCGCCTTCCATTACATAATCGCCTTCCCTGATCTCTACTGTTGTTATATAACCAGCCGACGTGCTGTAAAAAGTGGTGCCGGGTGTTGCATTTTTATTTTTAGCCAGTTCCTGTATCTGACCCTGAGACATGCCCCATAATAACAATTTGTTCTCCGCACTTTGTAAAAGCTGGTCAAAATCGATGTTTGTTTCGGTGGCAAATACTTTTTTCTTATCCAGAACCAGCAGGTATTCCTGTTTGGCATTGTTCAATTCTTCGCTGTATAAGTCGTATAAAGGAGAACCCTTTTTTACATAGTCGCCTAAATTTTTGAAATATAATCTCTCCACTCTGCCCATCATCCTTGAACTGACCGAGGAAGCTTTCATCTGGTCGAAATTCAATGTTGCCGTTAGCACTAACTGGTCACCAATTGTTCCGCTGCGGATAGTGTCGGTTTGTATATTACCCAGCTGGATTTGCTGCTCACTCAAAAATATTTCGTCTTTATTCTCAACGTTGCTTTTTTTCACTTGTGTTAGTTCCATATGACAAATTGGACATTTTCCCGGTTTATACTCAATTACCTGAGGGTCCATCGAACAGGTGTAATAGATCCCGGAGTCTTTTTGCAGTTCTTTTTTGTTCTTACAGGAAGCAATGAACAAAAAAATTGTTACTATCATTATGATATTTCGCATAATCACTTTTTTACTTTGATAAAACTTTCACTGTCCATCAAATACTGTGCATTCACAGCAACCGAATCTGTTTCTTTAATCCCATTCAGTATTTGAATATGATTTTTATGGGTAATGCCAGTATTTATTTTAAGGGCTTTAAAGCCATCTCCTGTTTTTTGAAAAACCACTTTATCCAACCCCAAAGACACAACAGCCTCTTTGGGTAACCAATATGCATCTTTGGCATTGCCAAATATTGTTGCTCTGACCTGGCTGCCGATGGGGATTTTCAGCATGCTGTTATTAAAGTAAACCCTTGCTGTTAGTGTTTTACTTTCTTTTCGGTAGAAGGGTTCTATAAAATCTATGGAAGCCCTGAAATCATTTCCCGGTGCCGTTTCAGGCGTTATTCTTACTGCGTTACCTGTTTTCACCAAACTCTGATTCTCTGCATAAATATTCAGAATAGCCCAGGCCCGGTCTGGATTGTATACGGTGAAAATAGACTGACCTTTCTGTAAATACATTCCTTCTTTCAGAGAAAGTTCTTCAGTAATGAGTGATATATCGTTCAT
This sequence comes from uncultured Chitinophaga sp., assembly GCA_964525285.1. Classification (GTDB taxonomy): domain Bacteria; phylum Bacteroidota; class Bacteroidia; order Chitinophagales; family Chitinophagaceae; genus JJ008. Next base: position 41,526 of record CAZGGQ010000008.1, read on the forward strand.
AGTGCCTGGAGTAGTGTTCATGCTGCCAGCACCGGTTGCTTCATGAATATGACCACTGTAATTACTGTACACTGCAATGGTTAACGAGGACTTGCCGGATTGTATGACTTGCTGCAACTGCTTGCTGCTCATACCCAGTAATAATAATTTGTCTTTTGCAGCCAATATGAATGTTGTATTCGTCGGATCGTTTTTTAAAAGAAATAAAAGGTTTTGCTGAGCCGTCATTAATTCAGGACTATATATATCAAGTATGCGTTGACCTTTATTTATCTTCTGGTAGCGGTAACGTACATAAAGTTTTTCAATTCTGCCAGCTACTCTTGATGAAATACTTCCTGCCTGTCTTGTATCATAAGCAATTTTGCCTAATGCTTCTATCTCTATCTGCTCTTCCCTTTTCCGTATGGCGGCAACAGGAATAGATGAAATAACAAATTCATTCGTCGGTATTAGCAATGCTTCCAGTTCTACATCATCTGCTTTTTTACCCCCTGTTTCTTTCTTTACCAAATCCATTCCGCAGATAGGACATTTGCCAGGTTTATCCCTTATTATTTCGGGGTGCATAGGGCAGGTATAAATTTCCTGCGCCGTTTCAGCTTCATGTTCTGCATGTGGGTCTTTGTTATTGTTACAGGCAGCAGCAAAAACCATTATAAACAAAGCTGTCAAAATATAAATTCTCTTCATGTTATTTATTTCTTAACTCAATTGATATTGTAACATCATTCCATCATCTTCATGCTCCAGGTTATGGCAGTGGAAAACAAACCTGCCTGTATTATTTTCAAAAGGCACCAGCACTTTAACTGTCTCACCGGGCATTACCAATACCGTATCCTTCCAGCCTCTTTCAGAAGCTGCCAGCGTATTTCTTCCGCCAATTCTTTCCAGCACCTGGAAGGAAATACCATGTATGTGCATGGGATGTGGCTCATCTCCCTGCGAATTATCAAACTGCCATATTTCAACAGCATTTGCTGAAACTGTTTCATCTATCCTGTTTTCATCATACACCTTATTGTTTATCCGGTGCATTCCGTTTTGCATATTCATGCCGGGGTTTGAAATGTCGAAGTTTCTGGTACGGGCTGCCTGAGCCGCAGTATAAGCAATGATAGAAGATAATGTCGGGGGGATAGTAAAGGGGGAATTCACCTTTTGGGTGATCTTGAATTTCAGAATTTTAAACTCCTGTTTTCCCTGTGCATTGCCTGCCCCACTGAATAATTTGCTTAGCAGAAATATTTCATCCCCGGTGTTTGATGCAGAAAAATCAAAAAGGATATCAAGACGTTCCCCGGGAGCGATTAAAATACTGTTCACGGAAACAGGATTTATTAAAAGCCCCCCATCATTACCAATTATTGTAAATGACCGGTTATTACTAAAGGCCAGGTTATAAATCCTTGCATTTGACCCATTCAAAATCCTTAACCGGTAAGTTTGAGATTTTATTTCATGAAATGGCGAAGCTTTTCCATTAACTAAAATTGATTCACCCATATAACCACTCATCACTTCCATCATAGTTGGATTATAGGAAAGACCAGTATCTGCTAAACGTTTATCCTGAATAACCAGTGGTATTTCATATTGCCCGCCTGGTAAATTTAATGCAGCTTCTTCAGAGTCGTTTACAATAAACAAACCTGCCAATCCTTTGTAAACCTGCCTGGCCGTTGCCATGTGCGGATGCGGATGATACCAATTGAGAGCCGCTCTTTGCTGAACTGAAAAGTTATAATTAAATGACGAACCTTTAGTAATTAGATTTCCGGGATGACCATCCATTGCAGCAGGTATATGTAACCCGTGCCAATGTATATTGGTAGATTCGTTCAGACTATTTGTAACATTAATACTGACCTGATCTCCTTTGCTGACACGCAAAGTTGGACCCAAAATTGAATTGGCCTGGTAGCCAAATAAATTGTATGACTGGTTTCCTTTTAATGCTGCAACAGTAGCCTGGACAGTAAGGGATGTAATTGGCCCTGCCGTTGCCGTCAATGGCAATGCCTGCAGAAATTCTCCTTCACTTACATTGACGCCCCCACCCATATTGCCCATGCCATTATTTTTATTGCAGCCAGCGGAAATAAAGCTGATAACCCCGGAAGGAACCAATAATGACCCGACACCTGCACCTGATAACCTCAAAAAATCATTACGTTTCATAAATTTGAATTTTATTTTAAATGTGAAATATACCGTATGCCGTTTATTTTAAATGTAACTTTAGTTACAACCAGATAACCCGTTAAAGACATTATATGTCATTTCAGCTCAAGAATTCTTTCCAGTTCTACCTGCACTTTTAATGCCAGATTCAACAACTCTGCATGTTCCAGCTGTGCCATATATAATGTTTCCCATGCATCATATAACATAAACAACTCTTCGGTATTTTGTTCGTAGCCCAATTGCATAGTTTTATAATTATTTCTCAACGCCGGAATAATATATTCATTATAAAGTTTTAATTGTTTCTTCTTCAACTCCAATTCATTAAGCATACCATATGCCATTCCAGTATATTCGTTCAGCAACATTACCTTTTGCGATTGCAGGGCAGTTGCCTTCCACTTCAGGCTTTCAATATTGGCTTTATTCATTTTGGACGACCACTTGGCCATAGGTACCTTCACCATTCCCATCAATGAGTATTGCATCGGTAAACCTCCAAATCCAAACATGTGCTCATAACGGATACCGAATTGGGGTTTAAGATTTTGCCTCACAGTCTCCTGCTTCAGCCAGGTAAGGTTTATCTCTTTATCAATAGATTTTAAATCGCTCCGGTTGTTGTAAAAGAGGGCACTGTCAAATGCGAGAGTTGTATAATCATTCAACTGGTATGTAGTATCAATAACAAATTTTATCATGGCATTTCTGCCCATCAGTGCATTGATCCGGATACGTTTTTCTTTAATATCGTTTTCAAACATCAGTTGCATGTTCTGTACATTTCCTAATGCTGCTTTTGCTTTGTAATAAGCACTTATTTTTTCTAACCCATTTTTATAACGTATTTCTGCATTCTTAATCATGAAATCAAGCAGTTTTTCATTCTGTTCAAGAATTGCCAGTTTCTTTTCCAGGATTATCCACTCATAATAAAACTTCCTTGCATCATGAATCAGCTCATTCAATGTGGCATTCTTTTTTTCCTTTTCAACTGATGACATAGCCTCCATATAGGCAGCATCAGCATTCTGTTTCCTCTTGTTAGGAATCATCTGCTGACCTCCAAGCATATATTGCCCCATGCCGGTTGCTCCCATGTCATCTTTTTTCCAAAGGCCTGGATTATAGGGAACCATCCAAAGTCCCGTGCTAATCTCGGGGGGCATCCAGCTTCTGGCTCCTTTTGCCGCCTCATCCATTGAGCGGATTTCATTGTTATACATTTTCACAACAGGGTGTGATGCGGTGATACTGTCAATGATAGCATCCAGCTTTAGTGTTTGTGCTGAAATAAATTTTAAAGGAAGAAAAACAAGCAATATGATACTTATTTTTTTCATAGTGTAAATTTTAAGTACAACAATTTTTATCGTTTTGAACAGGTGGACATGATACAGAACCATAAGAACAAAACACACAGCAATCATGCTGTTTTGGTTTTAATACTGTTTTGCACTTTTCGCATTCATAAAAATACTGGCAGGCATCTTCAGGCATTTTTTCCTGCTTTTGATGTCCGCAATGCGGACAGGTAATAATTGATGTGAGTACTATTTCCATCTCCTCTTATTCTTTAACATCTATTAATTCAATTTTACCTTTACGTTTTAATTCTCTTTCCTTTATCATTTCATATATCACAGGAGTGATAAGTAATACATAAATAGTCGAAGTAATAGTGCCCCCAATTAATGGAATCGTAATGGGGCGCATAATATCACTGCCCACACCGGTTGCCCATAAGACAGGTATCAACCCAAACAGCCCAACAGATACTGTCATCAATTTTGGCCGCAATCTTTTTACAGCACCTTCAATAACAAATTCTCTTATGATAGCCGGTGTAAGTGTTATTTTGGAGTTGCCATGTTTTGTTACCATGTTTTGCATGGCTTCATTCAGGTAAATCGTCATCAGCATGGCCGTTTCTATTGCCATACCAAATAAGGCGATAAACCCAACTGCAACTGCAACCGATAAATTCACTCCATAGAAATACACCATGAACACTCCACCAATCAAGGCAAACGGGACAGTGATCATGGTAACAATAGATTCTTTAAAAGAATGATAGGTGAAATAAAGTACCATGAAGATGATGAGTATTACAATCGGCATTATCGTTTTAAGTGTTCTATTGGCTCTTATCTGGTTTTCCCATTGACCGCTCCATTCCAGGAAATAACCTTTTGGTAATTTCGTTATCATCCGGTTCAGTTTCTGCTGTGCCTCTTTTACTGTGCTGCCCAGGTCCCTTTCTCTTACATTAAACAATACAGTTCCCCTTAACATGGCATTTTCAGAGTTAATCATCGGGGGTCCGTCACTCAACTTTATATCAGCCACTGCTTCCAGTGGAATGGGGCCAAAGTTCATAGTCTGCACCTGTAACCGTTTCAACGATTGTAGATTATTCCGGAAGTCCTGTCCATACCTTGCATTTACCGAAAAACGCTGACGGCCCTCAACGGTGGTGGTCAGTTTCATTCCGCCCAATGCACTTTCAATAACTGCATTTACATCATCCACGCTTAGCCCATATCGTCCAATTTCATCCCGTTTAATAATAATATCAATGTACTTACCGCCGGTCACAGGTTCCACATACAAATCTTTCACACCATCAATTCCTTCCAGTTGCTTTTTTATAGTTTGTGCAAAAGCATAAATAGTATCAAGATTCTGCCCATATACTTTCAACCCCACATCAGTACGAATACCCGTCGACAGCATATTGATACGATTGATGATGGGCTGTGTCCATCCGTTTGTCACCCCGGGTATCTGTAACCTCCCATTAAGTTCATTGATGATATCATCTTTAGTCATTCCCTTCCTCCATTCTGATTTTGGTTTCAGTAGAATTATAGTTTCAATCATGCTGACAGGCGAATTATCCGTTGCGGTATTTGCCCTGCCAGCTTTGCCCAATACATGAGAGACTTCAGGAACTGTACGGATTATTTTGTCCTGAACCTGTAATAATCTTTTAGCTTCTGAATTGGAAACATCGGGTAAGGTTACCGGCATAAACAACAAAGAACCTTCGTCCAATGGAGGCATAAACTCAGAACCTAACCGGGTCATCATTATTACACCAACAGCTAAAGCAGCAAGGTTGATACCGATGGTTGTTTTGCGCCATTTCAAACAGCATTTAAGAATGGGCGTATAAATTTTTTCCAATGTTCTTGTGATAGGGTTAGCACTTTCAGGTTTTAATCTTCCCTTCAGGAAAAAAGAAATCAAAACCGGCGTTAATGTAATTGCTAAAAAAGCATCAATCAGCAGGATAAAGGTTTTAGTCCATGCCAGTGGCTGAAAGAGTTTTCCTTCCATCCCTGTTAAAAGGAATACCGGAAGAAAAGAAGTAACTACAATAATGGTTGAATAGAATACTCCCGGGCCTACCTGTTTGGAAGATTTTTCAATGATGCCCATCTTTTCTTCAGATGTCAACGGGTCTTTATTTTGTTTGAACCACTTTGCCATGTTTATTCTTTATTAGATGACTTCAATTTTTCTGTTTGGGTTTCACTGATATGCCGGTAAGCATTTTCCACCATTACAATACCATCGTCCACCACCACCCCAATGGCGAGGGCAATGCCTGTTAATGACATGATGTTGGAGGATATGCCAAACATTTCAAGGAAAATGAAACCTGCTGCTACTGAAATTGGCAATTGAATAAGAATGATAACAGCACTGCGCCAGTGAAAAAGAAATAAGAGTACTACCAATGAAACTGCAAGCATCTCCTCTACCAAGGTGCCTTTTACTGATTGAATGGCATCCTGTATTAATATACTCCTGTCATAAGAAGTTTTAAAGGTTACGCCTTCGGGTAATCCTTTTTCGACCTCTTTCATTTTTTCTTTTACTGCTTCAATTACTTTGTTGGCATTTTCATTGTAACGCATGACTATAATGCCGCCTACTACTTCACCTTTCCCATCCATATCAAAAATGCCGAGGCGTAAATCGCCACCCATTTGTACGGAACCAATATCTTTTACCCTTACAGGTATGCCATTGTAATTGTTCAATGCAATGTTCTCAACATCTTCCTTACTTTTGATATAACCCAGTCCCCGGATGATGTAAGCCATATCTGCCATTTCAAATTTTCTACCCCCAACATCATTATTATTGGCTTTTACCTTGTTCATCACATCCATCAGGGAAATATTGTAATACTGCAATTTCACGGGGTCAATTATTAACTGGTATTGCTTTTCAAAACCGCCAAAGGAGGCTACTTCTGCTACTCCTGAAACCGTTTGTAATGCAAACTTGATGTACCAATCCTGCAAGGCCCTCTGCTCCCCCAAATCCATTTTAGGTGCATCGAGGTGGTACCAGTAAATATGACCAACCCCTGTACCATCTGGGCCCAATGAAGGCGTTACTCCCTGCGGTAATAAACGTTGTGCAAAATTCAACCGTTCAAGAACCCGGGTTCTTGCCCAATAGATGTCAACATTTTCTTCAAAAATCACATACACAAAACTCATCCCAAACATAGAAGAACCACGGATATTTTTAATTTTTGGAATGCCCTGAAGATTACTCACCAACGGATATGTAACCTGGTCTTCCATCAACTGCGGACTGCGACCCATCCATTCAGTAAAAACGATGACCTGGTTCTCACTCAAATCTGGAATGGCATCAATAGGATTCTTTTTGATTGAAAAAATGCCATATGCAAACAGGCTTGCTGCGATGAGCAGAACTATCAGCCTGTTGCGTAAAGCCAGTTCAATTAATTTTCGAACCATGATTGTGTTTTAATAATTATTTAATCACTTCTTCAATTGTTCCGCATTTGGGCATTTCAGCACCAAAGTAAGGGTTCTTTATTTCCTTCATTTCGCTAATCCACATGGCTCCCTGGTTATCTCTTGCCATCGGGCAATGGTCATGATACAAGGAACGGCCCCCACCAAAATTCTTCACCAACTCATATACCACTTCGCTCATCATGACAAAGTGTGAACGTTGATGTTTGATTTCATCTCCGTTGTTTGCTATATGCTCTGCATGTTCTTTCATTTCTTCTTCATTTTTATCGTAAGCTGTTTTTTGTTCTGCTGTAAACAGAGATTTATCCAGTTTACTGATAGCACCATCCATCGCTTTTGCTGCGCTGGCTGCCTCGCTTCCATTATCATTTGCCAATGCATTTTTTATATGCAGGTAATGGTCAACTATTTCTTTAGTCGAAGCAGCAGCCTTTGCATCAACATTGGTGTAGATTACAGCAACCGCCTTCACATCCTTATCATCTGATGCAGCGGCATGTTGGGTGCTGTCAATAATCATGTTATTCATATCATGGCCATTTTTTTTATTCCTGCCGCCGCTGTTGCAGGCAGTAAATGTGATGGCACTGACAGTTAATATGATGGAGAATATTTTTTTCATAATAATTATTTTTTGATTATTCCTTCAGGAAGTTATTAATTCTGTTTTTCGCTTTTCTTTTCAGTCTTTTTTCGTTCGTAATGACAGCAACCGGGCAGTTTTTCATACACTTTATCATCGGCTAAATATTTTTCAGTATCATGACCTGCTGCAGCAATTTTCTTTTGCATATCATCATTGCTAATTTTAGAAGCATCATAGGCAACCACCAGAAGTTTGGTTTCAGTATCCCAGGCAGCGCTGGTAATACCCTCAGTTTTTAATGTTTTTTGAATACGGTTTTTGCACATACCGCATTCACCAAACACCTTAATAGTGTCGGTTTTTATTTGTGCATTAACAGAAACAGACAGGATGGAAAAAGCTGCCATCATCAGCATTTTAAATGAATTCATTTTTTATGTTTAAATTTTAGAGAATAATAAAGAAACATGGTATGCGGAAATACCAATAGCCCGGCATAACCCTGCCTGACCTATTCAAGTAAGTAATCTTTAAATAAGGAAAACGCTATTGCGGATGTACACCGCAACGCCACTACTTCGGGGAGGAGCATGGCTGATAGGATTTTCTTCTGTTACAGAAGGAAAATTAACAGATGGAATCTCAGCAAAAGAAACAGGAATAGCTACAGAAATCAACTTTAACAATTGAAACCCTGCTTCGCCAGTTTTTTGGTCTGTGATGTTCTTAATGAATTTATGATCGTCCTTGCAGCAGCCGTTATCTTTTTCTTCGCTTTTCTTCATGCCACATTTGCTGCAGACTTTGGTTTTGTTATGACCCAAACTCCAATCTGCAAGCTTTCCCATACAGTAGTGCATATGCACTGTAAACCCACTGCTGACAGCCAGGTAAAAAAAGGCAACTATGGTAATGATGATTTTTTTCATTTGCTTTTTAAAGGCATAATAAAGATATAAAGTTTTTTAGTCATATTTCATAACAATTCAGTTTATCAGGTATTAGTACCTATTTACTTCTCTTCAATGCGTTCAGAAATGTCCTCTCAAAACTTATCAACCAGCTGTTGGTGGACATTCTCGCCATATTGCCGCTTAGCTGGAAACGATAACCGATATTCAGTTTTGCAATGCTGTTGAATATGAATTGAAACGCCGGCGCCATGTCAATATAGTGGGTCTTCCGATCAAGAGTTTGCTGTGAAAGTATTTCGGCATATAAGTTCAGATTCGTCTGCTTATAATCGGTGTATTCCTTCGGGAATAACAAATAGCCGCCGGATAAAGAATAATTCACGGACTGGTAAATACGGGCTGGCACATAGATCACCTTACTATTTCTTGATTTATCCAGCACTTGTGTATGACTTATAGTTCCTGACAGTGCAAACTTGTTCCAGAGTTGAGTAGCGATTATGCCGGCTTCAATACCACTCTTGTCGCCCATCAGTGCTATTTCATCATAATGAAAAGGAGCTTTGGTAACAGAAGCATCTGCAAATACAGCCATCCGGAAATGCTTATGAATTTCATCCTTCGATAAAAAACGATACTTGGCATAAATATTAAAAGATTCATACCTGAGATCATTGGTATGCATTTTACTGATCGTTGCACCGATATGAACCATGAATTTTTTACTGATGCCAAACATCAGTTGTGGCATGAATCGCTGAGATAACCGGTCGTAGATCTTATCATTGGTTACAAAATGATCTGTAAGCTTAGCGCTGATAGAATGTGCCGGCATATTGGAAGCAGGCTCCGAAAAAACATAAAGCTCCTGCGCATACCCTTTACGCAAAAGGGAAAAAAGAATAATAAGGGTAACCCATTTTTTCATAACCCTGTTTTATCTGTCCTCTAAAAGATCTTTCAATGCTCTTTCCAGTTCTTTTCCCTCCAGGTCCCTTGCTACCAGTTTGCCATTCTTATCAATCAGGTAGGAGGTAGGTATAGCGTTTATGTTCCATTGAACAGCCGTTTGCGCATCCCATCCGCCGCCGTCATTTACCTGCAACCAGGTTATTTTGTCTTTCTTAATTGCATTTCTCCATTTGTTTTTATCATCATCTAATGAAACGCCGAATATTTCAAAGCCCTTTGCTTTGTATTTGGGATAAAGTTTTGTGAGTTCCTTATTGGAACTGCGACAGGGTCCGCACCAGGAAGCCCAGAAATCCAGCAATACCACCTTTCCTTTCAGTGATGAAAGCCGGATGCTGTCGCCATTGACAGTTGGCAAAGTAATATCCGGTGCATCATAACCTTGCCTGACCTGTGCTTTTACCTGTGAGGAGGCGAGGAAAGCTAACGCAATAAAAAAATATTTTTTCAAATTTATCATAATGCCTGACTCTAAAAGTTTCTCTCCTCCCCCCGGGCGGGAGGAGAGAAACATAAATATGCTAAAGAGTAACATGGTAAACTCTTGCTGCGTCAGGAATGCCAACCTTCACACAGCAGGAAGCGGCCTTACCAGACTGCATACAACTCATTTTCGTTACGGAACTGTATTTTTTGAATTGTTTTTCCGTAACAAAATTCCTCTCCACTACAGTAACAGCCTTTTCACCATTTAATATCTGGCTTTTCACATTCATGAAATGAAAATTATCATTCCCAATCTTCACATGCTGATCAGGAGCAATTTTTATTTCATCGAAATTCCCGGTCAGTTTAAGGCTACCCACAGAAAAGCCGGCATCTTCCACCGCATCCTTCAACGCATCAATTTCCACTTCAGCATCCTTTTTGAAAATAATACCAAAGGAAGAATTTTTGATATCCGGCTTCACCGATTCTACAAAGGAAACTTTCTGCAGCGCTTTATTAACAGCATTGCTGCACATGGCACAGGTGAGGCCGGTTGCCTGCAGATCCGCACTGGCAAACTGGGCATTTGTTGAAAAGGCAGTAAGGGCAATTGCCAATATCAATAACAGCTTTTTCATTACTTGATTATTAGCTGTTATTATTCTGATTTTTTGCAGCAGTCCTTGCCATCATGGCCTACTTTGCTGCATTTTCCATCTTTGCAGCAATCCATTTTTTCGCCTTCTTTTTTGCAGCAGTCTTTGCCATCATGGCCTTCTTTGCTGCATTTGCCATCTTTCATGCAACTCATTTTTTCGCCATCTTTTTTGCAACAATCTTTGCCATCATGTCCTTCTTTTGTGCACTTGCCATCCTTACAGCAATCCATTTTTTCATTATCTGCTACTACAGCTCTATCATACTTGCAGCATCCATGAAGTTTGTCATAGGACTCATTGCTGGCTGTTGCACCAACATTATCATATCCAACTGAAGCGATCTTTTCCTGGATCTTCGCGGTATTAGTACTGCTGCTCTTGTAGGTTACTGTCAGCATTTTGCTGTCTGCATCCCAGGTTGCTTCTTTGGCTCCTGCATCTTTGGCTGCTTTTTCAATTTTTGATTTACACATGCCACAGTTACCGGATACTTTAAATGTTTCCGTTTTTGCCTGGGCAAGAGCTACAGAAGCAAATGCCATTAATAATGCTGTAAAAGAAAATACTCTTAATGTTTTCATGATTAATTAATTTAAAATTTATAAAACCGGTTGCTAAAATACAAATAAAAACATGCATACCCTCCTGCCCCCGGGCGGGACGGAATATGCTGATAATTTTGTTGAATCTTAAATCCTGAAAACATTAATCTGCAGGTAGGTGTCCTGAGCAGATATCAGAGGAGGAGAATGATTATGGAAGTGTCTCTTTTCATTAATATTATAAAAAGCAGCAACAATAAATTCAGAAGGAATACTTACCGGTGCATCAAGGGAAAGAAGGTTGTAAACTAAGCCTGAAATTGTATTCTGATCCTGGAGTAGTTTAACCACCTTGACTTCATCATGGCAGCATCCATTGGATTTTTTAGTATGCATCCCGCATTTTCCACAAACAGGTTTTGCCGCTGCAAACAGTTGAGTGGATGCCAGGCGGTTCATGCAGTAATGATAATTAATGACTATTCCGCAGCTTACTGCAAGATAACAGGCAAGTGATATGGAAGTCACTAACTTTTTCATCGACCCTGCAAAGATAACAGCAAATTTTAGTTATTTAAAGCAGTATTTCGCGGAATTTTACGAATGGTAATGAATTGTGCATCAATTAACAAACCCCCAATAGACACCGATCCTGATCTGCAATCCCGGCAAGGGATAACCGGGAGCCAGCATATTATTATTTGTGAATCCAAACCCGTCCAGGTTTCTTGCAGCATTCAGGTTTTCGAACCTGATAAAAGCTTTAAATGGTTTGATCCTGAAATGCACATAGGCTGAAATGTCAGGCAAAGGGTTGCTTATAGTAATACTGTCCTGGTGATAGAATTGCCCAAGCACAGGCGAATATCCGTCCGCTTTGTACGGAGAACGGTAGCGAGCCTCAAACCCCAGGGCAATGTCTAAATTTTTAAATCCAAGATCTCCCTCATAAGCTATGCGGTTGCGGGTATAAATTGCCGGCACATTTACCGGGGCATTGCCAACTACCTGCTGAAAGTAAACTTCTGCATGCCAGTTCCAGCGTTTTCCAAGCTTAATGGTTTTTTGCAAAGCGATCTGCAAAACATTAAAAATGGAGCTTTCCTGCTGTAGCTGATAGTATTTGTTGATATAAGAGTAATTGGTGAGCAAATAATAATGACCGGCAAGCTGGAATTTAAACGATGGCAAAAAATAAGAAGCAAAAAGATGCGTGTTGTTTTCTTTTTTAAAGCTCATTACCGCCGGAAGTAAATAAAAACTGCTACGACTGTCAAAAATAAAAGAAGGGGTTCGGCTTGCATTTTCAAACCCTACCTGGAAAGAACCTATTTTCTTCCCCAATAAACGCTGGAGGCTGATATGTGCATCATAATCGCCGGCATTCAGACCAGTGAAAAATAATTTACCGCTTGCTTCAATATCCCATTGCTGGTTGCGGGTCTTATTCCGGTATTCGGCATGCCCTGCCGTATTGAAAAAAGATTTTTTTTGGATGGCAAACTCCCCGCTTAAGTTTTGGACCATGATTCCCACCCGGATGAACTGCTGAAGGTTTTTGGCATCCGGAAACTGGTAAATGGAAAAATCATTGAGTATCTCCCGCCACTTATCCCGTAGTGAAAAGCTGTCATTAAGTAAGGCGTATCCATAATAGGTCTGATAATATAAAGAATCAGGTGTATAAAAAGCCCCCGAATTCGTTGAATGTGCCAGGTCAATAAAATTGTACTTCAGATTGCTGAGAGAAAAACTATGTTCGAACCGGATCCGCGGGTAAAATAAAGGAACAACAGTTGAATCGGTAACCAGTGAATCCTTCCTGCCCAAATGATACTGCTGCCGGAGCAGAATGCTGAACTCACTGTATTTATTGCCCGTGGAGATCTTCGTGCTGAAAAAATTCGATGAAAACACTTCATCACCGCCTAATTTGGTGGGGATATTGAACCGGTCCTTATAAATGCTGTTATCCAGGTAATTCTCATTATCCCGGATACCGCCGTTTTCGGATGATTGTAACTTGTTACCCAGCAATATAAAATAATTATTATACCGTTTGTTCTTTGACTGAAACAGGGAACTCAGCAGGTAATTATTGTGATTGGTTTTCTGGTTCTTAAAAAACCCGGGTGAATTGATCAGGCGGTATTGAAACAAAAAATTCCAGTTAGGCTTGATGTTTTGCGTATGCATCAGTTCAATCATTTGTTCCACCCGGCTTCCCAATTGATAAGTTATTGCCGAGTAGGGTCTCGTTGTATTAAAGAACCTGACTTTTTCCACCGTCCATTTATATATATCCAATGCATGAAAACCTGGGTCAAACCCTGCTGAAAATTTGGGTGAGAACAAAAGAGAACGGGCAGCAGTGCCAAGGTTACCCAAATTAATTTGCGTAGCCGACACGGGGAAACGACGGGTAAAATCGCCAATGGAAGAATCCAGTTTATAGGTTCCTGAAGAATCCAGGTAACGAAAACTTATCGTAATAGAATCCTCGAGTTTATTTCTATGACGCAGGCTGTCAGTTTCGCCTACACCGCCGCTCCTTCTTCCGATACCACCCAACTGTATTATTTTGTCACCGGCTCTACGTAATACAGGTTCCTGTGCATCCGCAACAACGGAAAAAATAAGAAGCCCGGTAAACAACAGGTATGTAAACTTTTTTGCCAGCAAATAAAATTTAGTGGGTGACGAAAAAAACCTTTGCAAAATAAGCTACGCAAAGGTAATACTTCGCTCTTGCAGAGCTGTGAAGTACACTATATAATTCAATATCAAAACTGTTAATACTTCATCCCGCCAAAAGCGGGACTTCGTAATGAGCAGTAATTATAGGGCGGCAACCAGTTCTTTAAAGATCGTGGCGAGCTTTGGTTCAGCTTGCCTGGCTGCTTCCAATACTTCTTCATGGGTGATCTTATTTTCTTCCTCCCCTATGCCAACATCCGTAACCACGCTGATGGCGAACACCTGCAGACCCATGTGATTGGCAACAATGGCTTCCTGCACGGTACTCATTCCCACTACATCAGCACCGAGAATATGGATCAATTTATACTCGGCCCTTGTTTCAAATGTGGGTCCTGTTACAGCTACATATACTCCTTCCTTTACTTCAAAATTATTTTTAGCCGCTATGTCCTTTGCTTTCCGGATCAAATGTTTTTTATAAGGTTCACTCATGTCGGGAAACCGGGGGCCAAACTCAGTAAGATTTTTTCCGACCAATGGATTGGGAGTAAAAAAACTCACATGGTCTTTAATGATCATCATGTCACCTACTTTATAAGAAGAATTAACAGCCCCGGCGGCATTAGACAATAATAATGTTTCAATTCCCAGCAACTTCATCACCCGGATAGGGTATACTATATCCTGTGCTTTGTATCCTTCATAAAAATGGAAACGGCCCGCCATGGCCACTACTGTTTTACCACTCAGTTTACCGAAAATGAGTTTGCCTTTATGACCCTCTACTGTTGAAACGGGGAAATGGGGTATGTCTTCATAGGCCACTTCTTTTTCTATGGTGATCTCCTCCGTAAAATTTCCCAGTCCGCTACCCAGTACAATGCCTACCTGCGGCATGGGTTTATATTGCTTTCGAAGAAACTTTACGGATTCCTTCAATTCATTCACTATTTTTTTGTTGCTCATTTTAAAAAGATGGGCGGCAAACGTACTGAATTTTTCAATAGAGTTCCCGCAGATCATTGCAGTCCGATAGCTATCGGGACCACAGATAACGCCGATCTGTTCAATTAAGACTGCGAGATCTGTGTGTCATTTGTCTGTACAATCTGCGGGAGACAAATTTAATAGCGATAGAAATCACAAAATTCCTCATCGCATAAAAGCTTTTGCATAACAGGGCTTTTTAATACATCAATATAATCCATCCATTTTCCATTCACTTTTATTTTGCGATAAATTAAACGAATGCCCTGGCTATAATCCACCCACCAGTAAATGTGCCCGGTGTATAAGGGCTGAATGGGTTTGCCATCCAACTTATGCCATCCATAAATAGCCACCCGGCCTGGCTTGGGGTCTCTAGAAATCTTTCCGCTGATCACCACATCCTTCTGTATGCCGGCGATCAAACCCTTTCTTCCATTACGCTGACCTTCCACTATCAGGTGATGATGCCACATAGTGGGTGTACTGTCACGAAAAGCATACATGGGTACAGGTTCCGGTTTAACCGCTGCTGCTTTATAAATATCATCCACCATTTTCCTGGTTGGCAAAAAGCATTGAAAGCTGTCGGCAATTTTCTGAGCGGCTATAGCTGTGATATTTATTCTTGCCCAGTCCCTATCATTACCGATGCTTAAATAATCCGGCGACACAAAATAAGTTGCTTTGATGGTTTTTCCGGTTGATGAATCAATAATGGAAACATTTACAGCTGCAAATTTTTTCAGAAACCCCGGAACATTTCCTGCTAATACTTCTTTCAGGGCAAATGAATCTCTTGCAGCCCACTTCATGGCAAATGCCCTGTGATAAAATTCATTGCCGGTAGTTGATGAAGTTCGTTCGGGCCAATGCATTTTTTGTACAGACCGGCAGGAACACGCAAATAAAAGAATGCAAAGTATAAAGCGATACATACGGAAAGATAAAGATTCCATCCGATGCCTGCAATTCATCAAAATCGGGGCAGTGAGCCAGTTTCATGCAGATGCCGCTGAGTTCGCTGAGGTTTAAACCAATATTCCCTGGGGCCCTGTGTAAGTCTTTTTCAAATTGACCCATTCCTAAAACCGGAATTCTATATCAAAGGAAAAATAAAAACTGTTCTCTGTTTTTTCTGTGATCGTTTTTGTAAATGATGGTGCCAGTGGAGGTTTGATGGTAAGCGTGACAACAGCCGGGTTTACAGGTATGGCATAATAGGGAGTGAATCCAAACGTGAAACGATTAACCGAATAACTGACAGGGACACTGAATTCATAGTCCATGATCGTTAGTTTGGAAGCATTTGCCATGGAGGCAGTCACGGTTGGGGCAGCAGGTCCTTTTTTTGGTTTGAACCTCCGGTTGCCAAACCAGGAAGTATAATAATTCCTTGTTTCCGCATTCAAAGAGAAAGATGGAGCTATTTCCCATCTATCATCTGGTATGAATGAATGGTCAACACCCCACGAAAGCCAGTAATCGGTTTTGCCGCTAAAGCTGATTCCCGGCTGAAACCATGATCGGATAAAACCAAAATCATATGTACCCGATGTCAATATAATACCCTTCACTTCAGCCGCCACATTAGTACTGTTGTTATTATAAAAATATTTTTCAGCTGCTACCTGCCCCTCAAAATTTCCGAATGAAAAATCATACCCTGCCCCAAGTGTAAACAGGTCAAACCGGCCACTGCCCGAACGTAAAAGATATGAAGCAGACCCTTCGATATAAAAGCCGGATTTATGATAGTACCCCAAAGTAGGTGTGAGATAAGGCGTGTTTACTGAATCTTTCCGGCCATTGTAAACAGAGTTGTTGATAAAATTCAGGGCGGCCATACCATATGATTTTTTGACGGCTGTTGTGTCCTGTGCCAATGCTCCTGTCATAGAAATCATCAGCAGGCAGGTCAAAATTTTTTTTCTCATAGCGTTGTTTTGTAATGCAAAAATGTGTTTTGAAACACTGGTTCGCAAATAAGTTTTTAAAACAACATTACAGACCTGCTTATTTCACCACGGTTTAATTGGCGGGAAAGAAGACCCCTCCATAAATATCAGCAATTATATGTATTGACTTTGGCACATGACTAACGACTAACGACTAAAGACTAACGACTAAAGACTCATGACTCATGACTCCCGACTACAGACTCCTGACTCTTTCCTATCTTCGCTGCAAATTTTTCATAATGAATCTCCATGAATACCAGGCCAAGGAATTATTGAAAAAATACAATGTGCCCGTGCAGGAAGGTTTTGCCTGCAGCACCGTTCAGGAAGCAGAAGATGCATACCGGCAAATAAAAACGCAAACCGGGAACAAATTTGCCATCGTAAAAGCACAGATACATGCCGGCGGACGGGGCAAAGGAGCCATTAAAGAAAACGGGATCAACGGGGTAAAAGTGGCCAAATCATTGGAAGACATACAGGAATTTGCCAGCAAAATACTGGGCGGCACGTTGGTGACGTTGCAAACGGGACCAGCCGGTAAAGTGGTTAACAAAATATTTATAGCAGCCGATATGTACTACGATGGACCCAGTGAAAGAAAAGAATTTTATCTCTCCATATTATTAGACCGCAGCAAAGGACAGAATGTGATCATGTACAGCACCGAAGGCGGAATGAATATTGAGGAGGTGGCACATAAAACACCGGAAAAAATTTTTAAAGAATGGGTGCATCCGTCGGGTGGCTTACAAGGTTTTCAGGCGAGAAAGATCGCATTCAATCTTGGATTGA
Source organism: uncultured Chitinophaga sp. (assembly GCA_964525285.1). Classification (GTDB taxonomy): domain Bacteria; phylum Bacteroidota; class Bacteroidia; order Chitinophagales; family Chitinophagaceae; genus JJ008. The sequence continues at coordinate 59,072 of CAZGGQ010000008.1, forward strand.
ATGGTGAAGCATTTAAAAACTGCTTGAAATTTGTCACCAATCTTTATAATGCTTATGTGGGGCTGGATTGTTCCATGCTGGAAATAAATCCGCTCTTTAAAGCATCTGATAACAAAATAATTGCTGTGGATTGCAAAATGGGTCTCGATGAAAACTCACTGATGCGCCATGCAGACCTTGCATCGCTGAGAGATATAACAGAAGAAGACCCGACTGAAGTGGAAGCCGGTAAATACAACCTGAATTTTGTAAAGTTAGATGGTAATGTTGGGTGCATGGTTAACGGAGCTGGATTGGCGATGGCGACAATGGATATGATAAAATTGAGTGGTGGCGAACCTGCAAACTTTCTTGATGTTGGCGGTACGGCCAATGCGCAAACAGTTGAAGCTGGTTTCAAGATTATTCTTAAAGACCAGAATGTAAAAGCAATCCTTATCAACATTTTTGGCGGCATTGTCCGTTGCGACCGGGTGGCGCAGGGAGTGATTGATGCTTATAAAAATTTGGGAAATATACAAATCCCTATCATTGTTCGCCTGCAAGGCACCAATGCTGTAGAAGCCAAGAAACTTATTGATGAAAGCGGACTGAAAGTACAATCTGCCATCTTATTAAGTGAGGCAGCGGATTTGGTAAAGAATGCAGTGGCTTAGATGATAACTGATAGGTCACAGATAAAAGTTTATCCCGGCTGAAAGGCTGGGATTTTTTATTACCTTCAAAGCCAAGGCTTTGCTATAGTAACGGGGCCATTCTCAAATAATTCATTATGAAAGCAAAATCAATCAAAGGAAATTCTCCGGTTGGAATTCAGTCAGCATTGGAACAAAGCATGGCCGATGGTTTTAAACCAACGTTAGCCATTGTTTTTCTTTCCATTAAACAAGACCATATTGCCATCTGTAAGGTACTGAACGATGCAGGCATCGCCATTTTTGGCGCTACTACCAATGGTGAATTTATTGATGAAGAAACAGACAGTGGATCCGTAGCGATATTACTGCTGGATATGAACCCGGCGTATTTCACCATCCTTTTTGACGAATATCCTGATAAAAATTACCGTGAAAAAGCCGCTTCGATGGCAAAAATTGCATTGCAGCGATTTGTCAATCCGGCCTTTCTTATTTCGTTCAGCCATACGGAAACAGATGCAGAGCTGTTACTGCTGGGCTTTGAAGACATCGTTGGTAAACAGGTAAATGTATATGGTGGAGGAGCCGGAGATGATTATTCTTTTTCAGAACAATTTGTTTTCACCAATGACTGGGAAAGTAAACGGGGCATGGTTGTGCTGGTGCTGGATGAAGATAAAATAAAAATAAAAGGGCGGGCTACCTGTGGCTGGAATGCGGTAGGTACGGTAAGAACCGTAACCAAAAGTGAGGGCAACCATGTATTTACCGTGGATGATATACCCGTACTGGACCTTACTGCAAAATATGGCGGCATTCAGAATGTTTCGCCGGATAATAAGAACCTGATGCTGGAGATCGCTTGCTCTTTTCCACTGCAGATGCAAAGGGAGAAGGGTGATCCGGTCATGCGGCCGGGCCTGCTGATCGACTGGAGTGATCATTCCTTTTATTGCAGCGGCTCGGTACCACAGGGCTGTAAAGTGCGTTTTTCCCTGCCTCCAGATTTTGATGTGGTGGAGAAAGTGATCCAGAGTTGCGAAGAATTGAAAGCGAATGAAATGCCTGAGGCAGACGCATTAATTATATTCAGTTGTGCCGGCCGGCAGGTTGCACTCGGACCGATGATACAGCAGGAAATAGAAGGAATAAAAAATATCTGGAAGGTTCCCCTGGCAGGGTTTTTCTCCAACGCAGAACTGGCCAGGGCTCATGGCGGAAACTTAGAGATGCATAACCTGACCAACTGTTGTGTAGTATTAAAAGAAAAATAAATGAACAAGCATTTGCAAAGCATATTAACCATTATTCAGCAGGATGAAAATTTATCTGCTGAACAGAAAACCACTATTTCAAAATCATTAAAAGATGCGGATAAGGAAATAGAGATAACTGCATTCAAACTCGACAGAACCGAAAAAGTAAAACGAACCACGGCCATTTTATTAGAAGAAACCATTGAAGAACTGGAACAGAAAAGAAAGGCCATTGAAGAAACGAATACAGCACTGCAAAAATCACTGGAAGAATTAAAAGCAGCCCAGACTCAACTTATACAATCCGAAAAAATGGCTTCACTCGGTGAACTTACTGCCGGCATTGCCCATGAAATTCAGAACCCGTTGAACTTCGTCAATAATTTCTCAGAAGTAAGCACTGAACTGCTGGATGAAATGAAAACGGAACTGGATAATGGAAATACAGAGGAGGCGAAATCCCTTGCTGATGATGTAAAACAAAACTTAGAAAAAATATTGCATCATGGTAAACGGGCCGATGGCATAGTAAAAGGAATGCTGCAGCACAGCCGCAGCAGCAGCGGTGTAAAAGAATTAACTGATATCAATGCTTTAGCCGATGAATACCTGAGATTAGCCTATCATGGACTAAGGGCCAAAGACAAATCATTTAATGCTGCCATGAAAACAGATTATGATGAAAGTATTGGGTTGATAAAAATCATGTCGCAGGATATGGGCCGTGTCATTCTTAATCTTATCACCAATGCGTTTTATGCTGTTACAGAAAGAAAGAAACAACAACCGGAAGGATATGAACCTGTCGTTACTGTAACGACTGCCAAAATCCCCCCTTCGGGGGGTGGGGGGGCCGAAGTCCGTGTAATGGATAACGGTAATGGCATTCCCCAAAAAGTACTGGATAAAATATTCCAACCCTTCTTTACCACCAAGCCAACCGGACAGGGAACGGGATTGGGATTATCGCTAAGTTATGATATTGTAAAAGCACATGGTGGAGAGTTGAAAGTAGAAACGAAGGAAGGGGAAGGAAGTGAATTTATTATCAGTATTCCTGTTAATTACTAAAAAATGAAACTGACCAAAAAACTGGAAGCAGAGATAAAAATGCTGATGGATGACTACTGGGATTCTTATTTCCGTGGTGACCTGAAACATTGGCGCAATTACCTGGTGGATGATTACCGGAATATTGGCGGCACCGAAGAAGAGATCTGGAACTCTAAAAAAGAGATTCTTGATTACACCAAGAGGATCATCAATCAAATGACAGGGCAGGCGGAAATAAGGAATAAGAAAACGCAGATCATTCCTTATGATCCTTATATCATGGTTCATGAGTTTATGGATTTGTTTATTAAGGTAGAAGGGAAATGGACCTTTTATGGAAAATTCAGGTTATCATCATTAATTCAAAAAAATGACGGGGAGTGGAAGGTCTTACATCAGCATGGTTCCTATCCTGACTCTCACACGGAACAGGGAGAAGCTTTTGCTTTCGATAAACTGAGAAAGGAGAACACGCAGCTACTTGAAGCTGTAAAGTGCCGCACCATTGAGTTAGAAAATAAAAACCGTGAACTGGAAATTGAAACAGCCCTGGAAAAGGTCCGTGCCATCGCCATGGGCATGAAAGACCCGGCTGACATGCTGGATGTATGCAAAACAATTTCCCTTCAACTGCAGTTTTTGGGAGTAAAAGAGATCCGCAATGTTCAAACAGCCATCATTTATGAGAGCAAGGGCACTTACATGAACTATGAATATTATGCAAAGCATAAAAAAACAGTTATCACAGAGACCCTTTATACCAATCATAAATTAGCCAAAGCTTTTGCAAAAAAAATGTTGCGGGGCAAAGGCGAAACTTATATTACACATATCAAAGGCAAAAAGGTAAAAGAGTGGATCGCTTACCAGAAAACCACCAATGTTTTTATTGACAAGTTTCTGATCACAGCAAGCTCCCTCAATTATTACTGGCATTCACTGGGGCCGGTTGCCCTGGGTATTTCCACCTATTCGCCGTTGAGTAAGGATGATTTGAATTTATTCAATCGTTTCCTGAATGTATTTGAACTGGCTTATACCAGGTATATGGATATTGAACAGGCAATGACGCAAGCCTATGAAGCAAAGATTGAAGCATCACTGGAAAAAGTGAGGGCACAGGCATTGGGAATGAGAAAACCCGAAGAATTGCCCAATGTTTGTGAAGTATTATTCAAAGAATTACAGTCATTAGGTTTTCCTGAGCTCAGGAATGCCATGGTCAATATCCATGATGATGAAATAAGAGCCTTCCTGAATTATGATTATTCAGATGAGATCGGGAAAAGTATTACTCCTTTGTTTTATGATATACACCCGGTAATTAAAAAGCAGATCAGACAAATTCGAAAAGCTGACGACGCCTTTTCAGAAACGGTATTTAAAGGAAAAGACCTGGAGAGCTGGAAGGCCTTCCGGAAAAGTCGGGGAGAAAAAGAAGACAAGAGAATAAGAAATAGTACCGCACTTTATTATTACTTCTATTCAATAGGGACAGGCTCTATTGGTATCTCCGCCTTTGATGCCATCAATGAGGAAAAACAGGAATTGCTGAAACGTTTCAGAAATGTTTTTGCTTTTGCTTACCGGAGATACATGGATGTGGCGCAGGCAGAATTACAGGCAAAAGAAGCACAGATAGAATTGGCCCTGGAAAGGATAAGGGCCAGATCAATGGCCATGCAGCATAGCGATGAGCTGGCTGAAACAGTTGCTGTAATGTTTGAACAGTTCAAGGCATTGGGAGAAGAGCCGGAGCGGATGGCCATTGAAATTGTAAATGAAAAGGAACATGTATTTGAAATATGGGCCACGCAGCATGGAGGGGCACAGTTAAATTCATTAATCAAAATTTCGCTGGATGAGCCGCTTGTAATGCAGAAAATGTATAAGGCCTGGAAATCAAAAACAAGATCCATTACTATTGACCTGCTGGGAAATGAACTGGAAGAATATTTCAACTACCTGAAAAAAGCAGGACTGCCGGTGCAGCGAAAAATATTTGGTAAGCGAAGGGTGCAGAATGTGGCTACTTTTTCCAAAGGAATACTTACCATCATTACACCTGAACCAAGACCGCAGGAAACGATTCTGTTGCTCGAACGTTTTGCTGCCGTATTTGATGGAACCTATACCCGTTTCCTCGACCTTCAAAAAGCAGAGGCACAGACAAAAGAAGCACAGATTGAACTGGGACTGGAAAGAGTAAGAGCAAGAGCCATGTCCATGCAGCACTCCGATGAACTGGCCGAACTGGTAGCAACGGTGTTCCGTGAATTAAACGGTCTTGATTTTTCACTGGCCAGTTGCATTATCTGGATGCATAGCCCTGCTGAAAAATCAAATGCACTCTGGATTGCCAGTGACGAAATGAACAAACCCGCCAGGCCCTTGCAAATTATTCCTTTTTATCCGCCTTTTTTTAATTCCATTATCGCAGCATGGAAAGTCAATGATCCTAAATGGATTTTTTCATTATCCGGATCAGAAAAGAAAAAATTTGAAATACTATTTTTTAAGGAATATCCCGAATTGCCGGAGGCTTTTAAAAAACCGGTAAGTGAAAATAGAAAGATTGTATTCTCGGCTTCATTCAACAATTTTGGCGCTTTGGAAATAGTGGCTACAGAACCGCTGACAGATGAAAAGTTTGATATCCTCCATCGCTTTGGAAAAGTTTTTGATTCGAGTTATACAAGATTCAATGACTTGAAGAAAGCAGAAGCCCAGGCAAGAGAAGCGCAGATAGAATTAGGTTTGGAAAGAGTAAGGGCAAGAGCCATGGCCATGCAAAAATCTGGCGAGTTGTCTGAATTGGTTGATACTGTTTTTAAAGAATTAACCAAACTTGATTTTGCATTAACCTGGTGCATCATTAATATCATTGATGAAAGCACAATGTCTAATACCGTTTGGGCAGCCAATCCGGATATTAATAAAGCACCCGAGTCTTATCACATGTTATTTGAAGATTATCCTTTTCATGATGCAATGATGAAAGGATGGAAGGAAAGAAAAACTAAAGATGTTTATGTGCTCGAAGGACAGGAAAAGAAAGTTTACGATGAATATTTATTTAAGGAAACAGAATTCAGAAGGGTGCCTGCAGCGGCACAGGCGGCGTCGAGGGCAATGGAAAAATATGTTGTTACTTTCTCCTTCAGCAATTTTGGCGGGTTACAAACGGTTGGAAATGTTCCGCTATCAGATGCTAATCTCGATATACTAAGCCGCTTTGGAAAAGTTTTTGATTTAACCTATACCCGTTTCAATGATCTGAAATTAGCCGAAGCACAGGCAAGAGAAGCGCAGATTGAAGCTGCATTGGAAAGAGTAAGAAGCAGAACAATGGGCATGCAAAAAAGCGAAGAGCTCAAAGAGGTAATTCAGGTTGTATATGAACAATTCGTTCACTTAGATATCAAAATAGAACATACGGGGTTTGTTATAGATTATAAGGCAAGGGATGATTACGATATTTGGATAGCCGACCCGCTCGGGGTTCCATCCCGGGTAATAGTTCCTTATTTTGATTCTGTTTATTACAATCGTTTTAATGAAGCAAAAGAAAAAGGAGAGGATTTTTTTGCTACCAACCTGACTTTTGAAGAAAAAAACAAATTTTATCAAAAGCTTTTTGAGTATGTCCCTGGATTGCCGGAGGAAGCAAAGAAATTTTATTTTAGTTGCCCTGGCCTTGCAGCATCAACTGTATTGTTAGAGAATGTTTGCCTGTACATCGAAAATTTTTCAGGTATTCCTTATTCAGATGAAGAGAATGCCACACTCATGCGCTTTGGAAAAGTATTCCAACAAACATATACCCGTTTCCTTGATCTGCAAAAGGCCGAAGCGCAGGCAAGAGAAGCACAGATAGAAGCATCGCTTGAAAGGGTTCGTGCCAAAGCGATGGCCATGCACCACTCTGATGAATTAGATGAAGTGCTGGCTGTGTTTTGCGAACAGTTTGATATACTGGGTATACTCCCAATGTCAACGCATATGACCGTTTTTGACATTGAAAATAATTCATTCACTTTTCGTGAAACCGGGAAATACGGAAACCGGAGTTTTGGGGAGCAAACTCTTGACCTTGACGCAATGGATACCTGGAAAGAAACCGTTGATCAATGGAGAGCAAGTAAACCACTTTCTATCAACCGGCTGCATTTCCCAAAAGAAACGCTGCCGCAAGTGTGGGAGGTATTTCATGAATCATTTGCATCAATGCCAGAAGGTTCACGGATTACACCGGATGATTATCCCGATGGCCTTTATCATACAGCAGGCAAGCATCCATTCGGATATATTGGAATGAACCAGATGCGCAAAGCAACTGAAGAGGAAGAACAAATCGTAGTAAAGTTCGCAAACGAATTTGGAAGGGCTTATCAACGTTTTCTTGATCTGCAAAAAGCAGAAGCACAGGCAAGAGAAGCAAAGATCGAAGTGGCGCTGGAACGCACCCGTACACAGAGCATGATCATGCAGCATTCAAAAGAGCTGGATGATACGTTACGGGTCTTTCATCAACAGGTGCTGTTACTTGGCATCAATTCAGCATTTTCATTTTTATGGTTGCCTGATGAAAAAAATGACCGTCATATCTTTTGGGCTGCCTGGGAAGAAGACAAAAAAGGATCAACAGTTTTTAAGAGTAAAGCCATCAATTATCCGCTCGACAGAAATGAGCCTGCAACTGCACAATGTCTTATTGATTGGAAAAGCAATGAATCCGTTTATTCATATCATGTAAAGACTGCAGAAGTTGATAATTACTTTGCTGCCTGGAAAGAATTGCTTGATGGAGTTGAAAAACTAAAACCAGAATATTTCCGGGGCGGCTTGCATTATGTAGAAGCTTTCATAAAATATGGTTGCTTTGGTGTAATGGTTGCAATCGATTTAACTGAAGATGAAAAAAAGATTCTCAGCCGCTTTGCTAATGAATTTGAAAGAACCTATACCCGTTTCCTCGATCTGCAAAACGCAGAAGCACAGGCAAGAGAATCTCAAATTCAATTAGCATTGGAAAGAGTTCGTGCAAGAACAATGGCCATGCATAAAAGTGAAGAATTGGGTGAAGCGGCAGTCTTGCTTTACAGGGAATTTCAATCACTTGGTTTAAGCCGCTTTCTCAATTGCGGTTATATGGTAATAGATGAAATCCATAATAAACAAGATGGGTGGCTTACCCGGCCGGACCGTACCGGCATGGTTATGGAGCCTTTCACACTACCACTGACCGGCGATCCTGTTCTGAAGGACCGCTACAATGCATGGAAGCGAAAAGATCCTGTTTTTTCACAAGTAGTTGGTGGCGTCAAATTGAGAAGCCACATTGAATATGCAAGCCTACACCTGGGATCAAAAGAAGTAGATAGGCTTGTCAGGGAAAATTTTCCAGACCCAACCATATTTTATTGCGGAAATTTTGCCTATGGATATCTGAGCATTATAACAGGTGAGCCATTAACCGCAGAACAGGAATTATTACTTGCAAGATTTACAAAAGTTTTCGAACAAACCTATACTCGTTTCCTCGATCTCCAAAAAGCAGAAGCACAGGCAAGAGAAGCACAGATTGAAGCAGCATTGGAAAGAGTAAGATCGAAAGCAATGTCCATGCAGAAAAGCGAGGACCTGGCAAATGCAGTAGGAATAGTATTTGAAGAACTTGATAAACTCAATCTCGGAATGCAGCGTTGCGGCATTGGTATTCTTAATAAAGAAAAAAAATGCGGCCAGATATGGACAACAACCAAATCAGATAATAATACTGTTGTGCAGGTATCAGGAGATGAGTCTATGGATGTTCATCCTTTATTGCAGGGTGCATTTGAAGCCTGGCTCAGCCAGGAGGCAGATTATAGTTATGTTTTAAAAGGAGATGACCTGAACAATTATTACAAAGCACTCATTGATGAAGATTTCAGGTTACCTGATTCACAATCATTGGTAGCAGGAACGGAGGGATTGGTGCAATATTATTATACTGCTATCTTCTCATCAGGCGGTTTGTTTGCATTCCGGGAAACAGAATTCCCGGAAGAAGCGAAAATTGTACTGAGACGTTTTGCCGGTGTTTTTAACCTCACCTATACCCGTTTCAATGATCTGAAGGTAGCCGAAGCACATGCTCTGCAAGCTAAAGAAGACCTGGTGAAACTGCAGACAGAAAAACGAAGAGCGGAAGAAGCGCTGGCTGAGTTGCAGGTTACCCAAAAGCAACTGATCCAATCAGAAAAAATGGCCTCCCTCGGAGAACTCACCGCAGGCATAGCCCATGAAATTCAAAACCCCTTGAACTTTGTTAATAATTTTTCGGAAGTAAGCAATGAGCTGATTGATGAGATGATGCAGGAAGTTGCTAAAGGAAATTATGACGAAGTAAAAGCAATAGCCAATGATGTAAAACAGAATTTGGAGAAAATAAATCATCATGGCAAACGGGCTGATGGAATTGTGAAGGGAATGCTGCAGCACAGCCGCAGCAGCAGTGGTGTAAAAGAACCAACCAATATCAATGCATTGGCTGATGAATATTTGAGGTTGGCTTATCATGGGTTAAGGGCAAAGGATAAATCTTTCAATGCAACGATGAAAACAGATTTTGATGAAACGATAGGTAACATCAATATCATTCCACAGGAAATTGGAAGGGTGATTCTTAATTTAATAACAAATGCTTTTTACGTAGTGGATGAAAAGAAGAAGTCTATGCCCCCATCCCCTAAAGGGGAGGATGGAGCAACTTCTTATTATTACGAACCAGTAGTGACCGTCTCAACCAAAAGACTCGGCTCCCCTTCAGGAGATGGGGGCAAAGTAGAAATAAAAGTTACTGACAATGGTAGCGGCATCCCACAAAAAGTATTAGACAAAATTTTTCAGCCCTTCTTTACTACCAAACCCACCGGGCAGGGAACAGGTTTAGGATTATCATTGAGTTATGATATTGTGAAAGCACATGGTGGGGAGTTGAAAGTGGAGACGAGGGTAGGCGAAGGAACTGAGTTTATAATTCAATTGCCGGTTCTTAACTAGTTTCAAATACAACACTGACAAATGCGGAATTTGATCCCGGATTTGTCCATAAATGAATTATCTTTAATAGTTATTCAGGAGTTATCAGGATATTATCATCCAACAAATAAAGTATATGAAACTCTCTTTACTCTTACTGTCAATGCTGACCGGAATGTTTTTACAAGCGCAAAACTTATCGGTCATCGGCAATCCGAATAGCGTTCCCAACGGGATAACGCAAGCCAGATTCAATTCCGTTTTCAAGGGAGAATCAAAAAACTGGGACAACGGCACGAAGATCAAACTGGCTTTGATGAGGTCAACTACAGAAACGGGAAAGCAGACCTGTTCAAAAGTTTATCTAATGAGTTGTGATGATGTGACAAAATTCTGGCTGCGGAAAGCCATGGAGAGTAATACGGTGGCTCCTGCTTTTTTTAATACGATTGGTGAGCTGCAAGCCTTTGTGTCTGCCAATCCCGGCGCTATCGGTATTATTGATCTGTCTGCCCCGGCGGCAGGCACCCGTCTGATAACGATAGATGGGAAAAGAGCATTCTGATCAATAGCAAATCAAATTCTTTCAATAATGAATAATTTCATTCGTTTTTTACAAAGGATGAACTCCTCATGTTTATAAGACTTAAAACAAAGATCTGGTTAACGATCCTCAGCATCGTTCTGATGTTTTCCTTTTTTACGCTTTATTACTTCCCCGAACAACAGGGTAAGGCTATCCTCAAAAGTTATAAAAACGAGGTACAGAACTATGCTGAAACCGTTGCCCTCGGTGTAAAAATTGCCTTAAGCGAACAAAACTATGAAGGTGTGCAAACAGCTTTGGAATATGTAAAGAGCGCCCCGGGTTTGAAATTTGTAAGCCTGGTGCAAATTGATTCGATCTGGAACAAGGATAGCAGCCTGCTCGGCACCAAAGAAACCATTTTCAAAACTTTCCCTGAAAAATTCAATCCTGATTCAGGGCTATCGTCAAGTGATAGCCTTATTGTAAAACGGGCGCCCTTTCAAACGACCATGATGTCGGGGGATATCATGCTGGGATTTACTTCTGATGCAATAAAAGAAGGAAAGAGAAAGATACGCCGCACTTCCCTGCTCGTAAGCGGAGGCATATTTGCAATAGGACTCCTCATCGGGTTTTGGCTGGCAAGAAATATTTCCGTACCGGTTCGTGCCCTGCGAGATGCAGCCCATCGTGTTGGTAAAGGCGACCTCACCCCTCTCACTAAAAAATTTCCCCGTGATGAGATCGGCGAGTTATCCATTGCCTTTAATAACATGATCGAAGACATCTCAAAAGCGAAGGACCTGCAAAGTAAAAACCTAACCCTCTCAGAATCGAATAAGTTGCTGAATGAAACCCTTGCCGACCTGAAAGCCACACAATCCCAGTTGATCCAGTCAGAAAAAATGGCATCGCTCGGTGAACTCACGGCAGGCATAGCTCATGAGATACAGAATCCATTGAATTTCGTCAATAATTTCTCAGATCTCAATACAGAACTTATTGATGAGATGAAAGAAGCTTTGAAGAACGGTGATCATGAAACGGCCATGGCCCTTGCCAATGATATCAGGCAGAACGAAGAAAAGATCAGCCAGCACGGCAAAAGAGCCGATGGTATTGTAAAAGGTATGTTGCAGCACAGCCGGAGCAGCAGCGGCGTAAAAGAACCTTTAGATATTAATACGATCACCGATGAATACCTGCGGCTGGCTTATCACGGATTAAGAGCCAAAGACAAATCGTTCAACGCAACATTGAAAACTGATTATGATGAAAGCATTGATAAGGTCAATATCATTCCGCAGGATATTGGAAGAGTTATTCTGAATTTAATCACCAATGCATTTTATGCAGTCACAGAAAGAAAGAAAGAAAAACAAGAAGGATATGAACCCACTGTAACAGTGAAGACTTCGAAGACCCCCCCTTCGGGGGGCAGGGGGGCTGAGGTTGTGATTTCTGTAAAAGACAATGGTAATGGCATTCCGCAAAAAGTATTGGACAAAATATTCCAACCTTTCTTTACCACCAAACCCACCGGGCAGGGAACAGGATTGGGTTTATCTCTAAGTTATGATATTGTAAAAGCACATGGAGGTGAGTTGAAGGTAGAAACTAAAGAAGGTGAAGGCGCTGAGTTTTTCATTATTTTGCCAGCTTAAATCATAAATTCACCAAATGAAAATTTTAGTCGTTGACGACGAAAAAGATATCCAGGTTCTTTTTGAACAACGGTTCAGAAAGGAAATAAGAAACGGGCATATCGAATTTGTATTTGCTTTTTCCGGTGAAGAAGCCCTGGTCTACCTCAATCAAAATGCGCATGAAGCGGTCCTGATATTGTCTGATATCAACATGCCGGGCATGAGCGGACTGGACCTGCTTGAACAGATCAAGCAAAAATATCTTACTCCTCCGCCGGTGGTCATGATGATCACAGCCTATGGTGACAAAGAAAATTATGATACCGCCATGAAACTGGGGGCGGATGATTTTTTAACCAAGCCGCTTGAATTTAACCAACTGAAAGAAAAATTAAAAGCAATAAAGTAATGGCCAAGATCTTAGTCGTTGATGATGAAGCAGACCTGGAAGTGCTGATCAAACAGAAGTTCCGCCAGAAGATACGGGAACACCAGTATGAATTTGTCTTCGCCATAAACGGGAAACATGCGCTGGAACAATTGGAGCTGCATGCTGATATGGATGTAGTACTCAGCGACATCAACATGCCTGAAATGGACGGGCTGACCCTGCTTACCAAACTGAATGAACAACACGGTTTATTTAAATCAGTGATCGTTTCTGCTTACGGGGATATGGAAAATATCCGCACTGCCATGAACCGCGGCGCTTTTGATTTCATCACCAAGCCGGTGAATTTTGAAGACCTGGAACTGACGGTTGAAAAAACAATAAAGCATGTAAACCAGCTGCGGGAGACGATGAAAGCCATCAAAGAAAATAATATCCTTAAAATGTATGTGGATGAGACGGTTCTGAATTTTATGGGTGGCCGGGAGTTTGAATCATCATTGATGGTCAATGAAACGGTGGAAGCTACGGTTGCTTTTATTGACATCTGCAGCTTTACAACTATCAGCGAAAATGAAGCCCCGGATACGGTGGTGAAACTGCTGAATAAATATTTTGATGTGATGGTGAAAGAGATCATTGACCAGGGTGGTTATGTAGATAAATTCATTGGTGATGCCATTATGGCTGTTTTCCGCGGCGATTATAATTTAGACCGGGCAATTGATGCTTGTCTTGCAGTAAGAAAAAAGATCGCAGCCTTACCCAATGAATCCGGTAATGTTACCTATGCGCCAAAAGTTTCTATCGGCGTCAACAGTGGCGAAATGATCTCCGGAAATATCGGATCCGGTACCCTCCGCCGGCTTGATTATACAGTGATCGGCGATGAAGTGAATATTGCCCAACGGTTACAAAGCGCAGCCGGAGAAGGCCAGATCGTCATTAACGAAACCGCTTACCAAAAAGTAAAAGAGTCATTCAGTTGCCGCAAAGTAGGAGTAGTGAGCCTGAAAAATAAGGCCACACCCATGACCATTTATGAAGTAATGGATTAACCTGTCATCCAGTGCTCTATCGTCTCAATTTGTTTCCCACAAAGACCAAAGAACACTGGCCTGCCGGGCTGGCAGGAAATTTCAATTAAATACAAACGTTTTGTGGCCTCCTATATTTGTAAAACTGATTCGGCGGTTTATTCAAATTTCCTTTTCAAATTGTGTGAGGTCCAGATTAGTTCTATACCACCCCTGGTCTGCAAACCCTTGCGGTTGGTGAAATAAGAGCCTTTCAGTGTTTTTGGCGATTCAATTTCATGTAAGTTCAGCATGGTATAACCATGAAATATCTCGCCCTGGTGCATTTCTTTCATGGAGGTGCTGATAGACCCCTGCCATAAATAACCGATCATAAAATGTTCCTCATGACTATCTGAAGCGATCTCGGTAAGGATGCTGGTAGAATTGGCAATGGAAGAAAAAGAATGCACCCGGATAGAAGTTAATGTTTGCTTTACCTCAATGACGAATTTCTGTGGCTGGCTTCCATCGGCATTTTCCAAAATGCCTTCCCAGCGCCCCCGCAGGTCAGGCGGGATATTAAGTGATTTGCGTATTGCCTGGAATAATTTTGTATGCCACAAATAATTATCAAGCGATACCCACAGGATACTCACAGGAGCAACGATATAACCATAGTGCAGCAGGGTTTCGCCGATATGTGTAAATTCAGCTTCCCCCAATAAAACCAAAACAACTGAAAAAATTACCAGGCTCAATACGCCCACTATCCCGATCACAGATTTAAGATTCAGTTTATATGGTTTCATTCAAACGCCGGTTTAGATAACAGGCAATATAAATATTATTTCATTACGAATATGCAATCCTTTAACAATTGGCATCCTGTAAATTATAACTTGATCAAAGTTCCTGGCTGCCCCGGTTGCCGCAGCCCTGGGTTTCATATTGATGGTTTATCCCCGTCCCGACATATCGGGGCGGGGTTTTTTATTTTTGCTGTTTTGCAGCGGGTATCATAACTTAGAATTACCTAATTTCCTTTATCATGCGTGGGAAGAAAAACAGGAAAGCCAATTCAATTGACCGCCGGAGTTTTGTCGGTACCACCGTTAAATTAGTAACGTTAGGAACGATCCTGATGCCGCTGGTGCAAGCCTGCAATAATAATAAGTCATCCAAGCCAATACTTCACGATCCGGAAAAAGGTAAAAAAGGAACAACAGCTTCTTCAAAGAAACCCAGGAAGAAGTGGAACCATGAATCATTAGTAATGAATTCCAAAACACAGGTGATGCATTTCCCCACTTCCAAAGTTTATACTTACTACGATGAAATAAAGCCCAACCACCTGCAGGAGATCAGTTTGGCCGCCTGGGCCTCTCAATTGCAGGAACCGGTAAGGTTGCATAAACTGCAATCGGGAAATATCTTAGAAATACTGTCCCTGCAGAATTTAAGACAGGGCGTCAATGATGAATTCCTTTCCGCTGCTGCTGATACTTTGTCAAAAGCATTTACTGCGGCCTGCGAGAATTCAAAAGGCGTTAATGTCAATACCAGCAACTTCCGGTTGCACGAACTGATGTTGCAATTGCTGGCCCTGAATACCGGGATAACCGGAACTGATAAATGGCAGGTATTCAACAGTAAAATAAAAAAACCATCCACGCTGCGTAAACGGCAGCAATGGATGGCTACCGAAGCAAATTTCAATGAAAGAGTAAAATATATTCTCGATCATCAAAATGATTATATGACCCGCCTGACAGAAAGGGCCAAAAAATATTCTTTTACCTGATTGTGCCGGTAATTGCACGTCTGCATATTAGATAGAAAGTTCAATTCTTTCACCGGCCTTTTCGAAAAGGTTGCCTGTAAAAAGGCGACCTTTTCTTTTATGCATCTGGCCGCTACACTTGTACCAGGTAGTAAACTGAGATAGCAGCGGCCTGATGCATAACAAAAACACTTTGATTATTTTTACAGCATGAATAAGGTATTGATACGGAGTATTCAGCCAACTGACAACACTTTCCTGGCAAAAATCGTAAAAGATACCCTTGCTGAATTCGGCGCCAATCATCCCAACACGGTCTATTATGATCCTACGACCGATGCTTTATTCGAAATGTTTCAGAAAAAAGATTCCATGTATTTTGTTGCCGAACTTAATGATAAAATAGTTGGCGGTGGAGGCATTTATCCCACCGATGGTTTGCCCGTTGATACCTGTGAACTGGTAAAAATGTATTTACTTCCCCCTGCAAGAGGAACGGGTCTTGGCCGAACATTGATTGAAAAATGCCTGGCTTTTGCAAAAGAAGCGGGTTACAAACATGTTTACCTCGAAAGCATGCCCGAATTAAAGCAGGCTTTAAAAGTCTATGCTAAATTCGGGTTTGACTATTTAAAAGGACCGATGGGCAACAGCGGGCATACAGGATGTAGTTTGTGGATGATTAAAAGTTTAACAGGTTGAACAAGTTTAAGAAGTTTCAGAAGTTGACTCAAACGCTGAAACCTTTTAAACTTCTGGAACCCCTGGAACCTTTTAAACTTCTTCGACCTCATACACAGGACTAAACAAATACAATTTCCCTGTTGCAACTTCCTTGCATTTGAATCGTTTCCTCAACTTCTCCCCTTTCTGAAAAACTCTCCCGTCAGGTAAACGGAACATAGCATGAAAAGAAATTTCTTCTACCAGGCGATGGTTGCTTTCTTTAGAGTCATATTTTCTCAGCACCCTCAGCAATCCATCTTCGGCGCAGCTGCTGGCCGCAGGATTTTTTAATGCCTGTAATAATTCCCTTTCAATATCTGACGGGAAGATCTTATGCTGTAAAAATTGCTGGAGCAATTGCCCGTAAATTGTTTTCCATTCTTTGCCATGCGCCTGCATACGGTTGACATGTTGTTCAAAGGTCAGAAGATGAGCCAATTCATGCAGCAAAGTGATCAGGAATGAAAAGGGATTCAGACTGCCATTTACGCTGATACGATGATTGCGGTGATGGGTGCGGTGGCGGTAATCGCCAAGAATGCTTTGCCTGTGCCTCGAAATTGTTAAATGCACTTTATGCTGCTGCAGGTAAGTCAATACCGTATCCGCAGTGCCGGGCGGCAGGTAATTTTGAAGATGACCAACAGGAACTTCTTTTTTAGGCATTCTTTATTCACCATGGTCTGACCCCCGTATTGACGGGGCGGGCTGTCCCGGTCTGACCAGGCTTCTTATTTATTTGAAATTTTGTCTATGCTTTTTTGCTTTAGTAATTTCTGCAGTACTGCAACTTCAATGACAGTATAAACAATATACAAACCCATGCAGATGATCAGGGCAGGTTTGTTCAAATTCTTTTTGGCAAGCATAATGTAAATAAATGCAGCAATAAGGCAAAGAAAGAATTTTATCATAAAACTTCCGTACATGCCTCTTACCGATGCCTGGGGGTTTGTTGATTTCAATGACCGCTGGTAAACAAAGAAGGATAATGCTGTGGCCAAAAATAATACCAGGTTACCCCCGATCAGCACTTCATGGTTTACTCCTTTTTTCAGCAGCCAGTTCTTACCGGCTATAAAAAAACAGTTCAGGATAATAAATAAAATAAGAAGGGGAAGCCAGGACTTTTTATTTTTCATCTTTTGGTGGTTTGGCTGTTTCTCTCATCAGTTTGTAAAATATAACGATGAGGATCAGCAAAGGTAATAGACAGACCAGCAATGGGGATGTGTGTAGCCATTTATCTCCTTTCAGTCCCGCAAAGACAGCCAAACCAAGCGCCACTAAAATTTGTGTGCCAAGTCCGGCATAGCGGATAAGGTCACGGTTACTGTTATTTGGCGGCGTTTTGTTGTTCATTATTATTCATCTCCACAATATTGGCGCCCATATGGCATTGACCATTAAAAGTGGCTGAGGGTTCCACCTGTAGTTTACCGGCATATAAATTTCCGGTCACTACTGATTCACCTCTCAATTGCAATAGTTCCTTTGCCCGTATATTGCCGGAGACTTTGCCCACAATATCAGCCTGGTTGCCTGATATATCACCTTCCACAACGCCATTACTGCCAATTACAATTTTAGCGGAACTGTGAATATTGCCGATGACGGTGCCATCGATCCGCAGGTCGCTGCTGCTGCTGATGTCGCCTTTGAGTGTGGTACCAGCGCTGATCAGTGTTGCGCCATTGCCATTGGTAGTTGGTTGTTGCATATCGGTTTTGTTTTTAGTATTAAACATCGGTATATGTATTAGTCGTTAGAAGTTTCTTCTTTGGGTACATCCAGTTTGGTGGTATCGAGCACGATCGTATTACTACCTTTCAACGGGCCGCTTCTGAGTCCTGCATCAAACTGCTGAAGCAACCTGATCTGCTTATTGGCTTCATCCACCTGGTATTTTAATTGCCGTAATTCCATGGCCGATTTATAATCTGTATTGGTTCCCGGAATATAATACTTCAAAGGTGTGAAAACGATGAGGGCAACAGTCAACCCTACCAACAATACAAAAATTGTGCTCAACATGATGTAAACACTCAATCTGGACAATTTAAAAGTGACCACTTCCTCGTAAGTGTCATCATTCATTACCACCAGCCGGTACCGGTTTCGGAGCCTTTTTAAGGTAGAGCCGGCGTCTAATTTTAGCATAGATGAAATTTAGGGAATTAAAGGTAAGGAATGAGACTTGCTTTTGTCATTTTCCGACAATCAATTTAACCTGAAAAAAATGGGCTATATTTATACTAAATTATTTGAATTTCAGTTAATAAGACTTTAGATTGCGCCGGAAAATGCGACCCAACCGATACACTATTGCTGCGATTCTTTTCCTTATCCTTTGCCAGGTTACCGTTCCTGCCTTCAGCCAGTTGGGGATCACTTTTAATTTAAAGAAACCCAAGGAATATGATGACCGGGTTTTAAGGTCTGAAAGATCGGAAGAAAAAAAATTTACACTGCCCCGCCGTTTGATCCAGAATACGGTCACTCATTATAATTTTTTCTTCAACGCAAATAATAAACTGAACGAAGTGCTTGATAAGGCAAAAACCTCGTTCCGGGATGATTACTCCCTATTGCTTCCTTTTTACAATTATTCGCTGGATGTAACAGCACAGGATTCTATTCAGCTTGATTCCATTACCTATAAATCGTCCACGGCCATTGCCCTGCATGACCTGCGCAACGATTGGGTGGATAATATGTATATGCTGTGGGGCTCTTCTTATTACCTGCAAAAAAAATTCGATTCGGCCTACCTGATGTTCCAGTTCATTAATTATGCCTTTGCGCAAAAGGAAAAGGATGGTTATTACCAAACAATTGGCAGCAGCCGGGATGGTAACACAGCATTCAGTATTTCTACCAAAGAAAAAAACAGCCTGCCCCGCAGAATATTTTCCGAACCACCCAGCCGCAATGATGCCTTTATCTGGCAAATAAGAAATTTCCTGGCGCAGGATCAGTTTGCAGAAGCAGCCAGTCTTATCGTTACGCTGAAAAACGATCCCGCTTTCCCAAAACGTTTGCAAAATGACCTGGATGAAGTGCAGGCATTCTGGTTCTACAAACAAAATATGTGGGACAGTGCCGCCGTTCACCTGGTAAAGGCACTTGACAATGCTACTAATCACGAGGAAAAAGCCCGTTGGGAATACCTGGCTGCACAGCTGTATGAATTATCCGGCCACTACAAAGAATCTGAAAAATATTATACGAAGGTCAGCAGCCATACCACCGATGCCATTATGGACATCTATGCACGGCTTTTCGCTATCCGTGTAAATAAAGATGGGGGCGAAAAAGCCATTGAAAAAAACGTAGCCGAATTGTTGAAGATGGCTAAAAGGGATAAGTACCAGGATTATCGTGATATTATTTATTACATGGCTGCCAGGATGCAGCTCGAAGGAAATAATACGGACGATGCCATCGCACTGCTGCTGAAAAGCACTCAATATACCAGCAACAATCCTTCGCAACGGAACAAAGCTTTTTTGGAACTCGCAGAAATATCATATAAAAGAAAACAATACCGCCAGTCTTATAATTTCTACGATAGCATGAGACTCGATGATCCTGCATTAAAAAACGTAGAAGAACTGCAGGCAAGAAAAAAAATGCTGGGCAGCCTTGCTACCAATATTGAAATACTTGAACGGCAGGACAGTCTCCAGCGAATTGCTGCTTTACCCGAAGATGAAAGAAAGGATTTTGTTAAAAAATTAGTCCGGCAGCTTCGCAAATTACAGGGATTGAAAGATGAAACACCTCCCTCCGCCAGTTCCCCTTTTGCTACATCCACAACAGCAAATCTTTTTCCTTCTGCACAACCAAAAGGCGAATGGTATTTTTATAATGCTGCAACCCGCCCCCGTGGACAAGCTGATTTCAAAAACAGGTGGGGCAACCGTCCTAATACAGATAACTGGCGGCGTAGCGCTGCAATAGTCGGGGTACAGGGCGGACAAAATAATCCGAATCAGCAGGGTAATGTTACCACGCAACAAGGTGTGCAGGGAACAACCCCTGAATTATCATTTGAGCGGATGTATGCTAACCTGCCGGTTGCCCCTGACCAATTGAAGAAATCAAATGATTCGCTGCAGGCTGCTCTGTTTGCTTTGGGAAAAATCTATGTCCAGGAAATAGAAGATTGCAGCGCCGGCACCCAGACATTTGAACAATTGCGGAACCGGTTTCCCAAATTTGAACCCATGGATGAAGTTCTTTTCAACCTGTATTATTGTTATAACAAAAACGGGGAAACGGCCAAAGCTACAGCCATTAAGCAACTGATGGGTGAGAAATACAAAGGCAGCAATTTTACGACCATTGTGACCACGGGCAAGAATCCTAAATCGACCTCCAACCCTGATGCAACAAAAGCCTATGAAAAAATTTACGATCTGTTTATCGAAGGAAGTTTTGACCAGGCAGTAACAGAAAAAAAATCTGCAGATAGTATTTACGGAAAAAATTACTGGACCCCCCAGTTGCTTTACATTGAAGCTGTATATTACATTAAACAAAGAAATGATAGCGTAGCCAAAGGGGTGCTGAATATATTGATCAACCAGTTTCCTAATACGCCAATGGCAACCAGGGCCACAGCCCTGCTGGATGTACTAAGCAGGAGAAACCAAATTGAAACAGAACTGCGAAACCTGGTAATAAACCGGAACCTGGGCGATACGGCCAGTGCTAACCCGGTCTCTAATGTCGTAAAGACTAACCCACTGCTGAGAGACTCTGTAAAAACAATAACACAACCTATCAGCAATATCAACCAGCCAAAAGATACGACCAATAAACAGGTAGCTAAAATCATTTCGCCCTATTCATTTTCTGCCGTAGATCCTCATTATGTAGTGCTGGTGCTGAACAAGGTGGATCCGGTATTTATTAATGAAGCTAAAAATGCGTTTGCCCGTTACAACCGGGAGACCTATTATAATAAACAAATGTCTGCCAATTTAGCTGACATGGATGCTGATAACCGGTTGTTAATTATCAGTCCTTTCAAAGATGCAGCAGAAGCGATCAATTACATTGACCAGGCCCGCCCTAGAACAGCATCGGAAATTATTCCCTGGCTTAAAGGAGGCAAATACAATTTTATCATCCTGTCCGACAGCAACTATGACCTGTTGAAAGTGAATAAAGACCTGGAGAATTACAAAGCATTCCTGAACCAGCATTTCCCGGGTAAATTCTAAATCCTGCTTTACCAGGCTGTTTCGCCGGCTATCCGGGCCAGATTTGACAAAAAATTAAATACCCGGAGATACGCGCCGCTAAGGTTTTTCTTAATTTCGTCCTGAGCCTGCCTGCCGGTAGACAGGCTTGGCGAAGGATCAATTCTTATCACAGATAGCGACTCCTCAACCCATAATCACCCATTTTGTATGAAAAAAACTGTCCGAATTTTCTGGCGAATTTTTATCGGGGGATTTCTGGCATTCATATTACTGGTAGCCCTGGCCAATTTTGGCGTTTTTGGCAAAATGCCTTCATTGGCTGAGTTGGAAAATCCTTCCCTCCTGCAAGCCTCTGAAGTGTTGGCTGTTGATGGAACATTGATGGGAAAATATAATACCGAAAGAGGTAACCGAAGCAATGTTAAATACGACGACATTTCCAAACATGTAATTGATGCGCTGGTGGCCACCGAAGATGAACGTTTCTATGGCCACAGCGGAATAGATTTCAAATCGACCATGCGGGCTATTATTACAGCCGGCACATCAGGCGGGGGCAGTACAATTACACAACAATTGTCAAAAGCATTGCTTGACCAGGGCAGCAGAAATAAAGCCTGGCGGGTAATTGAAAAACTGAAAGAATGGATCATTTCCGTAAAATTGGAAAGGAATTTTACCAAAGAAGAAATAATAACACTTTACCTGAACGCTGTTCCTTTTGGCAATAATATTTATGGCATCCGCAATGCCGCAAGAACTTTTTTTCAGAAAGAACCTGACCGGTTGAAAGTCGAAGAAGCTGCTGTGCTGGTTGGAATGCTGAAAGGAAATACTATTTATAATCCGGCCAGGAATTACAAAGCAGCATTCGACCGGCGAAATGTGGTGATAAATCAAATGGCTGTTAATGGAAAAATTACTGAGCCTGAAGCAATAAAGCTGAAAGCACTTCCCATAAAACTCAATTATAAAAAGCTGGATGAGAACACCGGCTATGCCCCTTATTTCAGGGAAATATTAAAATCAGAAATAAAAGAAGCGCTTAAGGACGTAAAGAAACCAAATGGGGGTTCTTACAATATTTATGATGACGGGTTGAAAATTTATACTACCATCAATCCGCAGATGCAGGAATATGCAGAAGAAGGAATGGCACAACACATGACGATGCTGCAACGGGGAATAAATGCCCGGCCCGCCATGAAGAATGGCACGATCTGGAAAGACCATGAAAAAATACTGGAAAGAGCTATCAAAGAATCCGACCGCTGGAAAAACCTGGAAGAAGATGGACTGAGCAATAAAGAAATAAGAGCCAGCTTTGACGTAAAAGTTCCCATGAGGATCTTCGCATGGAACAGCAAAAGGGAAAAAGATACCGTGATGACACCTTACGATTCCATAAAATATCATCGCCAGATGGAACAGGCATCTTTCATGGCCATGGATCCTGTCACAGGTGAGGTCAGAGCCTGGGTTGGGGGTATTAATTTCAAAACATATAAATACGATCATGTAAACCTGAATACAAAAAGACAGGTAGGTTCAACCATCAAACCTTTTCTATATACACAGGCTATGGAAGAAAGGGGTTTTACTCCTGAAACTGAATGTGAGAATGCGGCCCAGTTCTTTCCGGGCTTTGGCTGGGTGCCCAAGGGAAGAAAAGCCGGTGGAGGAACCATGTCAATGGCTAACGGGTTGGCTTATTCAAAAAATGGTGTGACAGCCTACATTATGAAACAGGTAGGGCCACAGCAGTTTGCTGATTTCCTGGGCCGGATAAATATTCCAACAGCAGTAAAACCATACCCATCTATGGCGTTGGGAGCCTGTGACCTTTCGATGTATGAAATGCTTTGGGGCTACACCATTTTTGCAGGCCGTGGTTTTTCCACTAAGCCCTATTGCATCAGCCGGATCGAGGACAGGAATGGAAATGTGATAAAAAGATTTGATTATAGTATGAACAGGAAAGAAGCCATCAGCGAAGTAACCGCTTACACCATGGCCCGTATGATGCAGGGAACGGTTGATAAGGGAACAGCCGCTGGTTTACGCAACAGGGTTGGCGCTGCCGAAATGGGTGGCAAAACCGGAACAACAGATGACAATGCCGATGCCTGGTTCATGGGTTACACGCCACAGTTACTGGCTGGCTCCTGGGTGGGCTTTGATGACCGTTTTATGCGCAACGAAGGAGACGGAAACAGGATAGCAAGACCGATCTGTGAATACTTTTTTAAAAAAGTTTTAGCGGATAAACGATTGGGGATCGAGCGGGATGCAAGATTTGTAAGACCCGCCGAATTGGAGAACGAGACCAACTTCGCAGATATCATGATCAGTGATTCAGATCCCGATCCTGCCGGGCAAGGCGATGACCAGGGCGCAGGCAATGAGCAGGACTATGACATTAATAACAATGAATACATTGGTCCTGAATCAAAACCGGTGCGGGAAGATGAAAACAAACCAGCCCAAAAAGATACTGTAACAAAAACCCCGGTAAAAAAAGTTGATGATAACAATAAACCAATCGGTTCCCCGGTGGAAGAACAAAAGAAAAAGAAAGGGCTGCTGAAAAGAATTTTTGGCAAAAAGGAAAATTAGCTGATTACCCGGCTGCATTGGTTATAGCTGTCTTTTTTTTTGAAATAATAATGGAAATTTATTCCCGCTATATCATCAACAGAATTTGGCTTTTACGTTCTCTTCTGATTATCCTGTTGTTCATCTGTATTGATTCATTTTTTAAAAATTTCCCGGTGACAGGCTATGTAAGTGCTGTCGTTTTGATCTTTTCCGGTCTTATCCGTGTAACAGGGCTTACAGTTTATCATGACTCAGTGAAAATTGAACGTTACTATTTTTTTGGGTGCATACCTGTTCGATGTTTGTCAGATAAAAATCAAAAAAACGGGGTGCGGCTGATCAATAAATATGAGGAGATTGTAATAACTCCTTCTGAAACTCTCGCTGACCTCGTTATACCTTTCCTTCCTTTAGAAGGGAAAGTACAGGGAATTTTAATTGAGTATAAATTGGCTAAAGGGGGTACAAGGTCAATACAGGCTTCTATCAATGACGAAGAATATGATATACTTGTCTCAACGTTTCAGAAGGATGCCGCAAACTCGATGAAATAGAGCAACTGCATTTTGAAAAAATTATTCTTTCTTATACTCCCTCTTTTTTATCTTTCACGGTAAAACCAGGTTAACATGGAGTATATAGCTATAGCCATTGCACCGGGAGTTGCTATCTGCCTGTTTATTTTTTATAAAGACATTTATAACCAGGAGCCAAAGCTGAATCTTATTGTAAGTTTTTTCCTCGGTTGTGCAGCCATCTTCCCTGCAATTGTGTTTGAGCAAAGTTTCAGTTATACAAGTAATGGAACAGTGGCCGGTGTGGCCATATTCTCTTATGCTATTGTTGCATTCAGCGAGGAGTTCGGCAAATTCATGGGACTCCGGCTATATGCATACAACAGGAAGGGTTTTGATGAGCCATTGGATGGCATCGTTTACAGTGTGATGGTAGGGATGGGCTTTGCCACACTGGAGAATCTTATGTATGTGATGAAATATGCAGAGATCGGGCAGGGCCTGCAGGTTGGAATAAAAAGGATGTTTTTAAGTGTGCCGGCACATGGCAGTTTTTCCGTAGTGATGGGCTATTTTGTGGGCAAGGCAAAATTTGATTCAAAAAACAGTTTCTGGCTGATGCTGGCAGGTTTGCTTGCTGCTGTTTTCTTCCACGGCACTTTTGATTTCTTTTTATTTGTTAATGAAAGCACCGTCTGGGGCAGGCAGACAGGTGAAGGGCTGCTGGCAGGCGGAGCATTGGCTTCATTCGTTATATCGCTGGTATTGAGCCGCAAACTGATCAGGTGGCATAGAAATATTTCGAAGGAAATGTTTAAAGATAAAAGCTCCAACTTCAATGCTTGATATAAAAAACGCATCCCTTGTTGAAATTCCGCTGATCCGGGAACTTACTTTTAAAGTATGGCCGCAAACCTATGCCGCCATCATTTCGCAGCAGCAGATCGATTATATGCTTGATAAAATGTATAGCGAAGCATCGCTGAAAGAACAAATGGATAATGGTTGCCGTTTTATTATTGTATATGATGAAAAAGAACCCGTTGGTTTTGCAGCTTACCAGGAAATAAAACCAGGCACCTGGAAACTGCATAAGATCTATATTCTTACCACTCAGCAAGGAAAGGGAACAGGAAAGTTTGTTATTGATCATATCATCAAAGAAATTCAACAGCAGGGAGCCATCGCCTTACAATTGCAGGTGAACCGGCATAACAAAGCCAGGAGTTTTTATGAGAAGATCGGTTTTACTGTAATTGAAGAAGCCGACTTCGATATCGGTGGCGGATATTTTATGAATGATTATGTAATGGAAAAGATTTTGTGAGATAGTATCTGCCTTTTCAGCCGGCGGATTTTTGGGAGCTGAGTTTCTTGGCCATATCAGAACTCATCTCATCAGCAGATATTCCATAACCATTTACCAATACTCCTTTTTTCCCGTTTTTAGATTCGATGGCATACACGATCGCCTCGTCCGACGGATCGGTATCTCCTTCAAAGCGGTAAGTTTCCACGATCTCAAAGTCATTTACATCAAACCTGGTATCCTGACAGACGAGGCAATTCTCCTGCAGGTTAAAGTCAAGATCAAATCCTCTTTTCTTCAGTCCGGTCAATGCCTCTGATACCGTATCATATACTAACATTGCTTAAAAAATAGTTCCCTCAAAGTTATCTGTATTTGTCTGAAGCTAACAAGCGGGCAACTGCCGGGTAGTGTCTCAGTTTGAAAAAATGCCTCACGCAAAGACGCCAAGAAACGCTAAGAATACAGTAATTTTTTACAGCTTTGCAAACTTTGTCCTGCAATTGGCGGGATGAAACCAAACTGTGACAATACACAACTGCCAATCATTCCTAAAAAGAGCCGTATAGCGGTCATTTATTAGCATATAAACATTACATTTGCCGCCGAAAATCAAACAAAACAAAAAAATATGCCTACTGTAACAAAATCAATTGACTTTAACCTTCCTTATAAGGTTGCTGATATCTCGCTTGCTGAATGGGGTCGCAAAGAAATCAGGTTAGCCGAAGCAGAAATGCCGGGCCTGATGAGTATCCGTAATGAATACGGGCCCTCACAACCTCTGAAAGGCGCAAGAGTAGCCGGTTGTTTACACATGACAATACAAACTGCTGTTTTGATCGAAACTTTAACGGCTCTCGGAGCCGAAGTAAAATGGAGCTCCTGCAATATCTTCTCTACACAGGATCATGCCGCCGCTGCCGTTGCTGCTGCCGGTATCGGAGTTTTTGCGTGGAAAGGACAGAGCATTGAAGAAGCAGACTGGTGCATCGAACAAACATTATTCTTTGGCGCTGCCAACCGCCCGCTCAATATGATACTGGATGATGGAGGTGATCTTACGAACATGGTATTGGATACCTACCCTGAATTAGTGCAGCATGTAAAAGGCATCTCTGAAGAAACAACCACCGGTGTTCACCGTTTGTATGAAAGAGTGGCCAAAGGAACATTACCGATGCCTTCCATTAATGTGAACGACTCCGTTACAAAAAGCAAATTCGATAATAAATACGGTTGTAAAGAAAGTCTCGTGGATGCCATCCGCCGTGCTACGGATGTGATGCTGGCTGGTAAAATAGCTGTTGTGGGTGGATATGGAGATGTGGGCAAAGGATCTGCTGCCTCCCTGAAAGGAGCAGGTTGCCGGGTGATCGTTACTGAAATTGATCCTATCTGCGCTTTGCAGGCAGCGATGGATGGATTTGAAGTAAAGAAAATGATCGACGCCGTAAAAGAAGCCGACATTGTTGTCACCGCTTCGGGTTGCCGTGACCTGATAACCGGTGCACATTTTAAACTAATGAAGGATAAAGTTATCGTTTGTAATATCGGTCACTTTGATATTGAAATTGATATTGCCTGGCTGAACACAAATTATGGTGAGACCAAAGACACTATCAAACCGCAGGTGGATATTTATAATGTGGATGGACATGATGTTATCATTCTTGCCGAAGGGCGTTTGGTAAACCTCGGTTGCGGTACCGGCCATCCAAGTTTTGTAATGAGCAACTCCTTCTCTAATCAAACGCTTGCTCAAATTGAATTATGGAC
>CAZGGQ010000009.1:0-81196 GCA_964525285.1 uncultured Chitinophaga sp.
TGAAAATCATTTTTATGGGCTAAAAGAAAATGGCGCATCCATTGATGAAATCAAAGAAGCTTTGTCCGGAAACCTTTGCAGGTGTACCGGGTATAAAAAAATTATTGAGGCAGTGGCAGAGACAATTCAATATGAGCATAAATCAAACGGCGGGGAGAAGTCTAATGCTCACATTCCCGGGATCGTTGGAACAGGTCATCCTTATATTGAAGCGACCAAAAAAGTACAGGGCATTGCTGATTATGCGGACGACATCTGCATAAAAAATGTTTTGCATTGTAAATTTTTACGAAGTCCTTTTCCTCATGCGATCATTGAAAGCATTGATACCTCGCTTGCACGGAAACTGAAAGGAGTAAAATATGTTTTAACAGGAGATGAATTACCCGAAAAATTCGGGGTGCTGCCCATCTCCCAGGATGAAACGGCGCTGGCCATTGAGAAGGTGAGATATATCGGCGAAATAGTTGCAGCCGTAGCTGCTGAAACAGAAGAAATTGCAAAAGCTGCCTGCAAACTAATCCGGGTTAAATACAAACCCCTTCAACCATTTTTTGAAATCGATGCGTCACTCAATGATATTGGCACAAACGAAAAAATTCATTCACATACCAAATTCAATAACAACATTCATAAAAAAGCAGAACTGCGTTTTGGTAACCAGGAAGAAGGCCTTGCTAATGCAGTTTTCCGGAGTAAAATGAATTTTGAATTTGAAGGTGTGACACATGCTTTTACGGAACCACATGCTGCTACAGCTTTTTGGGATGAAAATGGGTTGACCATTTATACAGCCACTCAGGTTCCTCATTATCTTCACCGGGCTCTTGGTAAAGTGCTGAAATTACCATTGAGCAAGGTACGTGTCATCAAACCTTATGTGGGTGGTGGATTCGGTGGTAAGAGCGATCCCTTTCCTCATGAAATGATTGTTTCCTGGCTGGCAATGAAAACGGGTCGCCCGGTTAAAGTCAGGTTCAGCAGGGAAGAAGTCTTTCTTAGTAATCACGGAAGACATCCAACAAAAATGACTATGGAAATCGGCGCTGATGAGAAAGGTCAATTCAATGTATTGGATGCAGATATTAAAATAGATGGAGGAGCCTACGGAAGTTTTGGAGTGGTGACAACCTACTATAATGGTGTATTATTACAGGCGCCTTATGCCATTCAAAATTTCGGATTCAAAACATTCCGGGTTTACACCAATAAACCGCAATGTGGTGCCATGCGCGGACATGGCGCCGTAAACTCCCGGTTTGCTATTGAGAGTTTAATTGATGATCTGGCACATCAAATGAAGATGGACCCATGTGAATTGCGGCTGAAAAATTTTATGCCGTCAAACACGCTAACCGTCGGTCAATACCGTATCACAACCAACGGAAGTCGTGAATCACTGATGAAAGTGATGGAACAATCCAATTGGGGAGAACGATATGGTAAATGGCCTCATGGGCGGGGACTTGGTGCAGGCTGCGGGTTTTTTATCAGCGGGAGTGCATTGCCAATTATCCGCAATGAGTTACCGCAGTCGGTAGTACATCTTAAAGTTGATTTTGATGGAAGAGTACTGATCAGTTCCGGGGCCAGCGATATCGGGCAGGGAAGCGACACCATGCTTGCCATGGTAGTAGCAGAAGTATTGGGAATATCAATGGAAAAAATTTTTGTACAGACTGCTGATACGCTGCTTACTCCCGTTGACCTGGGAAGTTACTCCAGCCGGGTAACCTTTATGGCAGGTAATGCAGCAAAAATGGCGGCAGAAAATTTAAAAAAAGAAATTGCCAGAGCTGTTTCTGCAAAAAAGGAAGTTGCTGCTGATGAGCTGAATTTTTCAAATGACAAAGTATATAGTAATAACAAGAAAGCAGATATGACCTGGATTGAAGCCATCGATATTGCAACAGCAAACCGGGGTGCCATAACAGTCAGCGGAAAATACATTTCTCCAAAATTGGGAGGTGATTTTAAAGGGTCGGGTGCAGGCCTGAGTCCTTCATATAGTTTTGGTGCAGTGGTGGCTGAAGTGAAAGTAGACCTGGAAACAGGATTGGTTAAAGTGCTTAATATCTGGGGTGCCCATGACTGCGGAAAAGCTATTAATCCATTGGCGGTAGAAGGCCAATTGGAAGGTTCATGGCATATGGGAATGGGGCAGGCCATGAGTGAACAGTTAAAATATTTTAATGGGTTGATTGTAAACAGCAATTTTCTGGACTATAAAATTCCCACTTCCCTGGATACACCCGCCATTCATTCAGATATAATTGAAACGGAAGATCCTGAAGGACCCTTTGGCGCCAAGGAATGCGGGGAGGGTGCTTTGCATCCGGTTATTCCGGCTATTGCTAATGCAATTTTTGATGCGGTGGGAGTACGAATTACAAAATTGCCGA
The DNA here is from genome assembly GCA_964525285.1 of uncultured Chitinophaga sp. Taxonomy (GTDB): domain Bacteria; phylum Bacteroidota; class Bacteroidia; order Chitinophagales; family Chitinophagaceae; genus JJ008. The sequence continues at coordinate 2,403 of CAZGGQ010000009.1, forward strand.
TCAGCGCTGAAGATATTTTAAAACAAATGAAAAATAATTCTGTTTCATGCACAAAAGCGGGGAGCAGTTAATGTAATAAAGAGAAAGGATGATAGCAGAAAAGAAATATTTACGACCCGATTCTATCCGGGAAGCCCTGGCCATGACTGATGGTCTTGAAAAAGATTTTCGTTTCCTGGCAGGCGGAACAGATGTAATGGTAAACCGGTTCCAGGGAAATGAAATTTCATCCAGCCTGATTGATTTAAGTAGCATAAACGAATTGAAACAGGTCGAAAAAGCAGGGGACTATTTATCTATCGGTTCCCTGGTTAAATTGAGTAATTTAAAAAACCATAAAGAAATTACAGATGAGTTCCCCGTTTTAATTGAAGCGGCCAATGCGGTTGGTTCTCCGCTTATCAGAAAATCTGCTACAATAGGGGGAAATATTTTATGTGAGAACCGGTGTATCTTCTACAATCAATCAGAATGGTGGCGTGATGCAGTGGGCTTTTGTTTGAAATGCGAAGGCAATATCTGTATTGCTACCGGGAGTAAAAAACATTGTTACTCGGAGTTTGTATCCGATACGGCCCCGGCACTTATTAGCATGGATGCTTTGATTGAAATAATTGATCAGGGTAATGAACGGAAAATTAAACTGGAAGATATCTATACAGGTGAGGGTGTTCATCCGAGGAACCTCGACAAAACTACTATCATCAAATCAATTCTACTACCGCTGAACCAGGACTTTCACTCGGTATTTAAAAAGCTCAGGCAAAGAGAAAGCATGGACTTCACTTCACTGACTTCTGTTGTTTCTGTCAATAAAAACGGGGAAATAAAAATTGTTTTAGGGGGTGTTGACCCTAAACCTGTTGTTGTGGAAGGAACCAGTAAAAGTGACAGGGAAGAGTTGATTAAACAGGCATTAAAAAGATCAAGAGCTATTGACAATGAAATGTTTTCAAGAAATTACCGGCGGGAGATGATCAGGGTTTTTATAAGTAAAAGTATCGATGAAATATTTAATGTTACAAACAACAATCCGGATCGATAATCGAAAATATGCTCTTTTGTTTCGTTCCGGAGTTATTATCCTGTGTAACCCGGTCAGTATTAATTTAAAGGCTATTTTCCGTTTCCTTTAATAATTGTATGCGTTCAGTACATCAAACTATCGGTTTCAATTTTGCGGTGAAATGCCGTAACATCGGCGTCTCTTCAATAATCTTCAATCCTTTTATTTTATCCCGGTTATTGAGGACTTCAATGATCACTTCCGATACATAATCAATATGACTTTGGGTGTACACTCTTCTTGGTATGGCGAGGCGAACTAATTCCATTTGTGCAGGTATTAATTTCCCGGCAGCATCATATTTTCCAAACATAAGTGATCCTATCTCCACACTACGGATACCACCTTCGATATACAAGGCGGATACAAGGGACTGTGCTGGATATTGTTCAACCGGAATATGCGGCAAAAATTCTTTCGCATCAATATACACTGCGTGCCCACCGGCAGGCTGCATCACCGGAACAGCAGCGGCAATTAATTTATTAGTGATATACTCTATACTCCTGATGCGATATTGCAGATAATGTTCATCCATCACTTCTTTTAGCCCGATGGCAATGGCTTCAAGATCCCTTCCGGCCAAACCGCCATACGTAGTAAATCCTTCTGTTATGATCAATAGATTACGGCAACGGATAGCCAGATCCAGGTCCCTCATTGCCAGGAAGCCGCCGATATTGGCAAATGCATCTTTCTTGGCACTCATCGTGCATCCATCTGCATAAGAAAAAAGTTCGGCTGCAATTTCAGGAACCGGTTTATCAGCATATCCCTGTTCACGCAGTTTGATAAAATAACTGTTTTCGGCAAAGCGGCAGGCATCAATGAAAAAGGGAATTTTATTTTCTTTACAGATTTTACCTGCTTCTTTTATATTCTGCATGCTTACGGGCTGTCCGCCACCTGAATTATTCGTCACTGTCATGATGACCATCGGGATATTTTCAGCACCTTTTTCTTTAATCACTTTTTTCAATGCATCCAGATCCATATTTCCTTTGAATGGCGCCGGAATGCCGGGGTGTTTTCCTTCTTCACAGATCAAATCAATGCCTTCAGCGCCGGAGAACTCGATATTAGCCCTTGTTGTATCAAACAAGGTATTGCTGATAAAATATTTTCCTTTTCCGCCAAGAATAGTGAATAAAATTTTCTCTGCCGCCCTGCCTTGGTGTGTAGGAATTACAATCGGCATACCGGTAACATCCTTCACTGATTTTTCAAAGCGAAAAAAACTCGGGCTTCCGGCATACGATTCATCGCCCTGCATGATACCGGCCCATTGGTTACTGCTCATGGCGCTGGTGCCACTGTCTGTCAGTAAATCAATCAGCACATCATCTGCATGAATGCGGAAAGGATTGTAACATGCTTTTTCCAGAATTTCAATCCGTTCTTCTTTTGTGTTGAAATAAATCGGTTCAACCGATTTTATTTTGAAGGGCTCAATGATCGTTTTCATATATGAAGTTTTTGCCGGTGTCATTACCGATATTAAAAATGAATAACATTGAGAAGAATGGTAAAACTTCAGGTAGGCTTATTGATGATATTTTTCCAAAGATTCATGGATGAATAATCTGGAACAAAAGTAGCGGGAAAAAATTTCCTGAAGCATGATTTTGATCAGTCGGTCATTATACGCCAAATTGCTTCAGGTGGTGATCAAGATGTTTCCAGGTAGCTTTACTCCAGTTTTCTTTGGTTAGTTTTCCAAAAACAGGATGTCTTTCGCTGAGCATATTATTTTCTGTAAACCGGCTAACCATATCCAGAAACTGGCTTTTTTCTGTTTCAAAATTTTTGGATTGGCCTGTCATGATAAAAGATCTATCAGTGGGCAATCCCTGTTTCCAGGGCGTTTCATCATAAAGCTTTTTCTTGAATAAAGGAAATATCAGTTTCATCAGCCAGTTTCCTTTTACGGTATTTGTACCTAAGGCCACGCCAACAGGGACTTGCACATGTGCCAGCATCTGCGCTACATCCATCTTTCCCCATTGTCTTTGTGATTGCGGGTTGAGTGTGTTAATCCGGGTAATGACTTCCTGTTTTAATACAGGGTCAAATAAGTTTTTTACTTCCATTATAAAGATAATTGTTATTTAGCAGTTGCTTTCGTAGTATGGAATTTCATCATGACTTGCATTCTCTTTTTGCTGCCAGTAGGCCAACGTTACAATATGACCGTCAGGAGTTTTTAGCATCCGGCCAAAAATGGCATTAATGGTATTAAAAGTATAATCTGTCACACCAACTATAAAAGTTTCAGGGGCAGGTGAAGTAGGCAGCATTTCTGCAACCGGTTCTCCCTCTTTGGGAGGAGGCGGGGCAGCTACTTTTGGAGGCGGGGTTGGAACTAATACAACTGTATAGCGGTTATATTCCAGTAATTTTTTTAAGAATTCAACCCGTTGCGGTTTTACATTCTTTTCCACGATGCCGCATTTAACGCCATTCAATTCTTCAAACTCATGATTTTTATTGATGGCCATAGTTTTTCTAAATTAAGGATTGAATGTAATCATATATCCAGCTCAACAGTCCGACAAGCACAATGGCTGCTGCACAAAGGATCAAAGCAAATTTAGTGGTAGAGTTGGTATTTATTTTTTTGATGGGCTCCTCATTTTTATCCATGAACATAGCCCTCACCAACCGTAAATAATAATAAAGAGAAATGACCATATTCAGCGCTGCAATGATAATGAACCAATAATGCCCCTTTGATGCACCTGCAGTGAGTAAAAATAATTTACCAAAGAAACCGGCTGTTGGTGGAATACCAGCCAATGAAAACAGGGCCAGTGTCAGTATCCAGCCCAGGAAGGGGTTGGTTTTATACAGTCCTTTGTAGTCGTCTATGTTTTCTTTGCCTGTTTTTTCTGCGATCACTGAAGCTACTCCAAATGCTGCCAGGTTGGAGAATGTATAGATCAGGATAAAATAAACCACAGAGGTGATCCCGGCACTATCATTACTGCTGATGCCCACAAGGATAAAACCTACCTGTGCTATTGATGAAAAAGCAAGGAAGCGTTTTATATTTTGCTGCCGCAAGGCAAACAGGTTCCCGATGACCATCGTGGCAATGGCAAGGATCACCAGCATCGTGTACCATACTTCATACATCGGTTGAAATATGTTGTACAAGAAGCTGATGAATACAAAAGCAATGGAACCTTTGGAAACAACAGAAAGAAACGAAGTGGCGGCAATAGGCGAACCCTCATACACATCGGCTGTCCATAAATGGAAAGGAACAATGGAAAGTTTGAAAGCAAAAGCGGCAAACAAAAATACAAAAGCAAATATCTGAAAAGCACTTCCATCTAATTGTTGCGGCAACTCAGCAAAACTGATAGTCCCGGTAGCCCCGTATATCAATGAAATCCCAAATAACAAAATGCCCGATGAAAAGGCAGATGACAGGATCATCTTCATGGCCCCTTCGGAGGAACGTTTTTTATCCAGGTCAAAATTGGCTATCGCTGCTACCGGTATGCTGGCCAGTTCCAATGATAAAAAGAACATTAACAGGTTACCGCTGGAGATCATGAAGAACATGCCGAGCAAAGCAGACAGCATCAGCATAAAGAACTCAGGTAAATGCGGGGTTTTCTTCAGCCAATCAGCGCATAGCAATGAAATAAGATAAACGCCAAGGTTCAGGATATTTTTTTGAAAAGCGATCATGGAACTGGTATGAAACATATCACCGAATAAATGACCGGTTTTATTGAAGAAGAATCCCGCAATAAAATTTACCAGCAACAAAACCTGCAATAATGAGAGCAATGATTCATTCTTCATCCCCTTGCCGATCTTGATGAACAGCAACAGGAAAATGATGAAGGTGATCATCAGTTCGCTTTTCATTAATATGAGAAAATCATTCATCCGGTCTTATTTATTTTATCGCCGATATTTTTTGCATTATTATCTCAGCTCCCGGTTGCAACAAATCATTCAACCAGCCTGGCGCTATACCGATAGCCAGGATACCCGATACTAAGATTACCGCAGCCAGTTTTTCATTCCATGTCGCATCAGTGAGGAGGCTGTTGCCCCCCTCTCCAGTTATGGAGAGGGGTTGGGAGTGAAGTGGTCCCATCGCCACTTGTCCTATTGCCCGCAAAATATAAACAGCCGTTATCACAATGGACATACAGGCTGCTATCGTTGCAATGCGGTGAAAGGCATCAACATGTTCCCATGAACCCATGAATATGGTCATTTCTGCTACGAAGCCACTCAAACCCGGCAAGCCCAATGAGCACAACCCAACAATAAAGAATATGGTAGTGATGAACGGCATTACTTTCATCAGTCCACCCATTTCCCTTACCTGTCTTGTATGTGTGCGGTCGTAGATCATCCCGATAACTGCGAAGAAAAGGGCCGTCATCAATCCATGACTCACCATCTGCATGACTGCGCCTGTCATAGCTGTTTTCGTTAGCATGCCAATGCCGAGCAAAACAAACCCGCAATGACTGACGGATGAATAAGCGTTTATGTATTTCAAATCCTTCTGCATCATCGTAGCAAAGGCGCCATATAAAATGGCAATAGAAGCAAGAATAATAATGATGGTGGAATATTCTTTAGCACCTTCAGGCATGATGTAAGTGGCCACACGAAGACATCCGTAACCGCCCAGCTTCATAGAAATGCCTGCGAGGAACATGGACCCGGCAGTTGGGGCCGAAGAGTGACCATCAGGCACCCAGGTATGAAACGGAAACAACGCAGTGAACACACCAAATCCCACAAATAATAAAGGAAAGATGATTCGTTGTGTTTCTATCGGAATATTTACTTTGGATAAACTCAACAGATCAAAACTATAGCCGGAAGAAAAATACAATCCAAGTATCCCAACTAATACCAATGCAGATCCTCCCATGAGCATTAATGCAAGTTTATTGGCACTGTATTCTTTTTTCCCGCTTCCCCAGATACCAATGAGTAAGTATTTTGGAATGACAGCGATTTCCAGGAAGAAGAATAGAACAAACAGATCAAGAGAAATGAAAAAACCGTAAGCGCCAAGGGCCAATAAAATAAGTAAGAAGAAAAATTCCTTCGTCATCTTCTCTATATTCCAGGAGACCAATACACCGGCGATCACAACAAAAGCTGTCAGCAGGATCATGGCCACTGAAATGCCATCAACCCCCAAATGAAAATTAATATTCCAGGCAGGGAAGATGCTGTAGTTCTGTTCAAACAGCATTTGCGCTGTATTCCCGGCAGCTCTTTCATTTTGGAAAGCAAATAATAGTATAAAAGCCAGTACAAGTTGCGCTACAGAACCGGCGAAAGATATCCATCTTACCTGTTGCTTATTGCGGGATAATAATGCAACAACAGCTGTAACCAGTGGAATAATTATAAGTAATAAAAGATTCATTCAGTTTTATTTCCAAACATAAATAAACAATAATGCCAATCCAATCACACTTACTAAAAAGTAAATGGCATATTGCTGCACTTTACCTGATTGTAATTTTTTGATGCCTTCCGATATCGCCGCTGTTGTATTGCCGGTTAAATTGATCATGCCATCCACTATATTCTTATCGAACCATGCCGCCGGGCGGCCAATTAAATTGAACAATACCTTTTTGGTGATGAACAAATAAATTTCATCAATATAAAATTTATTGTAAGCTGTTTTGTAAAAACCGTTCAATGAAGCAGCCAGCTTTTCTGGTCTTGCATTTTGTTTTCTATAAAACCACATGGCTGTAAAAATTCCCAACAGCCCTATTGCAACCGGAACGGCGGAAAACTTAAGATCGAAATGGCTTACTAATTGAGTTCCATCTGTGCTGACAAATTTTCCAAAAGGAATAAATCCTGCCGCAGCAGCCCCGATGGCCAGTAAGATTAGTGGCATCATCATGGAGAAACCACCTTCTCCATGCTTTTCTCCATGAACTTCATGAGGCTTGTTCCAGAAAATGGAGAAATATAAACGGAACATATAAAAAGCTGTCAGCCCGGATGTGAACAATGCTATGTAATAAATGATTGTATTATTTTGATAAGCTGCCAGCAAAATTTCTTCTTTGCTGAAGAACCCTGCAAATGGAGGAACTCCGGCAATTGCCAAACAAGCAATCAAAAAAGTAATATGCGTAATAGGTAAAAATTTTCTCAGGCCGCCCATATCTTTCATTTCGTTACTGTGTATATAATGTATCACTGCGCCGGCTCCAAGGAATAGCAAGGCCTTGAACATAGCATGAGTGAATAGATGGAACATAGAAGCCGTGTAACCCAATCCGCCCTCGCCGCCGTATTTTGAAACACCTAAGGCAAACATCATAAAACCTATCTGCGACATCGTGGAATATGCCAGCACTCTTTTAATATCGGTTTGTGTGCAGGCAATGATGGCAGCGATAATAGCAGAGATGACTCCCACCCATCCAACAATTTCAAGTACACCCGGAGTAGTGATGGAAAAAACAGGAAACAATCTTGCCACTAAAAAAACGCCGGCTACTACCATCGTAGCAGCATGTATCAATGCGGAAACAGGAGTGGGGCCTTCCATGGCATCCGGCAACCAGATATGCAACGGGAACATGGCGCTTTTTCCTGCACCACCTATAAAAACCAATGCCGCTCCCCATGTTAATGCAGAAGCACCCAGGAAACTTGAAGCTGCCACAGTTTGTAACTGGCTTGATTCGGGGGAAGTTAATGTTGCAATCAGTGTATTTAAATCCAATGTGCCGGAACTGTAGGATAATATTAATATGCCAATCAGGAAACCTAAATCAGCAAAACGTGTAACGATAAATGCTTTTTTGCAGGCTGCAACTGCGGATGGTTTGTTGTAATAATATCCAATCAACAAGAATGATGATACTCCTACCAGTTCCCAGAAAATATAAATCTGGAAAAGATTGGAAGAGATTACCAGGCCAAGCATGGAGAAAGTAAACAATCCAAGAAAAGAATAGAAAGTTGAGAATCTTTCTTCGCCTTTCATGTAGCCTAAACTGTAAATATGCACCATCAGTGAAACAAAAGTGACAACCACTAACATCATCACAGAAATAGGGTCGAGCAGAATTCCCATGTCAATGGAAACACCTTTGGAAAACTCTAACCAGGTATAATTAAGCGGAACAAATTTTTGGTACACCCCATCCACTTTTCCAAAAACAAAAAAGTATTCATAAGCAATATATAATGCAAGTACAGTTGATACCAATAATAGAATCGTTCCGATAATACCAGAACTTTTCTTAAAATATTTCCGGCCAAACAATCCCAGCAGCAAGAACCCTGCCAGTGGCAGTAATGGAATAAGAGCTATGATAGTTGCATTTGGCATTTTAATACTTTAATTCTTCAGCATTTTCTACGTCAATAGAATTATGACTGCGGTATAAATTAATAATGATGGCTATCGCCACGGCCGCTTCAGCAGCTGCAATGGCAATGATGAATACCGTGAAAAACAAACCATCCATCCTGTGAGGCCATAAATATTTATTGAACGCAATGAAATTCAGGTTCACGCTGTTTAATATCAGTTCAATGCTCATCAGCATAGTGATCAGGTTTCTCCGGGTAAAGAATCCATACACACCGATAAAGAACAGTGCGGCGCTGATGAATAATATATGATATAATCCGGGCTCCATCATTTTGTTTCCGGTTTACTTCTTAAAGCGATTACGATACAGCCGATCATCGCAGCCAGTAATAACATACTCACTACTTCAAAAGGCAAAGCATAGCCCTGTTCACCGGTGTTAAGCATTTGTTTCCCGATAGCTGCAACCGTTACCGGGACCGCCTCTTCAGCAGGCTCATAAAATTCATGCTGGTAAACCTGCAGCATGGTTAACCCAAAACCACAAAACACAGCTAATGCTGAAAATATTTTTCTCCCGATCTTTTGCTTTGCTAATTTTTCTCCGGCCTGTTGGGTTAAGAATATGGAGAAAATAATTAAAACAACAATACCGCCTACGTAAACCACAATTTGAACAGCCGCAATGAATTGGTAATTGAGCCAGAAATAAATCCCGGCAATGCCAATCAGTGTGAACAACAGGTAAATAGCTGCCCGGAATATCTGTCTTGTAGAAACAGATAATAAGGCGCTTCCCAGTGTAAGTACGGCTAATAAATAAAATATGATGGTTGATCCGTTCATTTATTCAACTCCTTCCTTGATTTTTGATCCGGGTGTATTTAAAATTTTTGTCAACTCATTCCTGTCAAAAACACTATGCTCAAAAGTTTGTGCCATCCTGATCGCATCAGTAGGGCAGGCGATGATACACAGGTTACACATGGTGCATAGTTCCAGGTGATAAACAAACTTGTCAAGTGCTTTTTTCTTTTTCCCGTCAGGTTGTATATCAAATTTGGTTACGATCTTAATAGTAGCATTAGGGCAGGCCAGTTCGCAGGCCGTGCAGCCGGTGCAACGGTGTTCGTTGTTCTCATCATGCAGCAACACCACTTCACCTTTGAACCTTTCAGGTAAATTCAATGTATCCTTATTCTCCGGGTATTGTTGTGTAATGATCTCCTTGTGGTGAAAAAAATAATAACCGGTACGTCTCATGCCTTTGAGCAGCGAGGTGACCGCCGAACCAATTTCTTTTATATATTTCACTATGAACATGCCCCTATCCCCTAAAGGGGGATTTAAATTTTTCTTTATTATAAAAAATATTTATCATAGTTATACTCCCATACTCCCCTTTAGGGGATGGGGGCTAAAAATGCCATCCTAATATTGCCATTAAGGTTACTATTAATAAATTAATCATGCTGATAGGTAATAAATATTTCCATTCAAGGTTCAATAGCTGGTCAATCCTTAATCTTGGAAAGGTCCACCTGAACCACATGATGATGAATATTAAGAAAAACGTTTTTCCAAAGAACCATAAGCTGGACGGAATATAATCCATCACATGATTAAAGCCAGTCCAGTTGCCAATGTGGAAAGGCATCCAACCACCTAAAAACAATGTAGCGCCAATTGCACATACAATAAACACATTCACATATTCTGCCAGGAAGAACAAAGCGAATTTCATTCCCGAATATTCTGTATGGAAGCCGGCAGTCAATTCTGATTCGGCTTCTGCCAGGTCAAACGGCGCCCGGTTGGTTTCAGCAGTTACGGCAATTATAAAAGTGACAAAAGCAATGACAGCAGGAATATGACCTTTAAAGATCCACCAGCCATCTTCCTGCGATTTAATAATTCCTGAAACACTCAAATCACCTGTCAGCACCACGATACATAAAATGGAAAGCCCCGCAGATAATTCGTAACTCACAATCTGTGCGCCGCTGCGCATGGCGCCCAGCAAAGAATATTTATTGTTACTCGCCCATCCGGCCATTAAAATACTGATGACCATTATTGATGAAACTGCGGAAACAAAGAGTACACCGATATTCAAATCCCACAACTGAAAATCTTTGGCAAAAGCGATCGGAGCCATCAACAACATGGCAACGATCATAGCAATAAAAGGTGCCAGGTTAAATAATAATTTATCAGCACCGGTTGGTGTCAACCCTTCTTTTACTATCAATTTCACTGTATCGGCCAGTGATTGGAACATCCCTTTTGGCCCCACCCGGTTGGGTCCCAATCGTATCTGCATCCAAGCCGACACTTTTCTTTCCATGATCACTAATATCAACCCCAGCATGGCAAACAAACCTATAACAGCAACTCCGGCAATGACCATTTCAATGATCAAAGTCAAAGTTGGGTTAAAGGTTTTGCCTAACCATTCATGCAATTCATTAGCGATATTTGAGAAACTCCACATTCTCTTTTAATCTTTTTTATTTTGTTACCAGCTTCGGTTTTTCATGGCATCGTCTGTTGCGCACTCTGCATCGTTCCGTTTTCATGGCGTCAACCCACCGCGATTTCTCAACGCACAATGTTTTCATCAATTCGCCCCGCCCAGGCGGGGATGTGTATTAAAGAAAAACTTTTCATCACATCGAACCCCTTTGGGTTCTCTTTACATTCTGCATCTTTTATTTCTCCGGGTTTCACCCGGAGCTACCGACAAACTGCCTCTCCGGGGTTGTCATTTCCTTATCATCCTTTTTAATCGACAAAATAGTGGTTCTATCTATCTATATCCGGTATCACCAGATCCAATGTTCCCATCATCGCCACCAGATCACCCAGCTTACTACCCCGGGCAATATGATCCAGCACAGACAGATTAGAAAATCCCGGTGAACGGAATTTGATTCTGTAAGGAGTAGTACCGCCTTCGCTTACAATATATACACCCAGCTCACCACGGGCTGTTTCCACTCTTGAATAAAATTCTCCTTTCGGCAATTTCAATACTGCTTTTGTTTTAGCCTGGAATTCTCCTTCAGGAATATGGTCAATCAACTGTTCAATGATTTTTATGGATTCATTCATCTCTCTTATCCGGATCATGTAACGGGCAAAAGAATCACAACCTGTTTCCAATACTTCTTCAAACTCCAGTTTGCCATATACTTCATATGGATATAATTTGCGGATATCGGAACTTACACCGCTGCCTCTTGCTACCGGCCCAGTGCATCCCCATGAAATGGCATCTTCCGCAGATAGTACTCCAACATTCTTCATGCGGTTTTGGAAAATAACATTGCCGGTTACCAGTTCATCGTATTCATGGATCTTGCGTTTGTATAATTGTATGAATTCTTTTACTCTTTTCTGAAAATCGGGATGAAGATCATACATCACACCTCCCGGAACGATGTAATTCATCGTCAGCCTGGCGCCGCAGGTTTCTTCCATGATATCATTAATGGTTTCTCGTTCACGAAATGCATGAAAGAAAGGAGTAAAAGCGCCGAGGTCCATCGCCATCGCTCCCCACCAGAGTTCATGCGATGCAATTCTTGTCAACTCATCCATCAATACTCTTATTACCTGTGCTCTCGGAGGAATTTCTACCTGCAATCCTTTCTCAACACATAAAGCACATGCATGATTGTTGATATGCGCAGACAAATAATCCATCCGGCTGGTAACGTAAATGAATTGCCGGTAAGTGAGGCTTTCACACATCTTTTCTATCGACCGGTGAATAAAACCCAGGTGCGGTTCAACTTTTTTGATCGTTTCGCCATTCAATGTAATGACCAGGTGTAATACACCGTGTGTGGCAGGATGCTGCGGACCTACATTGATAACAAGATCACCGGTCTCCCCGCCTCCCGAAGGAGTAGCCTCCCCAAACCCATCCAGGGAGGGGCTTTGCAACGAGTTTTTAATTATTTGTGTTTCTCTATACATTCAGCGGTTTCGAAAAAAATTTTAACCTTCAGATAAGTTGGCTTTGTGTCTTGCTATTCTTCCCCTTGGGGAAGTCAGAGGGTGCCTTATAACCTTATCATATTTATTGGATCTTCAAAATCTTTCCTCATCGGGTTTTTCCCTTCCCATCCATCAGGCAGGATCAATAATCGCAGGTCAGGATGATTCAGGAAATTGACGCCAAACATTTCATACACTTCTCTTTCATGAAAATCAGCTGTTCTCCAGATATGAGAAACAGTTTCTATTTCGGGATTATTCCTGTCCAGTTTTGATTTTACTACAACGTTGTGGCGATATTTTGTTGAAGACAAATGATACAGCATCGTAAGATGTGTCTTCCAGTCAATACAGGTTAAGCAAAAAAGATAATCGAAAAATAATGATTCGTTATGGCGAAGCTGTTGAGCAAAGGCTAGCCATTCTTTAGGTTCTATATTTATAGTCAGCCATTCTCCGCCTTCTTCAAAGGTTGAGGAAGGTATTAGTTCTGTGATCTTTATTTTTAATTCTTCAGTATTCATTTAGTCATTATCCAATTAATAATTCTTCCTAACTCCCCCTTAGGGGTTGGGGTTTTTTATTTGTTCTCTCGTTAGTCCTTTTTTTATTTTATCCTGCAGGCTGATCAATGCATGCAACAATGCTTCCGGTCTTGGGGGGCATCCTGCAACATATACATCTACTGGTATGATATGGTCTGCTCCCTTCACAACAGAGTAGGTATTATAAAAGAAAGGACCGCCGCTGATAGCGCAGGCCCCCATAGCAATTACATATTTGGGGTCGGCCATCTGGTCGTACAATCTTTTTAATACGGGTCCCATTTTATTAACGATAGTTCCGGCAATAATGATCACATCGGCTTGCCGTGGAGATGCCCTTGCCACTTCAAAACCAAATCTTGAAAAATCGTATTTGGCGGAAGCTACAGCCATCATTTCAATACCGCAGCAACTCGTGGCAAAGGTTAGGGGCCACAGGGAATTAGATCTTGCCCAGTTGATAACATCATCCAGTTTACTCAGCACGATTCCACCACCAGTAATTTCTTCAATCTTTCCAGGAAAATCAAAAGGTTTACTTTGAATCTCTGTCATTATAAATATTTATTTCAATATCAGCCTTGTCGGATTCTCCCCTCTCCACTTGTGGAGAGGGGTAGGGGTGAGGCTACATCCATTTCAACGCCCCTTTCTTATGCGCATATAAAAATCCCATAAATAATATAAAAAAGAATACAACGATCTCAATTAAGGCAACCCATCCCACAGCCTTTGCTACCACGGCCCAGGGATAAAGAAAAACCAATTCAACATCAAAAATTAAAAATATCAGGGCAAATAAGTAATAACCTACATTTAATTGTATCCAGGTTTTTCCCTGCGTGGGAATGCCGCATTCGTACGGTTCACCTTTTTGCTTATTCCTGGTAGCTTTTAAAACGAATTTTGAAATAAGAATGGCGATGCCGGAAAAGGCAACGGCAGCAATGATGAGCACAATAAGTGAAGAAGCACCCATATGCGGATTGATTTGCACGAATATAGGAACTATGGGCTAAAACCAAACATGACACTTATCAACGGTTGCCTTGTCAAAAATCATTTGCTGTAAAAAACGAAAACCCGAATGAGCTTATCCATATAATTCCAGGTGGATATATTTATTGTCATAGCCCATTTCAAGGATTCTTTTTTCTGCCTCATCAATCATGTGTTTCCAGCCACAAAGAAAAAAATAAGCATCCTGCCTGTTCTTACAAAGTTCCTTGTATATGGGATGAACATAGCCATGATGTCCTTCCCAATGCTGCCGGGAAAGGGTAGGAATGTATTGGAGGTCTTTTACCCCGCTTTGCAGTTTTATCAGTTCATCGTAATACAACAAGTCTTCTTTTTTCCGGCAACCGAAAATCAGGTAAATATTTTTATGGTCAATAGCTTTATTTTTTATATGGTGCACCATGCTCCGGAATGGAGCAATACCGGTGCCGGTGCAGACCAGGAAAAGATCTTTATCAAGAGAAGCAGGCAGGGTAAATATTCCCTGCGGGCCGCGGAAGTTCAATTCACTTCCTGCTTTTACATGGTTAAAAAGATACTGGGTCCCTGCGCCCCGCTGGTTAAGCACAACGACCAGTTCAAAAACATTGGATCCATCCGGCCACGAGGCAATGGAATAACTGCGCCAGCGTTTATTAGGTTTTTCATGTATCGGCAAGTCAAGGGTTACAAACTGCCCGGGTTTAAAATCAAAAGAAGATAATTCTTCAACCTCTATCCAGAAACGATGGGTAGTAGCTGTCTCATTTTCGATCCTGATAACCTTGCCTTTTCTCCAGGGTAATAAAGCCATTCTTAAGTCATTTGGATAAAGGTAAAACCAATAACAGGTCCATCGGTTATGCAAGAGGGAAAAATATTGATCCATGCGTAACATTTAGATAATTATCTTTGTAAATTCTCATGAGTGTAAGGGATTTGCTGGAACAGTATCAAAACACCCCCCGCCTTTTTCAACTGGTGGACAGGCTTTCATTTGCCCAACCTCAAAAAATCTATCTTAAAAACCTGCAGGGAAGTTCATCACAGTTTGTGGTGGCGGCAGCTTTTCTCCATCCGTCCTGTTCTCAGCTTAATCATCTCATTATTTTAAATGATGCGGAAGAAGCCGCTTATTTTCATAATACGCTGGAGAATCTGACGGAGGCATTGGATATTTTTTATTTTCCTTCTTCTTTCAAGAACAGGAAAAATTATCAACTCCTGAATTCTTCTCATGTAATGTTAAGAACCGAAGCACTGACAAAGATTGCCTCACCCCCGGCCCCTCTCCCCGGGGGGAGAGGGGAGCAACAACACTCCGTTAATCGAAAAGTTTTAGTTACATATCCCGAAGCGTTATTTGAAAAGGTTGTGAAGCCATCTACACTTTCTTCCAATATCATTCATATCAAATCCGGTGACAGGCTGAATGTAGAAGAATTATTGATGAAATTGGCGGATTATGGGTTTGAAAGAACAGATTTTGTATATGAACCCGGGCAGTTTGCCATAAGAGGAGGCATCCTTGACATTTATTCATTCGGCAATGAAAAACCTTACCGGGTTGAACTGTTTGGAAATGATGTGGACTCCATCCGCATTGTTGATCCTGAAACACAACTAAGTGAACGAAAACTGTTACAGGTAAATATCATCCCGAATGTTGACACGCAATTTGAAAATGAAGACAGGATTTCTTTGTTTGGGTTTTTGCCGGAAAATACTATTGTATGGATACAGGATTATGAACTATGCAAAGAAAGACTGGCAGATTGTGAAGAAGATATGGAGATTTTTTTAAGGATGATGAACGAGTCAGGATTCCTTACCCGGGAGGCTGATTCGGATAAAATTGAGAAGAAAAAAATAACTGCTAATGACTTTATTATTGCAAAGAGTTTCGAAGAAAAAATTTTTCAAAAGCATGTGGTAGGCTTTGGTCATTCAGACTCTTTTCCTACTCACCACTCACCTCTGCCCACCGAAGCTTTAGCGAAGGCGGGATTCACCATTCACTTTTCTACAAAAGCACAGCCTGTCTTTAACCGCCAGTTTGATCTGTTGATAAGAGATTTGAAAAGCTGGGAAGCAAAGAAATTTCAGCTTTACATTTTTGCCGAAAATCCAAAACAGCTCGAAAGGCTGCAAAGTATTTTCGATGATCTGAAAGCTGAGGTCGTTTTTAGCCCTCTTAATGTTTCAATTCATGAGGGTTTTATTGACGAAGACCAGAAGATCGTTTGCTATACAGATCACCAGGTTTTCCAGCGATATCATAAGTATAAAGTCAAACAGGCTTATAATAAAAATAAAGCATTAACATTAAGAACACTCCGTGAGTTGCAACCGGGGGATTTTGTAACGCATATTGACCATGGCGTTGGCATCTTCAGCGGTTTACAAAAATTAGAAATAAACGGAAGATTACAGGAAGCTGTGAGGCTAATTTATAAGGACACAGATATTTTATATGTAAACATCAACAGCCTGCACAAGATTGCCAAATACACAGGCAAAGAAGGCAGTGTACCCACAATTAATAAGCTTGGCAGCGATGCATGGAACAGGCTGAAAGAAAAAACAAAAACAAAAGTCAAGGAAATAGCTTTTGACCTGATAAAACTCTATGCCAAAAGAAAGGCGCAGCAGGGTTTTCAGCATGCGCCCGATAATTATATGCAAACGGAACTGGAAGCATCTTTTATGTATGAAGACACTCCGGACCAGAGCAAAGCAACTGCAGATGTAAAAAAAGATATGGAATCAGCATCACCGATGGACAGGCTGGTTTGTGGTGACGTGGGTTTTGGGAAAACAGAAGTGGCAATAAGAGCTGCGGTAAAAACTTGTTTGGATGGTAAACAAGCGGCTGTTTTAGTCCCTACAACTATCCTGGCTTTTCAGCATTACCAGACTTTCAGCGAACGGTTGAAAGATTTTCCTGTTACCGTTGATTATATCAATCGTTTCAAATCAACCAAAGAAAAAAAGGAGACAATGAAGAAACTGGAAGAAGGAAAAGTTGATATCATTATAGGGACACATGGTTTGTTGGGTAAAGACGTTAAGTTTAAAGATCTGGGCCTTTTGGTGGTAGATGAAGAACAAAAATTTGGCGTGGGGCACAAAGAAAAAATTAAAACACTCCGCACAGCGGTTGATTGCCTGACATTGACAGCTACCCCGATCCCGAGAACACTTCAATTCTCGTTGATGGGTGCCAGGGATCTAAGTATCATTAATACAGCACCACCCAACAGGCAACCGATTCAGACAGAAGTGCTGGTATACAATGAGGACGTTATCCGGGAAGCTATCTATTTTGAAACAGAAAGAGGCGGACAGGTTTTCTTTATTTATAACCGGATCGCCGGACTTGCGGAAATGACAGCTATTATCCAGGCGCTTTGTCCTGACCTGAGTATAGGTTATGCACATGGACAAATGGAAGGTCATCACCTGGAAGAAAGGATTTTGGATTTTATTGATAAAAAATATGACGTGCTTGTTTGCACCAATATTGTTGAAAGCGGTGTTGATATCCCGAATGTCAATACAATTATCGTTAATAATGCACATCAGTTTGGATTAAGTGATCTGCACCAGTTAAGAGGAAGAGTTGGAAGAAGTAATAAAAAAGCATTTTGTTATTTGCTGGCTCCCCCAATGAGTACCTTGCCGAATGATTCAAAGAAAAGATTGCAAACCCTGGAACAGCATAGTGAACTGGGAAGCGGCTTCCAGATAGCGATGAGAGACCTGGATATAAGGGGCGCCGGCAATATGCTGGGTGGTGAACAAAGCGGCTTCATGGCGGAGATCGGGTTTGAGATGTACCAGAAAATTCTCGATGAAGCGATCAAAGAATTGAAGCGAACCGATTTTAAAGAATTATTCAAAGAAGAAATTACAAAGCAGGATGATTTTGTGCAGGATTGTACCATTGACACAGACCTGGAGATCCTGATACCGGATGAATATGTAGAGAGTATTACAGAAAGATTGTCTTTATACCAGCGGTTGGACGATAGTGAAACAGAAGAAGATCTTCTGGCTATGAAAAAAGAATTGGGAGACCGGTTCGGCGCTTTACCGCAACAGGTTGAAGATCTATTCATCACGGTTCGCTGCCGCAAGCTGGCAGTTGACCTGGGATTCGAAAAAATGTCCTTGAAAGAAAATATACTCCGCTGTTTCTTTATCAACAGGCCAGACTCACTCTATTTTGAATCTGCTACATTCCGGAAGATCATTCAGTTTTTGCAAACGGAGACTAACAAGGCCAAACTTAAACAGACCGGCCGGTTATTTATGCTGATTGCAAATGACATGAAGTCCATGAATGAAATGCACCATTTCCTGCATGATATGCATGCTTATTGTTTTGACGGCAACTCCATCCCTGTTTAGTCCGATTTCGTACCTGTACAATATTGCTCTGCTTCTTTCATTTCTCAGGTATTTGTATTATTTTTAAATCTTTAAATTCCACTATGAAGCCCAATCCAATTCCCGTGATAGCTGCATTGCTGCTTTTATCCCTGACATTGAATGCGCAGGATGATTCCCGGTATAATTTATTACTGAAAAGTGGAGCCTTTATTCCCGAAAAAAATATTGTAGCTGAAAAACTGGATCAGTTCAATCGTACTGCTGCTAGAACTTCAGGACAAACATTTGCTATTATCCAGTTTGAACAAATTCCTTCGCATCAAAAAAGAGAACAATTATTGCAACAGGGAATTGTATTACTTGATTATATACCGAACAATGCATATACAGTAACAATAACAGGTTCTTTAACTGCTGATTTACTTACTCAGGTTAAGGCAAGGGCTGTTATCAATCTTTCTGCTCAACAAAAAATGCAGCCTGAGCTTGCAAAAGGGAATTATCCTTCCTGGGCAGTAAAGTCGCAGGGAACAGTGGATGTCTGGATAAGTTTTCCCAGATCTTTTTCTTTTGAAACAGTTCGCCGGGAATTACAAAGCAAAAGGTTTGAGATAATCTCCACCCAGTATAAAGATTATCGTGTAATTGCATTGCGGGTGGCTGTCACCAGACTTGGGGAATTGGCTTTGCTGCCCTGTATTGAATTTGTGCAATCAGCCCCGGCCACGGATAAAGAGATCAATTATAACAGCATGTTTGCCTCAAGGGCAAACTCATTAAAGGCCCCGCTTGCCTTCGGCGGAAAAAATTTAAATGGCCAGGGCGTTGTTGTAGGCATTGGAGATAATGGGGATATACAGACACACCTGGATTTTACGGGTCGACTCATTAACCGAACCGGGGAAAAGCCATTTGCACATGCTACTCATGTGGCGGGTACTATCGGGGGAGCAGGCATCATCCATGAATTATATGCGGGCTTTGCTCCCAAATCAACTTTATTAGGACAGGTTTATTCAAACATCATTACCTATGCACCTGCCTATGTACAGGACCAGGGGATGGTGATCACCAATAATTCCTATGGTTCTGTAGTAGATGATTGTGCCTACAATGGACTATATGATCTCACGGCAAGAATCCTTGATCAGCAGGCATTTGATCTTCCGGAATTACAGCACGTATTCGCAGCAGGAAATGATGGATTCAGAACCTGTGCTCCTTACCCGGCGGGATTCAAAACAGTATTGGGCGGTTATCAATCAGCAAAGAACGTTTTAACGGTTGGCAGTACGGATTATAATAGAGACGTTAGCATTTTTTCAAGCCGGGGACCGGTGAAAGATGGCCGTTTGAAACCGGAGATCATGTCAATGGGTGAATTTGTTGTTTCTGCATGGATTAATAATGCTTACAGTTACAATAACGGAACCAGCATGGCCGCTCCCGGAGTATCGGGGGGCCTGGCGTTATTGGTACAACGTTACCGCCAGTTGAATAGTGGGGCAAATCCCAAAAATGCTTTATTGAAAGCATTACTGTGCAATGGGGCCGATGACCGGGGTAATGCCGGACCTGACTTCAAGTATGGATTCGGTTGCATGAACCTTATAAGGTCTGTGAAAATGATGGAGGATGCTACTTACTTTACTTCAACAGTAACTCAGGGATCTACAAATACAGAATCAATAACTGTTCCGGCTAATACAGCACAACTAAAAGTGTTATTATACTGGCAAGACCCGTTTGCAGCTGTGATGGCCAGCAAAACATTGGTCAATGATCTGGACCTGGAAGTTGTTTCACCGGGCGGTACCATTTTGCCATTGAAATTAGATTCACTGCCTGCCAATGCAAACAATACTGCTACAAACGGCACAGATCATTTAAATAATATTGAGCAGGTGGTAATAAATAATCCTGCTTCCGGTAATTATGATTTAAAAAGCATTGGAACACTCATAGCTCAAAACCCTTCGCAGGAATATTTCCTGGTATATGATATTATACCTGCCAGCCTGGTATTAACTAATCCGGTTGGAGGTGAAGCTTTCACACCAACCGGCACTTATTATTTTGGCCTCCAGGTTTTTGATACCATGTATGTACAATGGGATGATTATAGTGCTCCGGCTAATGAAATGTTCACACTTGAGTTTTCCAGTGATGGCGGAAGTAACTGGTCAACCTTGAGTAATAGTGTTCCTTCATCAGCAAGACTTTATAAATGGGTTGTTCCCAATACGCCAACGGAATTAGCTAAAATAAAACTGACAAAAAACAATACTGCATTTACACAAACGAGCAATGCGTTTACCATTACTGCATTGCCTGTTGTTTCATTGGCATCCACACAATGTGAAGGATATATTGCCATCAATTGGGTGGCAGTTCCCGGTGCTTCCGATTATGAAGTGATGAAGTTGCAGGGTGATGAAATGGTTTCCGTTGCTACTACAAATTCTTTAAACTATACCTTCAGCGGGTTATCGAAAGACAGTATTTATTGGGTGACAGTAAGAGCAAGAATTAATGGCATACCGGGAAGAAGGGCGGTAGCTGTATCCCGACAACCCAATTCAGGCACCTGTGTAGGAACTATTTCGGATAATGACCTGAAGATTGATTCCATCATTTCTCCTGCTTCTTCCGGAAGAGTATTTACTTCAAGCGCTCTGTCAAACAGTGTACCGGTAACTATCCGGATCAAAAATCTTGATGATGCTGCTTCAAGTGGCAATATTAATGTCAGTTATTCTATCAATGGCGGGGCCCCCGTTTCAGAAGTGATAACAACACCCATAGCTGATATAGGCGCCGGTGGTTTTATTGATCATACTTTTGGAACCAATGCAGACCTTTCTGCCGTTAATACATATAGCCTGCAGGTAATTGCCAGCAAAGCATCTGATCCGGTCACAATCAATAACAGCATTACAAAAGTTTATAAGCAGCTGAATAACCTGCCGATCACTAATGTTGACCTGCCCTGGCTGGATAATTTAGAATCTTTGGCTGTACAAACAGTAAACATTGACCAGATGGGGTTTACGGGAAGTGACCGTTACGATTTTATAAATAGTACAGTAAATGGACAATTGAGATCGTTTATCAATACCGGTATTGCTTATTCCGGCAGTAAAGCGATCACATTAGACATCAGTAGTTATCTTTTGGCAGGCAATGTTGATTCACTGACCGGAACATTTAATCTTGGCACATTTGGATCAACAGATGAAATACGCCTTGATTTTCGTTACAAGAATCACGGCCAAAATACCAATGCTGCCAACAATGTTTGGATAAGGGGAAGCGATGGGGGCACATGGATCCCGGTGTACGACCTGTTTGCCAACCAGAATAATGCAGATTGTTCGTATAAATTATCCGGTAGCCTTGAATTGAATGATTCCCTGGCGGCACATGGACAATCTTTCACTTCCAGTTTCCAGGTGCGTTGGGGACAATGGGGACAATACATGGCAGCCGATAACGAAAGTGGCGCAGGCTATTCGTTTGACAATATCAGGCTTTACCGTGCCATTGATGATATTCAATTAGTGAGTATTGATACACCCCTGGTTGTTAGTTGCGGATTAAGCGCTGCGGTATCGGTAAGAGTTACGGTACGAAATACATCAGGTGCAGCAGTCAATAATGTTCCGGTAATACTCAAAGTGGATGGTTCTGTGATCAGTACTGAACATATTATAACCATCCCTGCTAATGATACGGTTCATTACACTTTTAGTCCAGGCACTGCCAATCTTTCAGCGCCGGGTAATCATAGCGTGGAAGTATGGGTATTTTATGCCAGCGATAATTTCAGGGAGAATGACACGGCGAGGATAACCGTGAATAGCTTGCCTTATATAACATCATTCCCGTATCTTGAAAATTTTGAATCCAATAACGGGTATTGGTACAGCTTATCTGCGGAACGAAGCAGCTGGCAATACGGTACACCCAATTCACCCAAAATAACAAGAGCCGCCAGCGGCAGCAAAGCCTGGAAGACCAACCTCATTGGTTATTACAATGACCTGGAGCTGTCTTACTTATATTCCCCCTGCTTTAATGTTTCCGGGATGACTACGCCTACATTAAGCTTTAGTCTTGCTCTTGATATTGAAGATTGCGGCGTTTCTTTATGTGATGCAGCCTGGGTGGAATATTCCAATGATGGCGGAATGACATGGAATAAACTGGGCGCTTTCGGCCAGGGCACCAACTGGTACAATAAAAATTATTCCGGCAATCATGTATGGAGTAAACAGGATTATACCCGCTGGCATGTGGCTACCACCGCATTGCCCACTACGAATAACAGCAGCCTGAGGTTCCGCTTTGTCTTTGATTCAGATGAGGGGCTTTCAAAAGATGGCATTGCGATAGATGATATTCATATCTACGATAATATCTATGGTATTTATGATGTTACCGGTACCAGCCCGGTTGTGAACCAGCCGGCAGTCAATGGTTCAGGCTGGATTGATTTTATTGAAACCGGAACCAATAAATTAATCGCATCTGTTAATCCCAACGCCCAAAACATGGGTAGCACCGATGTACAGTCCTATATCAATACAGGAGCAGTTCGGATCAACAGCGACCAGTTTTATCTTGACAGGAATATAACCATCAAACCAACAACGATCAACCTGGCTGATTCGGCCATTGTCCGTTTTTATTTCCTCGATACAGAAACGGAGGCGTTGATCAATGCAACCGGATGCGGGTATTGTTACAAACCATCCATGGCCTATGAATTAGGCGTATCCAAATACAGCGATGCAGATGACAGTAAAGAAAACGGGACCCTTGCAGATAACACACCAGGTAATTACATTTTCATCAATTCAGCCAAGGCGAAAAAAATTCCTTTTGATAAAGGCTATTATGCCGAGTTCAAAGTAAAAGACTTTTCCGAGTTCTGGCTGAATAATGGCGGTTTTGATAATAACCAGCCACTTCCGGTGCATTTGGTAAATTTTACGGCAAAGAAAAAGAATGGCAGGGATGTACTTGCAGAATGGACTACCGCTTCAGAATTCAACGTAAACCATTTTGATGTCGAATTGGCAAAAGGGAATTCGGCTTATCAACAAAATCAGTTTATAAAAATTGCTGAGATCATCAGCCACGGCAATTCAACAACTGAACAGCAATACAGTTTTACCGATATCGAGAATAATAAATCAGGTGTTCGTTATTACCGTCTTAAGATCGTTGAGAATGATGGCAGCTTCAGGTATTCTGCGATCCGGCCTGTGGTGTTCAATGAAGAAATAAGCTGGCAGGTATATCCTAATCCTTCCACCGGCAAATTTAATCTGGCTTACCAGGCCGGTGATGGAGATGCTATGACCATTAAATTGTTTGACGTTACCGGTAAAACAGTTAAAGAATACCATTTAACAGCCAATGGCTTTGAGCAGAAGTTAAGTATTGATCTGCATGAACCCGGGTTCGCCATCGGCTTGTACCTGCTGGATGTAAAGACAGGAAACAGGAAGCAATCCTTCAAATTGATCAGGCAATAAAAAACCCATCCGCCAGCCGGCGGACGGGAATATCTTAAAAAGCGTTTTACCAGCCTTGTTTGGCAATGCCTGCATTTATGGCTGCCATGGCTTTTTCCCCATTCATCAGGGTAGTGAGTTTGTTACCCTTTCCATCATTGCCCTGGGCCATATAGGCGCCTTTTGCTGTTTTAGTGATAACAGCATCAAACATTTCAACGCCTTTTTCTTTTGTTTTTACGTTATACGCTGTAATTTTTACATCTGACATGGTCATTAGTTTTTGAGTTAGTAATACCTGAAAGTACAGATTATGGCCGGTTTTAAAGGGGAAAATTTGAAAACAGGCATCAAAAAGCCTTGTGAAGCCGGGCTTAAGTCATTAATCTTTAGAGGATTAAAAATTATCCATCCGGGTTGGCTTTTTAGGCAAAAAGGAGGCGTTTTCAGGCTTAAACATCCAATTTAGCATACTTAGCGTGGCTCTCAATAAACTCCCTCCGGGGAGCCACTTCATCGCCCATCAGCATGCTGAAGATACGGTCGGCTTCAGCAGCGCTTTCAATAGTAACCCGCTTTAATGTCCGGGTATCGGGGTTCATGGTGGTTTCCCAAAGTTGTTCAGAATTCATTTCACCCAAACCTTTATAGCGCTGGATATTGACCGAATCATCTTTTCCACCGCCAATTTTATCGATAAGGGCTTTACGTTGTATCTCATTGTAAGCATAAGCCTGTTCTTTTCCTTTTTTGATCAGGTATAAAGGGGGTTGGGCAATGTAAACATATCCCTGCTCCACCAGCTCGGTCATATAACGATATACAAAAGTGAGAATAAGGGTGGCAATGTGAGAACCGTCTACATCGGCATCCGTCATAATGATAAGTTTGTGATAACGGAGTTTGCTAAGGTCAAGCGCCTTCGGGTCTTCGGGTGTTCCCATTTTTACACCAAGGGCAGTGAACATATTCCTGATCTCCTCATTATCGTAGATCTTATGCTCCATGGCTTTTTCTACGTTCAGTATTTTACCTCTTAAGGGCAGAATAGCCTGGAAGCTTCTGTCTCTTCCTTGTTTGGCCGTACCGCCTGCTGAATCACCCTCAACGAGGAATAACTCACAGCGTTCAGGATCTCTATCGGAACAATCAGCCAATTTACCGGGCAAGCCACCACCTGTCAATACTGACTTACGCTGAACCAACTCCCTTGCTTTTCTCGCAGCCGCCCTTGCCTGTGCAGCAAGAATGACTTTTGATACAATGTTCTTGGCTTCCCTTGGATTTTCTTCCAGGTAGGCCTCCAATACTTTTGAAACAGTGGAATCAACCACACCCATCACTTCATTATTCCCAAGCTTGGTCTTGGTTTGTCCTTCAAACTGCGGCTCGGGAACTTTTACCGATATAATAGAGCTTAATCCTTCCCGGAAATCATCGCCTTCAATTTCCACTTTGGCTTTTTCAAACAGGCCATTCTTATCGCCATAGCTTTTGAAGACCCTTGTCAATGCACGGCGGAAACCGGATACATGGGTGCCTCCTTCAATAGTATTGATATTGTTCACATAAGAATAAATATGTTCGTTATAACTGTCGTTATAACTTAAAGCCACTTCCACCACAACATTGGTGTTTTCGTCCCTGCCTTCTACAAAAATAACTTTAGGTATGAGTGAATTACGGCCGGCGTTTTTGTCAAGCATTTCAACAAACTCCACGATCCCCCCCTCACTGTAAAAAACATTGGAATACATTGAACCATCTTCTTCTTTTTCTCTTTCATCATTCAGTATGATGCGGACACCCTTGTTTAAATAGGATAGTTCCCGGAGACGACCTTCTAAAATGTCTTTATTATAAACCAACGTGATGAAAATGGAATCATCCGGCCAGAAATGCACTTTAGTTCCCGTGGTATCACTGGCTCCAATTTCACGAACAGGATATTGGGGAACACCAATTTGATATTCCTGCTCAAATATTTTGCCATCACGGTTAACTGTTACATGCATCAATTTACTTAATGCATTTACGCAACTGACACCCACACCATGCAAACCGCCGGATACCTTGTACGAATCTTTATCAAACTTACCGCCGGCATGCAGCAAGGTCATCACTACTTCTAAGGCAGACTTTTTTTCTTTGTGATGCATACCGGTAGGAATACCGCGGCCATCATCTTCTACCGAAACAGAATTGTCTTCGTGAATAGTAACTGTGATATTCTTGCAATAGCCGGCTAATGCTTCGTCAATGGAATTGTCCACTACTTCATAAACGAGGTGGTGCAACCCTTTTACACCAATATCACCAATGTACATGGCCGGCCGTTTACGAACGGCTTCCAAACCTTCTAATACCTGGATACTGTCTGCACCGTAATTAGCAGAAATAAGGGCGGCTTTTTCTTTAGCTTCTGTGGTCATAAAGATGATAAAATCCTGTTGTTAGAATTGAAAAAAAGGATGTGGACAAAAGTACGAAAATAAGGCCTCTTCATCCGGATTTTTAACCCAATTTTTATCCCAATTTTAGCTGCTTGTGGATAAAAGAAAATGCCCGTAAAATGGGCATTTCAGCGATTTATCATGACATTTAAATGTGAATGTTTCTAAAGCCCTACTGAACTTGCCTGAAGACCGGGTTTGGGGTGTCTTTTATTTCCTTATGATCTGTGCTACCAGGTCAGCCTCAGCACAAACCTTATTGCCTACATAAGTGGTCCCTTTCATCTCGCAGATCCCACGTCGTATTGGGGAAGATAATTCCATTTTAAGAATAAGGGTATCTCCCGGTCTTACAATATTCTTGAACTTGCAGTTGTCTATTTTCAGAAAATAAGTATCATACTGCCCTTCGCCGCTCATATTGATGGCAAGAATACCCCCGCATTGTGCAAGCGCTTCGACCTGTAATACTCCCGGCATAACGGGATTACCGGGAAAATGCCCCTGGAAAAACCATTCATTAAATGTAACATTCTTGATTCCCACAATATGTGTATCGCTTAATTCAATGATCTTATCAACTAAGGCAAAAGGAAAACGGTGAGGTAACGTTTTTTCTATGAACTGCTGGTCAAACACGGGAGGTTGATTCGGGTTATAAACCGGGATTCCTTTTGTGTGTTTATTTTTTTTAATGTACTGTTTTATCTTTTTTGCAAACTCCACATTGGTACTGTGCCCCGGTCTGTTGGCAAGAATGCGCCCTTTTATGGGATACCCGATCAGTGCCAGGTCCCCTATTACATCCAGTAACTTATGCCTGGCCGGTTCATTAGGAAATCGCAATTCCAGGTTGTTCAGGTAACCTTCGCTTTTTATTTCTATTTTGTCTTTGCGGAAAATTTTGGCGAGTCTCGCCAATTCTTTTTCATTAACCGGCTTATCAACTATAACGATTGCATTGTTTACATCACCGCCCTTGATGAGGTTATTATCAAGCAGTGTTTCCAGTTCATGTAAAAAACAGAATGTGCGGCAGGGAGCAATTTCTTCTTTAAAGTCACGGATATGCTTCAGCCCTGCATGCTGGGTGCCCAATACCGGCGAATTAAAATCAATCAGTGTTGTAACCTGGTATTCCATCGATGGCATAGCTACCATTTCCACCCTTTTGGCATCATCATAATGAAAGATGTTTTCATCAATGCTGTACCAGACTTTAGCAGCATCCTGTTCTACCACACCAGATTCTTCAATCAATTCAACAAAAGGTTCAGAACTGCCGTCCATGATGGGCATTTCGGGCCCGTTAATTTCAATCAGGCAATTATCAACACCCATACCAACCAGGGCAGCCAGTACATGCTCAACCGTACTCACTTTTGCCCCGTTTACTTCCAGCGTAGTGCCACGGCTTACATCTGTAACCAGGTCACAATCTGCTTTGATTACGGGCTGATGGGGCAGATCGATCCGCTGAAACTGGTAACCAAAACCAGGAATAGCCGGTTTCATGGTCAGGTCAGCCATGACCCCGGTATGCAATCCCGTACCGGAAATACTGACAGCTGTTTTAAGCGTATGCTGTTTATCGGGATTAAAGTTTGGAGCCATGCAATTGATTTAAGAGGGGCAAAGATAGCCATTCGGTAAAAAAAGTGAAAAGAGGTTTATGGCGTCATATTTTAGTATAATTCCTGAACCGGAAAAGCCGGATTCCCGTTAATTTTTCAAATCTGTACATGAGTTTGTTTTGGAATGAAAATTTCTTTTTGGTAACATCAAAATTCAACTTCCAGTTTTTTTCAGTGATCCTTTTTTGCATAACGTTGGGGTGCTGACCTTTAAATGCAATGACAGAATCGGCATTTTTTAAAAAATCAAACTGATCTTTTTCATTTATTGGCGGAGCAATGTATTTTTCACCGTTCCAAAGACCATAAAAAATGCCGAGTTTCTCTAACTGCTTATTCGGATGGCGAACCCAACCATAATGATATATGGAAGCATCGGCCTGTTTTACTTTTAATTTAATGTCATTCCCGGTGCGGAACCCCTGTCCATCCCGGTAGGAGTGTATTTTTTTATCATTACGGATAATCCGTATTTCATGGCTGTACCAGCGGCGGGAATCGCCTATATAATCATACGTTCCATAGAAATGGATAAACTTAAAGATTAATCCCTGTATTCTTGTATCTGGCAGGTACTGCCTGGCTGTCTTAACAATATTTGGCAGATCTTTTTCATGAACCACTTCGTCCGCCTGGATATAAAAGGCCCAGTCGCTACCAGGACTTATGTGAGCAAAGGCTTTATCAGTTTCCATTGCAAGCACTTTTCCCCCTTCCCGGATTGAATCATCCCAGGCAGAATGAACTATTTTTATTTTTGGTGATTGTATGGATTCAATCAGTTGAAGGGTGCCATCAACACAGTTACCCACACTAACAATGAATTCATCAACTATGGGCAGAATGGAAGAAATAGATTCAACAACCGGGTAATCAAATTTTACTGCATTGCGAACAAAAGTGAAACCACTAATCTTCATGAAAAAATATTTTTTACTGCCTAAGATATTTTCTCTGCTAATAATTGTTTCACCAATGCCTCTAATTCTTTAATTTTTTTATCTATTTCAGGAAGATTTCGTGCAATCGCCATACTTCGCATAGCCTTTGTATATTCATAGGCATTTGTTCCGGTTATAGAAATTCCAGCAGTTTTAACTGATTTATTCACCCCGCTTTGTCCATTGATCTTTACATTATCCGCAATATTGATATGACCTGCAAGACCTGCCTGCCCACCAATGATCACGCCGCTACCTATTTTGGTACTGCCGCTGATACCGGCCTGGGCGGCTATAACCGTAAAGTTTCCAACTTCAACATTATGGGCTATCTGGATCAGGTTATCCAGTTTAGCGCCGGATTTTATCAGCGTAGAACCGATCGTTGCTCTGTCGATGGTTGTGTTGGCGCCAATTTCCACATTATCCTCAATAACCACATTTCCTATTTGCGGTACTTTTTTCACGGTGCCGTCTGCCTGGGGTGCATAACCAAAACCATCGCTTCCAATAACGGTTCCCGCATGAATGGTTACCTGGCTTCCCACTTTGCAGTCATGATAAATTTTTACACCAGGATGAATAATGCTGTTATCACCAACGGTTACATTATCCCCTATATACGCATTGGGAAATATTTTTGTGTTATTACCCAGTTTTACATTTTCCCCGAGGTAAGCAAAGGCGCCGATAAAGACATTTTGTCCATAAGAGGCAGTTTTGGAAATATAACTTGGTACCTGCACACCAACCAGTTGCTGCTGCATTATTTCCTGGTATTTACTGAGGAGTGTTGCAAAAGCAGAGTAAGCATCAGGCACACGGATAATTGTTGCATGAACAGGCTGTTTTAACACATAATCTTCATGGATAATTACAATAGAGGCTTTAGTGCTGTATAAAAATTCTTCATATTTGGGATTGGCAAAAAAAGTAAGCTGTCCTTCCACGGCGTCTTCAATTTTTCCAAAAGAATTAACAGCTGTGGAGGCATCGCCTTCTAGCTTGCCGTTTACAATAAGTGCTATTTGTGTAGCTGGAAAAGTCATATCAGGTCATATTATGTCAAATCAGTCAAATAGGTCAAATGGGTCAAATAAGTCAAAAGAGTCACTGTTATAACCTGTTTGACT
The DNA here is from genome assembly GCA_964525285.1 of uncultured Chitinophaga sp. Classification (GTDB taxonomy): domain Bacteria; phylum Bacteroidota; class Bacteroidia; order Chitinophagales; family Chitinophagaceae; genus JJ008. The sequence continues at coordinate 32,441 of CAZGGQ010000009.1, forward strand.
TACTGACTTCTTAAATAACAAATGTAATATTTTTTAATCTCGCCATAGGCAAGACCGCTGTTATAATGAATCAGGGCATTGTCTACCTGTGAAATATCCTTAATCGTTCCGTCCTTGAATAGAATATTGATCCGTTCATCCCCGGGATTATAAGTTGTATTACTTGCTTCACCTGTAAACACAAAATACTCCGATTCTTTTTCACTGATCCCTGATGCCAGGCAGGCCTCTTTTCTTTTCTGGCTCACGAATGCTTCGTCAAATGGTTCAGCCTGCAGTTTCACTTTCAGCAAATTTCGTTCCACCAAAGAACGGCAAATGCTGGCTAATATTTTATCAGGGTGCCGGCTCCAGTTTTTAATGGTGGCCATTACATCATGATCGTCGATCCGGCAAAATGTTTCCAGGTGCTGTTCAAAGGAAAAAGCCGATGAGACATGTTGTAGAAAAAAGTCCAGATCATCAGAACTGGCTTTCACGGGCTGACCCTTTCCGATCAGTTCTTTGGCACGACGGATAATTTTTACCAGCGTCATTTCGGCGCTCAGCACTGTTTTATGCAGGTACACCTGCCAGTACATGAGGCGGCGGGACACTAAAAATTTTTCAATGGAGTAAATGGCTTTTTCCTCCACCATTAATTCGCCATCAACTACTGTCAGCATTTTGATGATACGGTCGTAGCCAATTACGCCTTCTGCAACGCCGGTAAAGAAACTATCCCGGTTCAGGTAATCCATTCTGTCCACATCCAATTGACCGGATACCAATTGGTGTAAAAATTTTTTTGGGTAATTATTGGTAAAAATATCAATAGCTGTCTGAAGTTGTCCGCCAAATTCAACATTCAATTTCCGCATAATCAAAATGGAAATGGCTTCATGAAGTACATCTTTGATCAGCTCATTTTCGAGGGCATGAGAAAAGGGCCCATGACCTATATCATGCAATAAAATAGCCACTTTTGCTCCTAACTCTTCTTCGGCTGTTATTTCTACAGCTTTGCTTTTTATTACGTTCAGTGCCGTACACATTAAGTGATAAGCACCCAGGGAATGATGCAACCTGGAATGAACAGCACCTGGATATACCAGGTGAGCAAATGCCATCTGGTGGATATTCCGAAGCCGCTGGTAGTAAGGATGCGAAATGATCTGCAATATCAAAGGATGATCGATGGTAATAAAACCATAGACCGGGTCGTTGATGATTTTGCGGACTGACGTCATTGTTGCTTTTTTGTTAAAGGCTTCAAAAGGGCAGGCGGCAAAAGTACAAAGGCAGAGTTTAATAAGCTATTTTTGGCTGGATACCGGGAACTGGATACTGGATTCTGGTTTCTAGTGGCTGGTTAGTCTCTACACTGCCTCAGAATTGACGTTAAGAAAAAGGTTTGGCGGCATCCAGAATCAAGAATCAAGAATCCAGAATCCAGAATCCAGAATCCAGAATCCAGAATCCAGAATCCAGAATCAAGAATCCAGTATCAATACCAATAACCAGAAACAAACAACGAGTATGGCAATAGCAAAAATTATCTGGGTAGACGATGAAATAGAAAGCCTGCAATCGCAGAAGTTATTCCTCGAAAACAAGGGATACGAAGTCCAGACATTTACCAATGGGTTTGATGCAATAGACTATGTAAAAGAAAACCCTGTAGATGTGGTATTGATAGATGAAAGCATGCCGGGAATTACAGGGTTGGAAACATTGGCTAAGATCAAAGAAGTAAACCAATCCCTGCCGGTGGTTTTGATCACAAAAAATGAAACTGAAAACCTGATGGATGATGCCATTGGTTCGCAGATAAGCGATTACCTGATCAAGCCGGTCAATCCCAACCAGGTGTGGCTGAGTTTGAAAAAGATCATTGATAACAAAAGATTGGTGGCAGAAAAAACTACCACGGCCTACCAGCAGCAGTTTCGCCACCTCTTTACTGCATTGAACAGTAATCCTGATTACAACGAGTGGATGGACATTTATAGAAAATTGGTGTATTGGGAGCTGGAGATGGAGAAAAGCGATAGTCCTGAAATGCAGGAAATATTGCAAAACCAGAAGAGTGAAGCCAATACAGAGTTTTTCAAATTTGTATCCAGGAATTATTCCAATTGGGTAAATCCCAAAAGCAAGGACGGACCGGTAATGAGCCATTCATTGTTCCAGTTTAAAGTGCTGCCCCATGCAGAGAAAGGAATTCCGTTGTTTTTTGTGCTGATTGATAATTTACGGTTTGACCAGTGGAAGGCCATTCAACCAATTTTTTCGGAGAGTTTCCGTATCCTGGAGGAAGATAGTTTTTACAGTATACTTCCCACAGCTACCCAGTACTGCCGCAATGCCATCTTTGCGGGATTAATGCCTGCCAGTATTGAAAAACAATTCCCGGCGCAATGGAAGAATGATGAGGAAGAAGGCGGAAAGAACCTCCATGAAGAAGAATTTTTTCGGGCACAGCTGAAAAGATTGGGAAAAGGAGATTTGAAAGTATCATATACCAAAGTGGTAAATAACCAGGCCGGGCTTGACCTGGTCAATAACATTCATAACCTGCTGAACAATGACCTGAATGTTATCGTTTACAATTTTGTGGATATGCTCAGCCATGCCAGAACAGAAATGGAAGTATTAAAAGAACTGGCTGGTGATGAAATGAGTTACCGCAGCATCACGGCATCCTGGTTTGAACATTCGCCATTGCACCAGGCGCTGAAAAAAATTGCTGATAAAAATATTAAAATCGTATTAGCCACCGATCATGGCAGTGTGAGGGTTAAAACGCCGGTCAAAGTAGTGGGGGATAAACAAACTACCACTAATCTGCGCTATAAACATGGCCGGAACCTGAATTATGAACCCAAAGAAGTCCTTGCTTTCCGTGACCCGAGGGATATTGGTTTGCCGGTACCTACCATCAATTCATCATTCATTTTTGCCAAGGAAGACAGCTTTCTCTGCTACCCCAACAATTACAATTATTATGTGAACTATTATCGTAATACTTTTCAGCACGGAGGAGTTAGTTTGGAGGAAATGATTGTTCCGGTGATAAAGATGCAGAGTAAGTAAAATCAATGGTGAGTGGTGAATAGTAAATGGGGGCTATTTCTTTTTTTTGAGAATGATCTCTTCTGCCATTAAAGATTGGATCCGGTTAAAAAACTCATATACTCCGGCATATTCTTTTTTATCAAAAACAGATCTTTTGATCTCCATGCTCTGGGAGAATGAGATGTTTGAACGGTCGGCATAAGTGATTCTTGTGAAAATAAGGCTTGAATCAGGAGACCGGACCACCATATTAGGCGGTAAATGTTCTACAGTGAAAGGTTCAGGGATTTCCAGGTGCATGTTAAGCTGGGTTTCCTGGTTGCATCCAAAATCAATATCAGTATTTCTTTTATCAAGAACAAAAGGGTTTGTCTTTTTAACGGCAAGAAGCTGGGGGCTGATGAAATAAAATTCGTCTGATTGCTGAGTTTCATAGTCAAATTCTATTGTTTGAATCAGCGGGTCCCCGTCAGCATTATTTTCCCTGTTATCTGATAATATCTTCAAACCAGGTATTTTTTTATTCATGAATCTGCTTTCGTTATTGTCAGCATCTTTGCCTGACGAATCCAGGAACAGTGATTTGGCATAATCATAATAACTGACAGAAACACTTGCCTCCATTTTTCCTTCTTTTGTGAGGACCCCGAAAATACTTGCAGTCTGCTTCAGCAACGGGCGGTCATCTTTTATCAGGGCCCAATGAATATTATCCGGGTTTAATATAAAGACCTGCCTGTTTAATACATTCAGGGGAGGGATGTTATAGGGCTGGAATCTCAAACTGGCATCAATAAAATAAGTTAAGTCATTATCCACTACCAGCACATCCATAGCATTGAATTGTCCAAAACTCGGAAAATCCAGGTTAATTTTTCCATTATCACGGGTACTTACCAATACCGGATAGCAATTGACATTTGAACGTTTAAAAAGATTCATCAATACCATGTTTATTTCCGCGGTACTTCCCGACCTGCTTTTCCAGGTATCTGAAATATCATCCGGAAACGATGATTGCCCCTGGCTTTCGGGTATTCTCGTTTTTACAGCACGGACAAGATACCGGACCTTGTCGTCTGTATTGAACATCGTAAGGGCGGTATCAACTATTTTTTCAGTTCCGTGAATTATTTTTCTGAATTGCTCATCGAAAAATGTAGACTTCAACATCATATTTGCAACAATTCTCCAGAGAGACGAGGGTGAATAACTGTCAACCATTGCGTTGCTATTCGGGAAAAATAAATACGACATACGGATCATATTGTCCCGCCGTGAACTCATATATGGCTCGGGCTTGAAAGCGGGTACATTCTCCCTGTAAAAAGTGGTTTTATTCTTATCGAGACCTTTCTTGATCAACTCCGTTCTTTTTGAAATTGAATCAGCGCCAAAAACCACTTCTTTAAAATTAGAAAACGCCGGGATAATTAATGCATTGGAAACATAGGCGGTTGGAATCTCAGCCTGGACCACCCATGTATCAAACTGGCTGGTGTTTTTTTCTGTTAATGTATAACTGTATTCAATTACACAACCGGGTTGAAGATTGGGAAAAGTGAAACTAAGCAGCCCGATCTTTTCCATTGCTTTGTCTTTGAAGAAATCAGCCTCTTCTACTTTATATGTGAGGGTGTTCCCCTGGCCATCAAGGGTATAAACGATCCCTTTCAGGTCGCTTATCGTGGTATTTTTTTTATTATTGTAATAAGGAATCCGGACAGAGCCATAAGGATAGCCTTTTTCATTGAAAATTTTAATCCGCACTCTTCTTTCTGTTCTTATTTTTTCGACAAAAGCTGAGGGTTCATACTCTGATTCCTGCACATCAAATATTTCCATCCCGTCAGCATCCGGCTCGAACGAACATGATTTCAACAGGAGATCGGCTTTATCAATTTGTCCAAATTCCGGCAAAATCTTTTGGCTAAAAGCAATAACCGTTAACTGAAAAGCGGGAAAAAGGAAAAGATTTTTTTTCATGCCAGCTATTTCTCATTTAAAGGTATTAAAAAAATGTTGTTGTGAACAATTTCAGGGTAAAAATTCAGGGTAAAGAAATTCTTATGGCTAAATTTGCTTTTATGAAATACAATCAATCCACTCTCGATAAATTAGAAGCGATTCCGGAAGAGGCAGGCTATGTACTGCGTTACGAAAGAGGTACCTTTCAGAGTGGCTATTGCATACTGGAAGAAAGAAAAGTGGTAGTGCTGAATAAATTTTTGCAAACAGAAGGGCGGATCAATACATTGATTGACCTGATACCGCAATTAGAAATCAATATTGATATACTTACCGGGGAATCTAAAAAGATATATGCTGAAATTCTTGCAAAACTTGAAACGAAAGCGCCATAATAAATATTTTCCCGCTTTACTGATCTATTTACCGGTTATCAGCTTTATTCAGCTTTAGTGAATTCATTTCGCTATGTATTTATTTCTTAAAAAAATAGTAAAGAAGATTCTTCCGCAAAAGCTTGTTTTCAAAATTGAACCCTTCTTAAGAAAAACATACTCACTTTTTTTCCTGGGAAATAAATATCATTGTATAGTCTGTGAGGGTTCTTTTAAGCGCTTCATTACATTACAAAACGGGGAATTATTATGTGCCCGCTGCGGAAGTTTGCCAAGGGACCGCCGGTTATATGATCTGCTTAAAAAAGAAAACATGTTGCAGGGAAGGGTGCTGGACTTTTCGCCATCAAGAGCATTGTTCCGGAAATTTAAAAAAATGCCGGGGATAGAATATTTTTCTTCGGATTTTGGCAATGAGTTTATTTCAGATCATCAATTTGATATCACTGCTATTCAGATCCGGGATAATTTTTTTGACCTTATTATTTGCTACCATATACTGGAACATATTACCGATGACCAAAAAGCGATAGCAGAATTATTCAGGGTATTGAAACCCGGCGGAATTATGCTTTTGCAAACACCATACCGGGAAGGCGAAATTTTTGAAGATGCTTCCATTACAACAGGCAAGGAACGCCTGAAGAATTTTGGCCAGGAGGATCATGTGAGGATATACAGTGTTGAAGGAATATCAGAACGGTTAAACCAGGCTGGTTTTGCTGTGAAGATTCTTCCCTTTAATGAGCAGTTGTTCAATCGTTCAGGTTTTAGCGAAAGGGAAATTGTTGTAAGCTGTAAAAAATAAAATCATTCACAACACGTAGTTTTGTGATGTGTCTTACCCCCCCATCAAAATAACATTTCTTGGCAGCGGCACCAGTGGTGGTGTGCCGATGATCGGCTGTGACTGTGAAGTTTGTTCTTCCCCGGACAAAAAGGATAAACGTCTTCGGTCAAGTATCCTGGTACAATCTGCCAGCACAACACTGGTGGTAGATACAGGCCCTGACTTCCGCTACCAGATGCTTCGGCAAAAAATAAAACACCTCGATGCGGTTATTTTCACCCACCCGCACAAAGACCACCTGGCGGGCCTGGATGATGTGAAGGCCTTTAATTTCCATGCTAAAAAACCAATGAACCTTTATGCAGATTCATTGACAGAAGAAGCCCTGCGCAGGGATTTTTATTATGCTTTTACTGATACAAAATATCCCGGCATTCCCGAACTTACTTTAAACACCATCACCCTTGATCCTTTTGTAGTCGGGGATATTCCCATTGTTCCCATTCTTGTCTGGCATTTAAAAATGCCGGTGATGGGTTTTCGGTTTGGCCATTTCACTTACATTACTGATGCCAACCGGATTGATGAAAGCGAAAAAGAAAAAATAAGAGGAAGTGAAGCCATGGTACTTAATGCCCTCCGGAAACAAAAACACATTTCACATTTCACGCTGGAAGAGGCCATAGAAATGGCGGAAGAATTAAAAGTGCCAAAAGCTTATTTCACCCATATCTCTCACCAATTGGGCCGGCATCAGGATATTGAATCCGAACTTCCGGATGGCATCCATCTTGCTTACGACGGGCTTACTTTGGAGTTTAAGTAAAATAAATTCGATAGCTTCTAAAGAGAAAAATGAAAACCAGGTCAGCCATATTAATCTTTATTTTACCGCTTCTTTCCTGCACAGGTTATAAACAGATAGCCCTGACAAATCTTTCATATCATGATCTTATTGGCAACTATTCTATAATTACAAAGAATGAACTGTCCGGTAAACAGTATGTTGTTTACCATCATGATACCATCAGTGTTTTTAAGAAAAATGTGAAAACATTTGGATACAGAAATATTAAAACCAAAGAAATTCTCATTTTTCAGTTTAAAGAAACAGACTATTATACTACCATACAATGCGATTCGCTTTGGAGGGTTCAGCAACTAAGCTATTATATGGGGGAAGTTTATTGATCGGTTTTTTCACAGTTTATTCCCGGTGGAAAATTGTTATTTCAGAATTATACTAACGGTTGTTAGGTTTTTAAAAATTTCCCTTACCTTGCACCTGCCTTTAATGATTGCTTGCTTCATTTGAAGGCGAATGCTGTGCCACCCCTTTTACATGGAGTGGCATAGTTATTACAGCGTAACTAATTATTTTTCTTGTATGAATTTTCAACCAGCCGAACTAACCCAACAGGTGGCACAGACTGCCCGTGATTTTGCGCAACAATACATTAAGCCACATGTAATGGAATGGGACGAAAGCCAGGAATTCCCGGTTCATATTTTTAAAAAAATGGGAAAACTGGGTTTAATGGGTGTGCTGGTACCGGAAAAATATGGCGGCGCCGGGCTTTCTTATTTTGAATACAAATCAGTTATTGAAGAAATCGCTAAGGTTTGTGGTTCAATCGGACTGAGTCTTGCTGCGCACAATTCACTTTGCACAGGCCATATCATGGGCTTTGGCAATGAAGAACAAAAGAAAAAGTGGCTGCCCAAACTGGCTACAGCAGAATGGATTGGTGCCTGGGGTCTTACCGAAGCCAACACCGGCAGCGATGCAGGAAATATGAAATGCACTGCGGTGAAAGAGGGCAATGATTGGGTGATCAATGGCACCAAAAACTGGATCACTCATGGCAATAGCGGTGATATTGCTGTAGTTATTTGCCGCACCGGTGAATCAAGAACTAAGAATAATTCAACGGCATTTGTGGTGGAAAGAGGAACAAAAGGATTAAGTGCGGGAAAAAAAGAAAACAAACTCGGTATGCGGGCCAGCGAAACCACTGAAATGATTTTTGATAATTGCCGTATTCCCGATGCCAACCGGCTGGGAGAAGTGGGAGAAGGATTTAAACAGTCTATGAAAGTATTGGATGGTGGCAGAATATCTATTGCATCTCTTTCACTCGGCATTGCCAAAGGAGCTTATGAAGCGGCTTTGAAATACTCACAGGAGCGGCACCAGTTTGACCAGCCTATTTCAAATTTCCAGGGCATCTCTTTTAAATTGGCAGATATGGCAACCGAGATTGCGGCAGCTGATTTGCTGACCTTGCTAGCCTGTGATTTGAAAAACCGAAACCAACCAATGACCAAAGAGGCGGCGATGGCAAAATACTATGCCAGTGAAGTGGCTGTAAAAGTGGCAAACGATGCCGTACAGGTTTTTGGCGGTTATGGTTACACCAAAGATTTTCCGGTGGAAAAACATTATCGGGATGCCAAATTGTGTACGATCGGTGAAGGGACTTCAGAGATACAGAAGTTGGTTATTAGCCGGGAGGTTTTGAAAAATTAATAATGAGGAATTAAAAATAAGAAATAAAAAAGTCCTGTCTTTGCCCCCGGGGCTTTCAAAATATTTTAAAAATCCTTCATCGAATATCTTATCCCTACGAAGCCCACTTTTTTATTTTTCATTTCTTATTCCTTATTTTTTATTCCCTTAAGGGCATCATCTCACCTCCTGCATCTCAACCAATTTCCGGTAAAAACCATTTTGTGCCAGCAATTCCTCATGGTTTCCTCTTTCTACAATCATTCCTTTTTGTAAAACAATTATTTCATCGGCGTGACGGATGGTAGAGAGGCGGTGGGCAATTACAATGCTGGTACGGTTTTGCATCATATTGTTGATGGCATCCTGCACCAGGCGTTCACTTTCTGTATCAAGGGATGACGTGGCTTCATCCAGGATAAGGATAGGTGGATTTTTTAAAACAGCTCTCGCAATGGTCAACCGCTGTCTTTCGCCACCGCTGAGTTTGCTGCCCCGGTCGCCGATATTGCTTTGATAGCCCCCTTCCTTCTTAATGATAAATTCATGGGCATTGGCAATTTTTGCTGCTTCTGTTATTTCTTCTTCCGTGGCATTTTCTTTTCCCAATTTGATATTATTGGCAATGCTGTCATTAAATAAAATAGGTTCCTGCGTTACAATACTCATCTGGCTGCGCACCGAATACAGAGAATAATCTTTGATGTTTATTCCGTCAATGAATACTTCGCCGCTGGTCACATCGTGAAACCGGGGTACCAGGTCAGCTAAAGTTGATTTCCCGGCGCCCGATGAACCAACAAGCGCCACTGTTTTTCCCTTTAACACGGTAAGGTTGACATTGTTCAGGATAACGGCATCATCATAAGCAAAAGTTACATTCCTGAATTCAATCTTATCAGTAAAAACATGCAGTTGTTTACCGTTGGGGTTGTCATCAACAGTAATTGGTGTTTTCAATATCTCTTCAATGCGGTTGATGGCAGCGCCGCCTTTTCTCATATTGCTGAAAGAAGTAGACAAAGCTTTGGCGGGGTTGATGATATTATAGAAAATACCAAGAAAACCAAGGAATGCAGATGCTTCCAGCAACTTGTTTTGCAATACCAGGCTTCCTCCATAATATAAAACAGCAGTAAAAAGAATTACCCCCAATACTTCTGAAAGCGGCGAAGCCAGATCCCTCCGGTAAGAGATGCTGTTTTTAGCTTTCAGTAACTCTTCATTTGTTTTGAAAAACTTATTACGTAATAACTTTTCAATATTGAATGCCTTTATCACCCGAAGTCCGCCCAGTGTTTCATCCAGCGTGGAGAGCGTTTCACCGTATTTTTTGGCCACCTCCTGGGAATGTTTTTTTAAGGAGCGGGTGATGCGGCCAATGACCAGGCCCAGCACAGGGATCAGTATAAGTATAAACAAGGTGAGTTCTACGCTAATAAGAAATAACACGGTAAGCGTGACGATAATGGTCAGGGGGTCTTTTATCCAGCCTTCCAGTGCGCCGATCAATGATCCCTCCACTTCACCCACATCATTGGTCATACGGCTCATCAGATCGCCTTTTCTTTTTTCATTGAAAAAACCAATGGGCAATCGCAGCACTTTGTCATACAGGTCTTCCCTGAGCTGGTTGACGATCTTATTCTTCAGCGGGTTGAGTACATAGTATGAAAGATAAAGGAACAGGTTTTTCAGTAAAATAAAACTCACCATCAGTATGCAGATAAGACCCAGTGTCCTTATTTCATTTCCCGGGTTGGCAGTGTCAGTCAGAAAATCATTGATCCAATTGATGACAGGGCTTTTCGTTGACTTAATGATTCCCTCGCCGGTAAATATAAGCTGCAGGAAAGGCATCAGCATGCCAATAGATACGATAGAAAAAATGATACTAAGAAGGGTAAATAAAAAATAAAGAAAGATTTTTCCTTTATAGGCGCTTAAGTATTGAAAGATCCGGGAATATTGCTTCATGGAAAATTGCTTCTGTGCAGAGCAGCAAAGTAACTAATTTTACGTCGTCCGCCGAAGTCCCGTTTAATACGGGACGAAGGCGGGCAAATAAATGATTAAATATGGAAGAAGGAAAACGACAGAAACAGATAGCCGGCCTGCTGAATGGAGAGATGAATACAATATTTCAACGGTTGGGATTAAGCATGATTGATGGTGGCATGGTATCGATTTCATCAGTAAAAGTGACTCCTGACCTGCTGGAAGCAAGATTTTACATCAGTTTTTTCCAGGTGAAGGATGTAAAAACCGCTATGCAAAAAATAGAGGACCGGCACCATGAAATAAAAAAAGAACTGGCAACGAAAGTTCGGCATCAGCTTCGCAGCATACCGGTATTGAAATTTTTTCAGGATGATACGCTGGATCATGTTTTTAAAATGGAAGAAGTTTTTAAAAAGATTGAAGAGGAAAAGAAAAACGGGAGTGAAGAATAGGCAATTGGCAAGGCTGTTTATTTTATTATAGTCATATTGTACCGGGAAATCGCCGGTTGCATATTGCCCATTGCTAATTGCATATTGTCTATTGTCTATTGCCTGTTTTCAACCTGATAGAATAATCAATAATTAATAATCAATAATATTTTCCCTTGCATTTCTTATTTGCCTGGCGGTATTTCAAAGCAAAAAAATCAACCAATGCTATCAATGTCATTGCATGGATAAGTATTGTTGCCATTATTATCGGTACGGCTGCGTTGATATTAGTTCTGAGTGTATTTAACGGCTTTGAAGACCTTGTCAAATCGCTTTACTCTTCTTTTTATACAGACCTGAAAATATCCCCCGTTTCAGGAAAAGTGATCACGATTACACCTGAACAATTACAAAAATTAAAAGGCCTCAATGGCATTAAAAATTTTTCACTGGTCGTAGAAGAAAAAGCGCTTTTGCAAAATGGCGATTACCAGTCCGTTGTTTATTTAAAGGGAGTAGATGAAAATTACCGCTATGTCAGCGGAGTGGCGGATCATTTGATAAATGGAGAATATGATCTTGGAAACGAAGAGATCCCTAAACTGATCTTAGGTGCCGGGGTGGAAGGGGCCCTTGGCATCCAGGCTGACCGGAATATTTTCACCCTCAAAATTTATTTGCCCCGGAAAAGTAATACGGAACAGATCAACCTGCTGGAGGACATAAGCAATGATACCATCCGTTCTGCTGCTGCATTTTTAATTCAGCAGGACTTTGATAACAAGTATGGCATTACCAATATTGGTTTTACCAAAAGAGCCATGAAAATGGGCGCAAATGAATTCAGCGGAGTGGAGATTGCTTTGAACGACCCGGACGCATCACAGGAAGTAAAGAACCAGGTCCGGCAGATCTTTGGGTCAGGGTATCTTATTCAGAACAAATACCAGCAAAATAAAAGCCTTTATTCAGTGATGAATATGGAGCGCTGGGTCATTTATGCGATAGCATGCCTTATACTTATGGTGGCTGCTTTTAATATGATCGGAGCTTTGCGGATGCTTTCATTGGAAAAACAAAAAGATATAGCGGCATTACATGCCATGGGAGCCAATAGCTGGTTTATTCAAAAGATATTTTTGACAGAAGGATTTTTACTGGCCATCATTGGTGGTTTGGCAGGTATGGCCCTGGCCGTATTGATTGCCGTATTGCAAATAAATTTTCATCTCATTCCGCTTACCGGGGGGTCTTTTCTTATAGATTATTTTCCCGTAAAACTAAATGTTATGGATTTCCTGTTAGTGGGAGCAACCATTTTTGTAATTGCTTTAATAGCTTCCTGGATGCCATCAAGAAGAGCCGCAGCGCAGGAATTTTCGTTAAGAAGTGAATAGAACCAGGATTTTCAGGATTAGATAAGATTATTTGGGAAATAGGATACCCCTTAAAGTTGTAAAATGATTCAGAAAAGAAAATTTGTCCTGATTTCCTTTTAATCCCGTAAAATCCTGAAAATCGCAGGTCTCAATAGTCTCCTAAAGTCTCCGGCAACTGCGCCAATGCCTTTGCCAATTGTTCATCATTTGGCGCTACGCCATGCCAGTTGTGGTCGTTTTCCATAAAGTCAACACCTTTGCCCATGATGGTATGCATCATAATTGCAATTGGTTTTCCCTGGCCGACCATTGATCTTGCCTTTTCCAGGGTAACTATTACATCGTCCATATCATTACCGTTCATTTCTAAAGTGGTCCAGCCAAAGGCATCAAATTTCTGACGGATATTACCGAGACTCATTACTTTATCAGTGGGCCCGTCAATCTGCTGTCCGTTCCAGTCAATGGTGGAAATAAGATTATCTACTTTATGATGGGCTGCAAACATGATGGCTTCCCATACCTGGCCTTCATCCAGTTCCCCATCGCCATGGAGAGAGAAAACAATATTAGTTTCCCCGTTTAATTTTTTAGTTAGGGCAGCCCCGATAGCCACACTCATACCCTGGCCCAATGACCCCGAAGCGATCCGCACACCCGGTAAATGTTCATGGGTGGCAGGGTGGCCCTGCAAACGGGAATTTATTTTACGAAAAGTTACCAGTTCTTTAGTGTCGAAATAACCTGAACGGGCAAGGGCAGAATAAAAAACCGGCGAAATATGACCGTTAGATAGAATAAATACGTCTTCATTCGTAGCATTCATTTTGAAGGAAGGGTCATGTTTCATCACCTTGAAATACAAGGCTGTAAAAAAATCGGCACAACCTAATGAGCCGCCCGGATGGCCACTACTGGCGCCATGCACCATTCTTAAGATATCCCGTCTTATTTGTGTGGCAATGGATGAAAGTTCATGCATAATTAATAGGTTCTGATTAAACTTTTTGTATCTTGCCTGCTCAAAGTCAGGATCAGCGCTGCAAAAGTGCAATCTTTTTGAATACAAAAGCCAACCTGATAAATCAATCTGCGGCAAGTTCAATCCAACGGGAAACCGTATAAAATGAAAATATACCTGAAAAACCGGGAGTTTAAATATTTTTGACTTAGAAAACACTGCTTAAATGCTTGTCTTAGACGTTTTACTGACTGCTGCTGTTTCATTTATCATCACCTTTCTGGCAATCCCCATTATTTTGCAGGTAGCAGAAAAAAAGAATCTGTATGATATACCGGATGAAAGAAAACTCCATACCCGTCTTGTTGCATCATTGGGTGGAGTAGGTATATTCGCAGGCTTTTTACTCGCATCCCTTTTATCCATACAGGGGTACCTGAATCCTGAATTTCAGTACTTTTTTGCAGCAGCTTTGGTTATTTTTTTCCTCGGACTTAAGGACGACCTGATGATATTATCGGCATCAAAGAAATTCATTGGCCAGATCATCGCAGCATCTATTCTCATTCACCTGGGAGGTATCCGGCTGGATAGTATGCATGGTTTATTTGGCTTTGAATTTGTGTCCGAAGGATTTGGTCTTGCATTATCTTATCTTACAATTATTGTTGTTATCAACTCTTTTAACCTGATAGACGGTGTTGACGGGCTGGCGGCCAGCCTGGGTATTCTCAGTATGCTTGTTTTTGGCATTTATTTCTTTATTATTAATCAACAGGCCTATGCTTTGCTGTCTTTTTCTATGGCGGGCAGTTTAGTGGCATTTATGATATTCAATCATCAGCCTGCCAAAATATTTATGGGTGATTCGGGCTCCCTGATGATCGGCCTGGTAAATTCTATTCTCGTTATTAAGTTTATTAATGTAGCAGATTCTCCTTTGGTAGCGCTGCCGGTTCAGTCAGCAGTTGCTGTGGGATTTGCAATACTCATTGTTCCACTTTTGGATACGCTCCGTGTATTCAGCATCCGTATACTAAAAGGACGATCTCCTTTTACACCTGACCGCAACCATGTTCATCACCTGTTGCTTGACAGGGGGCTTAGTCATGCTGCTGTAACTTTTACCTGTGTTAGTATAAACATTGGTTTTATATTACTCGCTTATCTTGGACGATCATTAGGGCCTAATTATCTGTTGTTGATAATGCTGATACTTTCATTTACCGGGTTAGGGATGTTGTATTATGCCAAACCACGACGCAAAATGGTTATTGCAAAACGGAGTGATGGAGCTAAAGAACTCAAAACAGCTTTAAAAGTGGTTACGCTGACCAAAGAGTCGCCTGCGGCTGAACAGAATTAATTCTCAAACCTATTTAACACACTACTGGCAAAATCCGGGCATTTTTTCTACAGGATGCTGCACTTGAATTCCACTCTTTTATTAGCTTTGCTTTGCCGCAAAAAGGGGAAAAGTTTCAAAATAATAACATATGACAGAAAATATTTCATCGATCATTTCAGTGGCTGAAGACCACATGAAAAAAGCAATAGGTCACCTGGAAGCAGAATTGGTAAAAATAAGGGCAGGTAAAGCCAATCCCCAGATTGTTGACGGTATTATGATTGATTATTATGGTTCGCCCATGCCTATCAACCAGGTAGCAAATATCAGCGTTATGGATGCCCGTACACTCAGCATTCAACCCTGGGAGAAAAATATGTTGCAGCCTATAGAAAGAGCAATCATTGCGGCTAATATTGGTATTAACCCTCAAAACGATGGTAATCTCATTCGTCTGTTTCTGCCTCCGCTTACAGAGGAACGCCGGAAAGAACTGGTAAAAAAATGCCATCATGAAGGAGAGAATTCCAAAATAGCCATCCGGAATATCCGCCGGGATGCTATTGAACATATCAAAAAATTGCAGAAAAGCGGGCTGAGTGAAGATGCTGCAAAAGATGCAGAAGCCGATGTTCAGGAAATAACAGGTAAATTTATTTCAGCCGTAGAAAAACACCTGGCCAGCAAGGAAAAAGAAATAATGGCTGTTTAAAAGAGATTATTTTTCGTAAGCGATGTCTTTTTTTTATCGGGGCGATTGGCAAGATAAACCCCCAACAGGATGATCCCAAGGCAAATGAATTCTATCCAGGTAATTTTTTCTCCATCCATAAAGCCCCAGAATAAAGCTATAAACGGGATGCCATAGGTAACCAGGGATGCAAATAATCCCCCGGCTCTTTGCACCAGTATATAAAACAAAGCAGTGGCAATGGCACTGCCCACTATACCAAGAGCGGCAGACATAAGAACAGCATTTTGTACAATTTTGTTGTTGAAATCAATATCCTGAAAACCTTGCTGCCATAAAACAATGCCCGTTGGAATCGTCATACAGGCCAGTGAAACAGTGGCAATGTGAATGGGATTGATCCCTTTCAAAAAATGGGATACCATGTTAACATTGATCCCATAAAGAAAAGTGGCCAACACGATGAGTAAAGTGTAACCAAGGTTATTAAAGCTGATATTTTTCCCCCCAGTTAAAGCAGGATAAATTGTCAAAAGCACCAATCCCATGAAACCCGTCAGCACACCAATGATTTTCTGGGTTTCGATCTTGCTTTTAAAAAAAAGAATGCTGACAACCACTACACAAATAGGAGTGAGAGAATTGAGAATTCCACCAAGCGAACCGTCAATTTTGGTAAGGGCAATGGCAAATAAAAAAGCAGGCAGCAGGTTGCCAAATACTGCGCTGAGTATAACGACTCCTGTTTTGGAACGGGGAATTTTTGAAAAATGAAAAAAAGCTAAAGGCAGAAATACAAGACCTGCTGAAAATATTCGTAGGGCGGCAATTTGGGGGGCAGAGAGTGCCGCACTGCTGTCCCTCATCAGTTTAAAAGAACTACCCCATATAAAACACAAGATGACGAATATGGCCCAATTGATAAAACTACCTTTCATTTTAAAAAATCAGGTGGCAAAGGTCTGCAAACAACAACAGAATTTCCTGTTTTTTTTACCCGTGCTGATAAGGTTTATCTGATGTAGTATATTGCGGGTCATTCAAAAAATGATTATGGGGAAAATAATAATAAGTGAAATAAGTACCCGGGCGCCCAATGACCTGGATAAAAAAGAAACCAAAGAAAAACTTGGAAAGATACTGGTTGAACTGGATGAGTTCCAAAACCTGTTATTTGCTGAAAACAAACATTCAGTATTAGTAGTAATACAGGGAATGGATGGAAGCGGAAAAGACGGGGTCATAAGAAATGTGCTGGGTAATATGAACCCACAGGGAGTTACAGTTAAATCCTATAAAGCGCCAACACCGGAAGAATTATCACATGATTTTTTATGGCGGATTCATCAATATGCACCGCCAAAGGGGATGATACAGGTTTTTAACCGGTCGTATTATGAAGATATACTCGTTACCAGGGTGCATAAATGGTGTAATGATGAAATAGCAACAAAAAGGAAGAAGGCAATTAATGATTTTGAGCAACTGCTGCTGAATCATAATAATACCCACATTCTGAAATTCTACCTGCATATTTCCCTGGAAGAACAACATGAAAGACTGAGTGAAAGAATGAAAGATCCTGCTAAAATGTGGAAATACAACGAAAAGGATTTCGAGGAATCCAAACTCTGGGACATTTATATGCAGATGTATGAAGACTGTTTTAATAATTGCAACAACCCGCCCTGGACAATTGTGCCGTCTGACCAGAATTGGTATAAAGAATATGTTATTGCCAGCCAGCTATATGAACTACTCAAAAGCCTGGATATGCAGTTCCCGGGCATGAAAAAATAAATAGTAGAAAGGCCGGAAACGATTATCCATCGGAAAAACAGGCGTTCTTACCTGCTAATATGTATGTTTGGTCATTATTATTTTTTACTATAACACTAAAATCAATTTTATGGGAATGCTCAAAGAATTCAAAGAGTTTGCCTTGAAAGGCAGTATTGTTGACCTGGCTGTAGCCGTGATCATCGGCGGAGCTTTTGGCGCAATCATAACAGCCCTGACAGATAAAATATTAATGCCGGTCATCGGATCATTTATCGGGAAAAGCTTCGATTCCCTGACGGCAGTCATTAACGGGGTGCCCGTTCAGTATGGGGCTTTTATCCAGGCTGTCGTTAATTTTATCATTATCGCATTTTTTGTATTCCTGCTGATCAAGGCAATGAATGCAATGAAGAAAAAAGAAGCAGCTGCTCCTCCTGCAGCACCATCGGAAGATATCATACTACTCCGTGAGATCCGTGATGCGCTCAGGAAGTAGTTGTGGAAAATACAGGCCTTTTGTAAAGGTCATTTTTCCTTACATTTGTACAGTCCTGTTGAAGAACGGGACTTTATTTTTTTAAAATTAACTTGGTTATTGTGCAGCATACATCCTACCAGATAAAGTTACCCCAGTTTGAAGGTCCATTCGACCTGCTGCTTTTCTTTATAGAACGGGATGAGTTGGATATTTACAATATTCCCATCACCAATATTATCAATGATTTCCTGGATTATATTCATCATAGTGAAGAACTGAACATTGAACTAAGCAGCGAGTTTATCCTGTTTATTTCTACCCTGATGCGGATCAAGGCCAAAATGCTGCTGCCCCGCAAAGAAATTGATGCAGAAGGTAATGAGATCGATCCGAGGCAGGAATTGATCAATAAAATACTGGAGTATAAAAGATTTAAAGATGCTTCCGCCCAAATGGCAGAAATGGAAGCATTGCGGATGCTGATGGTGAAAAGAGGGAATATTCAAAAAGAACTATCTGAAATAGGAGAGGAGGCAGGTGAGGGAACAGAAATACAGAACATAACCTTATTTAAACTGATGCGGGCCTTTGAAAGGGCGATGCAGAAGCATGGCGACCGTATCAACAAGCCGGTGCATACGGTAGTGCAGTATACCTATACTATGGAAAGCAGCCGGGACCAGATGCTAACCATGGCAAGGGAACAAAAGACGCTTTCGTTTGAGAAGATATTTGATAATTGTGAGAACAAAGTTCATGCGATTTTTATTTTCTTATCGCTACTTGAATTGGTGCAACAGAAATTTCTGAAGATCATTATCGGGGAAGGGAAAAATAATTTTATTATTGAATATAACGAACCAGAAAACCGCCTGGCGGAACTGGAAGAATCAAACCAACTATAATAACTTAAAAAAATCAGGCATGAAACATTCAGCAACTGCACAATGGAAAGGTACCGGTAAAGAGGGTGCGGGAAAAGTCAGCACCCAGTCCGGAGTTATAAAAAATAAGAGATATGATTTCAGAAGCCGGTTTGAAGACGGCACATTTACCAATCCGGAAGAACTGGTAGCTGCTGCCCATGCCAGTTGTTTTTCTATGAAACTTAGTTTTGTTTTAGGTGCTGCCGGGTTTACTCCAGGCCGGATTGAAACCAAATGCACCGTTACATTAGAGGGAGGTGCAGTGACAGGAAGCCACCTGGAAGTGAAAGCCAAAGTGCCCAAGTGCAAGGCTGCTGCATTTGCAGAATATGCTGCAGATGCAAAAGCTAATTGCCCTATCAGCAAAGCGCTGAATACAGAAATTACGATGGATGCGCAATTGGTCAAAAGCTTTAAAACAGCCCTGGCATAATTGATTCCAAAGAAAATAAATTAACCGTCCTGTTTATTCCCGGGCGGTTAATTATTCATATATCCACAACATAACAGGTTTTTTTGATGTGTTGATGATCTTTTTCAAATGCGTTAAGAAATTGTGTGATACCATCGGACAGCCATTACTCTGGCAAATATCATCTGCGACCTCTGTTTCAGGAATGCAACTATGAGCATGCAAGACTACGGTACGTTCAAATGCATTGTTATTGCTGCTGTCAAGTCCATGCAATTTATATGAATAGCCAAACTTACCTGTGTAAGGGACCCCGATCTTGTATTTGCCAGGAGATGTACAACCACTGCCAACCACATTGCTGTATTTTCGGCCTTCCAACCAGTACTGAAAGCAATTGCCATGCGCCACCAGCCCGGATCCCTGCAGGCTGTCTTTTTTAAGATCATAGATAAAAAAGCGGTTTTGCCCGGAGGGCAGTGTCATATCAATCAGGAAACAAATATTTTCATTATAACCTTTTCGCTTTACAAACTGCTTTGCCTCAGCAACTTTTTGCTCCAATTTTTTAGCTGTTTTATCCGTTGTGACATAACTGGTTTGCTTTTTGGGCAAATAAAGCGCCTTTGTTTTTTCCCGGAGATTTGAATGGCAGAACCACGAAA
This sequence comes from uncultured Chitinophaga sp., assembly GCA_964525285.1. GTDB lineage: Bacteria > Bacteroidota > Bacteroidia > Chitinophagales > Chitinophagaceae > JJ008. The sequence continues at coordinate 52,237 of CAZGGQ010000009.1, forward strand.
TAGCTATTACGGCAATGGAAGTAAGTGCAAGAAAACGGGTGGGTTTCATTTACAGCAGGTTTGTCCGAGCCAGAGGCTTCCCTATGGGAAAGGACTCCTTCGGAGAGTAAACGGTTTAGACGCTTACTCAACAATAATCCATAAAACATATTTTGGAGATGTCGTTAAAGAATTACAAAAATCAGAACCGCCATCCTGCATACAACTGTACAACATTATTCTTTGCATCCAACCGGGGAATAAAGCCGGGCCAGCTTCCGCCGGGCGGGGCCTCTTTATTTGCGCTGTTGAAACTTACATTGATCCTGGCGCCAATAAATAATCCGCTGATAGGAGATACTTCAGCGCCGCCGGCCAGGCCATAGTCAAACCGGTTGAAATAATCAAAAAGACTGCCGCTGTTGTTTCCATTAGTACTGTCCACTTTTGCATTCAGTAAGAAAGCAGCCTGCCCGCCTGCATGTACCTGGAACTTCTTTGTGAAATTAAGAGTGATTAACTGGGGTAATAACAGGTAATCAAGATTTACATTACCCGTATTGGAATTGGTTTTATAATCATAACCCTGGCGGGAAAGAATAAGCTCTGACCGGAAGCCTAATAGTTTTTTTGCTTTTGGTGAAATGTAACCGCCAATCATATAGCCGGTGCGGCTGCTGTTACTAAAGCCGGCTGTGTTGCTGACATTGGCAAAGTTGAGACCGGCTTTTACACCAATCCCTATTTGTGCATTTAAAAGAATGGGAGAGAGGCACAGCAGGATGAAAATAAGTCGTTGCATGGCACTTTATTTACCAAAAGGTACAAACTTTCAGCAACATGATTATATTAATTATGATTATTGCCTGGTCATAATGTTCCAATGCTTTCTGGTTTTGGCCTAATGATATCTGCAGGGCAGCATCGTAATTATAATAGGTGAGGAGCCCCCTGAAATACTTATTGTTCTCACTTTTCTTTTTCCCTTCTTCGAAAAAACAGGAAGCACTGTCAGGATCAGTGTAGAGATATTCCCGGCCATTCGTATAAAGTGTGTTGATATAAGCAGAATCGGTGACCTTCGAATGAAGCTGCCTGGTAAAGAACAGGAGAGACAGCAGCAATAATTTTATTGCCGGGTTTGTTATAAAAGAAAAAGTATGTACCCCTTTCATACTTTAAAAGCAGGCCGAAATTCCCGTCGCAGGGATATTATCACAAACGGGTCGTAATAGCAACCGTAACATCTTTTGGATCCTTAGATCCGGCATATGTAAGCAGAAGGATAGATTCTACCGGGGCGCCGTTATACCATGCCCCTACGCCGGCGAAAGCGATCTTATCAATATTGTCACCGAACTGTGTGATGATCTCCATCGCATATTTTACCGGGGGTTGTGGGTACTTCTTTTTCAGGTCTGCATGTAATGTCGACAAGAAAATCATGACCTCCTGTTTGGAAAGGGTATGTTTTGGCAATGCATTTAATAATGCTGTCTTCCTGGCTGGAAATTCTGAAGGAGGCGCCCAAACCACGCTTGCATATTGACTTTCCTGGGGCTCATCCCCGGGTTGTGAGAAAACGGATGTGGTCAATAAAAGGACAAAGAAGGTAAGAACAAATATTCTTTTCACCTGATAATTTTTATATATTAATAAATAACTGCCAGCCAATTTGTGAATGGATATTTATTTCAGTCTTTTATAATAATCATACTGAAAATCAGTATTTATATAATAATTGCCGTCTTTATGTAAATTCAAAAATGGCCCGGCTTCCCATTTGTTGGGGCCGATATAGAACTGCCAGGTTTCTGTTGTTTCTTTCTTTTTATCTTCCTTCATGTCATTAGCATAGCCGCTTTTATAAAATGTTGTTTTTAAGATAAGATTATTGCCATTTGTACTGTATGTGCCCAGGGATTCAGCTCGTACTGACATGCTGCTGCTGATACCCATGAAACTATAAGTGAAAGTATGGTCCGCTTTAAACTCGTATTGTGTAACGGAACTGATACTGGCATCCCCGATGTAACCTCCGGATGGATTTACATAGCTGCTCAATAAATGGCTTTGATCACTCCATATGCCTACTATTGAACCAGTATTTACAACTTTTGATTCATTGTTTTGGTTGGCAGGAACATCTGCTATTGTTGCTTTTTTATCGAGTAGTAAATGGACTAAAAAACTATCTATAGGAGCTATATATGTCTCGTCGTTGAGTGTAGCCATTACACTGGTTGTTTTTCCAAACCCGCTGAAAGTTGTCAGTACAATATAGGCTGCCGACCCGTTAAATGTAATAGGGGCTGTTGCTGCCACTGCTTTCCAGCCATCGGCAGTGGTTTGTGTTTCAGATGCCGGATTTTTTTCTGCCGCAAAAGGAATTACCGCTAAGTCATTCCATTCACCGGCAAAGTCTTTTTCTGCCGAACCTTCACTTGCTTTTGCTGCATAGAGGCCAATGACACAAAAGCCGCCTGTAGATGGATTGGTGATGGTGTAAGAAACTACACCTGGCCGGGTTTCTTTTTTCCAGTCCTTTGGTGGCTTGTAAGTGGCAATGTCAAAAGTTTCGTTTTGGCCAATTACCTGCTGCATGATGGCAACAAGTAATAAGAGGCTGATTATTTTTTTCATAACTATGATTTATTTATCTATCAAATCTTTCAATGCATCAAAATTGAAATTTGCTTCCAGTTGGTCTTTAAAATTTTCTGCCGGTTTGTTTTTATTCCATCTCCAGTACACAATTAAAAATTGGGGAACATATTTAGGAAGCTTACTGTCAAAATAATCCGGGTTTAGTCTCACTAACTGCTGACCACCTTGTGATTCTGTACTAAATCCTTTAAAACTTGTCATACCAAGCGACTTTATAATGGCAGGTTGCTCCAGCTCTTCCGCAGTACTATTGGCTAATAACTCCTGCGCCGGTTTCATTTGTGTCTCATATCTTTTTCTTGTATCAGATATCCATTTTTCTTTTCGTTGTTTATCGGTAATATAGCCCCACAAAAAGTATTCCCTGGCTTTTGCTTTGTCAGGTATGGTTGATTTGTCAATTTTTTCTAACTGGATTTTCTTATATGCTTCTTCCTCTTCGTCAGTTTTGACAGGAGTATTTTTCTCTAAAGCCGCTAATTCTTCTGGTAATTTCTTTTCATTATACTTCAGGAATTCTTCGAGGTATTGTTTTTGGGTAACAGGAATATAAGGCATTTGGTCATCTCTTGTTATGATTAATGCCCGGGAATATTTTATCCCTGTATTTGAGTTTTCATTATGTATTCCTTTATATAGCGGATAGCCATTTAATTCTCCTACTCGGGATGTCAGCAGGTAAACCGGTTGTTGATTAATGGTAAAGTATTCAATATACTGTGCAAACCAGTTGAAATGATTAGCCCATACATAAAACCAGGTTCCTGTTTCACCTCCTGCTTCAATTTTATTATTGTTGTTACTATTACAGAAGTAGGCAAGAAAGAGTGAATTTAGCTGATAAGGAAATGGCCCGTTAGCAATTAGGGGTTTACTATGCATAGTCCTGTACCATTTTGCTTCAATCCCCTTCGGTTCGGGGTAGGCAGCCTGCAGTAATTTTTGCATTTTATCAATGCGGATAGTTACCTGAGCCTGGCCGGTTTTCATATTCGCATCACTTCCTTTTTTCCAGCTCCCTTTTGTGTTCATGATGCTTTCATCGTTGCAAGGTTGTTGGGCTATAACTGTATTCGTTAAGAATATCAGGGTCAATCCCATTAACATGTTCCTGATTAAAGCTGAAAAATTATTTTTCATTTATTATTTTTTATAAAGGGGCACATTCTTGTTAATCTGTTTTGCATCGGGCTGCACATACCATGTTCTGTCAATGAGTGCTTTCAGCGCACCGCCTTCTTTCATTTGAACACCGCTTCCAAAGCCGGCTGTTAGTACTTCCTCTTCTAATCCAAGCTCGACTTTAACTTCTCCAATGCCTGCTACCGCTTTCATTTCGGCTTCCCACAATACACCCAGGTCAGTAGGCCCGGTTTTGTCAAATGTGATGTAAAATTGTGATTTTGCTTCTGCTTCCACTCCGAACTCGAGACCCAAATTCTTATTTTCAAAAAATACTTTTGGAACGGAGCCACCCGGACCGAAGGCAAGGGTGACTTCACCTTTTGCACGGTCATATTCAATCTTTCCTATCAATCCTTCCCCTGCTTCCAGTTTAAAAGCTTCACAACTGATTTCAAGGTTTACTGCACCAAGAGGCAACACGATTTTCGGTTTTAAAAAGCAGTCGGGTTCTTCTATATTCAATGCATCTGCCTTTCCGGACTGGCTCTCCTCATTGATGCAGGGGAATATAAATTCAGTAGTGTTAATGTCTTTTAAAACGCCAATCATTTTATTTACCAGGTTATAGAAAATAACTTTGTAACCAGGATCATCAATGGAAGCGATATATGACCAGTAAGACCAGTCGTTCAGATAATTTTTATACAGGCTCATTGTTTCCAGCTGGTAATCTTCGGTAAGCCTGGCAAACTGGGGTAAGTATGTATTGCCAAGTTCATTTATCTCTTTACACATGGCTTCTTCAACATCTTTGCCGTCATGGCCCTCACCTATTTTTTCCAATTCAGGTTCCCATTTATCATCTATTATTTTCTTATCCGCTGCATACCGTTCTTTCAGTTTCTTTATTTCTTCCCTGTAATTGACCTTGTTGTATTTTTCAAAGTGGATTAATCTATCTCTGTATTCATTCACCCACATATCTGTCAGTACGGCGTTTGCAAATATTCCAAATGGCCGGTATGGGCTGTGCTGGTTTTTTATTGCCTTCATCCATATTTCTTTGGATGTCATCTCAGCTATCTTTTTTTCTTCTCTTTCCAGCCGATCGTATTTATTACCCAGTTGAAATAACATTTTGTCATAAGCATCATACTGAGGTTTTAAAACACGGGTGTCATCCACTTTTCTGCACTGTGGCAATAATGGATATTTATGAATATTGAAATGCTCGGGTTGTTTGTAGCGGTGGCGTATATAGTCCATCAGCTTTGCATCGGGCTTTAACTTATAAAGAAGGTTACTGGCCCTTGGGCTCCATGCCCCCCGCAATGAATTTTCTACATAATTCAGGGCCGATGATTTATTTCCGCGGCTGTTATAAATACAGGCGAGGGCCAGGTTGGCATCTGGATAATAGTTATATGAGCTGATACATTGCAATAAATATTGTTCTGCTTTTTTATCATCACCCAAACTTAAATAGGCCTGGCCAAGATTATTCAGTATCATATTGTTACCCGGCTGTTTTTCCAAAACATACTGTAGAATTGGTATAGCATTAACGCCAAGGCCGCAACTGGTGAGTATGCCACCCACATTGTTCAACAGGGTTACATTATCCGGGTTCAACTCAGCTCCTTTTAGCGCCACCAGCGGCGATTTTTCAAGTTCACCATTTATCCAGAGCCCAATGCTGGTGCCTGTTTTTGTTACAACATGATCAGGGATATTTTGAATATCTTTCCCATAACTGCTGCGCAGCAATTCTGTTAATTTTGAATTGAGATTATGAAGGTAAGAAACCAGTTCAGTCCTGTTAAATGTTCTGATGGGTAATGCATTGAGGTATTTATCATTTCTTACTGGTAATAAAAAGTTTGCAGTATCAATTTTCCGGGGCTTGGTTAACGCTATTTTATTTTCCGGTATTCCTGTCAAAGAGTCGGCTTTGGGAGTAGTTGCCGGCTGCTGGTTCACTTGCTTTGCCTTCTCCATTGCCGCTTTTACTTTCGGGTCATTCATAAGTTGCTCTGCTTTCTTAATTGCTTCCTCTGCTTTCTTTTGAATTTCAGCAGGAGTAAGTTGTGCTAAAACAAATTGCGTGGTAAAAGAAAACAATAAAGAGAGGAAGAATATTTTTTTCATTTTATTTTGTTGAACTGATTATGCATTTATTGTTTCAGTAATTTTTCAACCAGTTTTTTCACATCCGGAAACTTATATTGAATCATTGATTTCCGGGCCCGGAATAATGAAGTAATTATAAAGAGAGTATTGTTTACCGGGCTAAAAGATACATTTTTTAAATTAAAAAACCCGGATAGCCGGGTTTAATGTTTTGGGGATTGCCATGGTTTATCCCATGGCCTTTACCTGAATTTTTTCTTTCATCATTTCTCTAATCACATCAATTATAGCCTGTGTATCGTAACCACATTCTTTATGAAGTTCTTTTGGTGTGCCATGCTCTATAATCTTATCAGGGATACCGAGTATTTTTATATCATTCTTATAACCATGTTGCGCCATGAACTCCAGCACAGCGCTGCCAAACCCGCCTTCAATGGCGGCATCTTCCACGGTGATTATTTTTTCATATTTCCGGCAGGCTTCATGCAGCATGGTTTCATCCAATGGTTTGGCGAAACGCATATCATAATGACCGGGATTTAAGCCGTCATTTTTCAATTCTCTTATGGCAGCAGCAGCAAAATTTCCCGGATGACCAAAAGAAAGGATCGCAATGTCATTTCCATCTTTTAATTTTCTTCCGGTGCCGATCTTTATTTCTTTCATCTCTGTTTTCCATTCCGGCATCACTCCTTCGCCGCGGGGATAACGTATGACAAAAGGATTTTTTGTAGAATCTAATTGTGCAGTGTACATCAGGTTGCGCAATTCACTTTCATTCATAGGAGAACTTACGATCATATTGGGAACACAACGCATATAAGCAATATCATAACAACCATGATGTGTGGGTCCGTCATCGCCAACTAACCCCGCACGGTCAAGACAGAATATCACCGGAAGATTTTGTATGGCAACATCATGCACCACCTGGTCATAAGCCCTTTGCATGAAGGAAGAGTAAATGTTACAAAAGACTTTCATTCCCTGTGTGGCCATACCTGCACTGAGTGTTACGGCATGTTGCTCGGCAATGCCCACATCAAAGGCCCGGTGCGGCATTTTCTCCATCATATATTTTAAGGAAGAACCCGAAGGCATGGCAGGAGTGATGCCGAATATTTTATCATTCTTCTCAGCCAGTTCAATGATAGTATGACCAAATACATCCTGGTATTTGGGTGGCTGAGGCAGATCAAATTTCTTCTTCTGTATTTCACCTGTTATTTTATCAAACAGGCCGGGTGCATGCCATTTGGTCTGATCTTTTTCTGCCTGTGCATAGCCTTTCCCTTTTGTGGTGATGATATGCAGGATCTTCGGACCCGGAATATTGCGAAGATCTTTTAAAGTATCGACCAGCTTGGCCACATTATGCCCGTCAATAGGACCAAAGTAGCGGAGCTTTAACGCTTCAAACAGGTTAGAACTGCTGCTTACCATTCCTTTTAATCCTTCAACAAGCTTATGGCCCATGGCACGGGTAAATCTTTTACCAACGGGTAATTTACCCATCAGCTTCCAGACATCATCTTTTACTTTATTATAAGTTGGTGACGTGGTAATATCGGTCAGGTATTCCTTTAATGCGCCAACATTCGGATCAATGCCCATGCAATTATCATTTAAAATAATAAGCATATCAGCATCCGCCACTCCGGCATGGTTCATTCCTTCAAAAGCCAAACCAGCTGTCATAGCGCCATCGCCGATTACAGCAACGATCTTCCTGTCTTTTTCTCCTTTGTATTTAGCAGCCATTGCCATTCCCAATGCTGCAGAAATGGAAGTTGATGAGTGCCCGACTCCAAATGTGTCGTATTCGCTCTCACTGCGTTTGGGAAAACCGCTCAATCCTTTATATTTTCTGTTACTGGCGAAATTGTCCCGGCGGCCCGTTAATATTTTATGTCCATAAGCCTGGTGACCAACATCCCAGACCAACTGATCATAGGGAGTGTTGTACACATAATGCAGCGCAGTGGTCAGTTCCACAACACCCAGGCTGGCGCCAAAATGACCTCCATACACGCTTACTACATCAATTATATACTGACGCAGTTCATCGCATACCTGGTGCAACTTTTCCCTTGGTAATTTCTTAAGGTCGGCGGGAGAATCAATGGTCTTTAATAGTGGTCCGGGGGTAATTTCCATTATTACGGTTTAGACGAAGTAAAATTAGTATTTTCCTTCGGATAGTTGTCGGGACAGGCTTTTTGTTAAAGATTGTCTAACAACGTAAAGGGAAGAAAATTGTGCCAAATCATTGATTTGTCCGGGGCAAACAGTCAAAACATCCCATTTGTAAAACCAATTCACCACTGGTATATTTATGGTCTGCCGGCAGCGGAGATTTGTTAGCTTTGATACCCATGCAAAAGAAATGGAGACAATACTGGCTTTTTCAATTGATCGGGTGGGGAAGTTTTGCCCTCATCAATACTTTTTTTGCCTTTTCTTTTGATAAGCTCAACGCTAATTACTTCTGGAGACTTGGAGTTTTTTTAGTGGTAGGAATTATTATTTCCCATATTATGCGGGAGATCATTACCCGAGTTGGCATCCTGCAGAAACATTTAAATAAACAGATACTGCAATTCTTTGTGCTCACTTTTTGCCTGGCTTTAATTTCATCGTTTGTAACCATACAAGCATTAGAAGTGGCCCGTCTTTTAAAGGCTGAAGACCAGCAATTGCTGGCACGGGCAGAAGTTAGCTATTGGGTGAATAAATTGCTAATCATACTTTTTAACGCCTTTTCTTATTTTATTCTCTTCTTTATCTGGAGTCTTATCTATTTCATGTATCACTATGTTACCAAGAGCAGGAAACAGCAACTGGACACCCTGCGGCTGGAGGCCCTGGTGAAAGAATTAGAATTACAAACCATCAAGGCGCATATCAACCCTCATTTTATTTTTAACTCATTGAACAGCATCCGGGCGCTGGTGGATGAAAACCCGCAACGGGCAAGGGCAGCGGTTACAGAATTAAGCAATATCCTTCGCAGCAGTCTGTTGGTTGAGAAAGTGGAAACGGTCACTTTAGGGAAAGAATTGGATATTGTAAAAGACTACCTGGCCCTGGAGAATATGCGTTTTGAAGACAGGTTGAAAATTGAATATGAAATTGATGAAGATACCCTCGATCAGCCGGTGCCGCCGATGATGCTGCAAACGCTGGTTGAAAATGCGATCAAACATGGTATCAGTAAACAGGTAAATGGTGGTGTAGTAAAAGTGATATCTGACTTTAAAGGAGATTATCATGAACTGGCTGTGCAAAACACCGGTTCGTTAAATGGTTACAAAAACGGGGAAGAGGGCTTTGGCCTATCCGGCACGACCAACCGGTTAAATTTATTATTTGGCGATAAAGCCAGGTTCGAAATAAAACAAATCAATGGCTCCATGGTAGAAGCCAGGGTATTGCTGCCTGTGACAGGTGTCTGAGGTCTCGAAGAGCCTCTGGCACATAATAAAGAATGAAACAAATTTTTATGAAAGCGATCATTATTGACGACGAAAGATTGGCCAGGACCGAATTAAAAAAACTGTTGCAGGATTTTCCCGAAGTGGAAATAATAGACGAAGCTGCCAATGCGGATGAAGGCATTACAAAAATTGAAAGCCAGCATCCCGATCTTATTTTCCTGGATATCCAGATGCCGGGCAAAACAGGGTTTGATATGCTTTCACAACTGGAAAAAACGCCGCAGGTTATTTTTACCACAGCTTATGATGAGTTTGCTTTAAAAGCTTTTGAAGTAAATGCCCTGGATTACCTGCTGAAGCCGATAGAGCCGAAAAGACTGGCCGATGCCATTCAGAAACTGCAGTTGACAGATCATAAGGAAGCAAAGCCGGAGGGAGAAAATTTTAACAACAGCATGCTGACGGAGCATGACCAGGTGTTTGTAAAAGACGGAGAACGCTGCTGGTTTGTGAAATTGAGTGAAATAAGATTGTTTGAAAGTGTAGGTAATTATGCCAAAGTTTTTTTTGGCACCAATAAACCGCTTATTTTAAAATCACTCAATGCGCTGGAAGAAAGACTGGATGAAAAAATTTTTTTCCGTGCCAACCGTAAGCATATTGTAAACCTTCGGATGATTGAAAAGATTGAGCCTTATTTCAATGGAGGGTTGCTGCTTGAACTGAAAGGCAGCGAAAAGATAGAAGTAAGCCGCCGGCAAACGGTGAAGTTTAAAGAGATGATGAGCCTGTAGGTGAATGGTGAGTGGGGGAGATCTCCGAAAATATCCGGGGTTTAATAATAACAGAAGTTATAAACATGAAGAAATTTTTTCTCACGGGGTTGTTGATCTCAACAACCTCTTTTTTATTTGCACAGAACATTGATGCCATCATCAATGCCAAAGAGGCGGTACGAATAGAAAGAACCCTTGCCGCTGACGATATGCGGGGCCGCAAAACCTTTACCCCGGATATTGAAAAAGCAGCTGATTTTATTTCCGCCGAATTCAAGACTATTGGCTTACATACCTGGAACAACAGCGGGACTTATCGGCAGGAATTCGCTTTGGTTCGTCCTAAAATCATCAGCGCTTCAGCTGCATTCGATGAAGTTAGTATCGATCGGAAAAATGTAATGGTTGTTACCTGCCAGGCAGAACTGAAGATTGATCAAAATTCGGGCTATGAAGTTGCATATATAAAAACGGGCGGCAACCTGCGAGGAGAAGCAGCAGCATTTGTAAACAGGAAAAAGAACATGGTTGTGTTGGTTGATGAAAGTTTTGCTGCTGATTTTCCAAGACTGTCATCGTTGAAGCGATCCATTTTTAAAACAGATAAAAGCGTAGTGTTTGTTTTGAACAACACAACTCCCAAAGATTTTGTGATCGAGGCCAAACATGAGATCACTGAACAAAAACTGGCAAATGTGGTAGGAGTGATCCCCGGAAAGAGCCGTAAGGATGAGTATGTAGTTTTTTCCGGGCATTATGATCATCTCGGAGTTGGCAAACCTGTGGAAGGCGATTCCATTTACAATGGGGCCAATGATGATGCAGCAGGAACCACGGCTGTTATCATGCTGGCAAAATATTTCAATGCATTGAAGAGTAACGAAAGAACGATCGTGTTCGCCGCTTTTACTGCAGAAGAAATCGGAGGTTATGGTTCTCAATATTTTTCCCGCCAGATAGAATCTGGTAAAGTAATGGCGCTGTTCAATATTGAAATGATAGGTACGGAAAGTAAATGGGGAAAGAACTCGGCTTACATTACCGGCTATGAAAAAACCAATATGGGAGATATCCTTGCCAAAGACCTGGAAGGAACCGGGTTTACTTTTTATCCGGACCCTTATCCCACTCAGCAACTATTTTATCGTTCTGATAATGCCACACTGGCCCGGCTGGGTGTGCCTGCCCATACTATTTCTACTGCCAAAATGGATAGCGAACCTAATTATCATAAACTAAGCGACCAGGTTGAAACACTGGACATGGATAATATGGTGATGATCATTAAAGCCATTGCTCTCAGTTCAAAAAGTATTGTGGCAGGTAAAGAAACTCCTTCGAGGGTGAAGCTGGAAGATTTACGTTAATTTTTTATCTGCCGGTAATATAAAACAATTGATTTTTCTCTTTACTCCACAGCAAAAGAAAAAATAGTGACGCTGCCATCCATATTTCCCATACCCATGCCCATCAGGGTAAAAGCATATTCGCCGCCGGGTAATGTTTTATCAATTATAAGCTCCCAATAGCCTTCTTTTATTTTTTTTACACTGAAAGTGTATTTATCACCTGACTTTTGTTTTTTACTGCCAAATGGCATCATGCCAGGGTTCTTTTGCAAAAGCACTTTTCTTTTACTGTTTGCCGATTCAACCTTGTATAAGGTGATGGTGCTTGCCGGGTCATTCATACCACCCATGCTACCCATCCCTTCCATCATAGAAGGATCCATGCCATTCGCCCTCATCATGGAATCTCTTTGGCTGGAAGATGATGAACCTGAAGAAGCACCGGTTGAAAAAACAAAGGAAAGATTAATTCCACTGTTTAACCTGACTGTTGATTTTTCTCCATCCAGTATATAAGCACTTTCGGAGCCGCCCATGCCCCCCATCTTTGTTTTGCTTTCCATTTTGGAGCTTCCTTTTTCAAGTCTCATTACCGAGTAAGTGCTGTCTTTTTTCAGGTAATATACTTCTTTGCTGAACTCCGGCTCAGGATATTGTTGTGCCTGCACAAAACAAGGAGAAAAAAGGATAAGAAAAAATATGAGCTTTTTCATAATGTTATTTTAAATGGTTTAATGTTCAATCAAAAAACTAATCAGGCACTAGTCACTGCTTTTCCAGTCAATACCAAAAGTAAAAACTGTAAATTCTTTTTCATCCTGATAATTTTTAAATATTTAAACTTAACCGGATGCAGGTTTTATAACAATAAAAAATTATTAACCTTCAAGGGGGATTGAATAAAATAAAAATAAGTGAATCCCTGCCCCGGCCTGTCACCCGAAACAGTGATTCTGACTGCATTCCGCCAAAATCACCCGAAAGAGTGAAATGGTATTCTCTCCAGGTTAGTAATCATCCCCTAATTGTTTAACTGTAAATTTTAAAAATATAGAACCGCCTTCTTCCCCTATTTTTAAAATAGTTTGTTCTCCTTCTTTTGCTTCAAATTTTATACTTTGGGGAAAAGCAGGTATCATGGATCCTATTGCATTTGCCTGTGCAGTGGTCGTAGTGAACGTTCCTCCAGCAAGATTCGGACAGGTTGTCTGTAATAAAGGTAAAATAGTGGGTGAGCGTACAAAAAAAATTTCTACCCAGGGATTATCTCCAGGTGAAGCTGCAGGAATTAGTTTTATACTCTGCACACCGATAATATTTATGTTGCCCTGCCCGGGCCTTAATTGAACAATAGTGCATTTACCATTATAGGTCCATTCAGCATTTTTATTTACTATCTCAATTATTTTTGGTTCCTTCCCGTCTAAGGATACTACAAAACTGCCATAATCTTTATATTTTACGACACCCAACTGGCTACCGGCAGGCGCATCCATAGTGTGTACCATTTTTACTTTATAACGATTATCATAAACTTCGATGTAGCAGCGCCTGAATCTTGTGCTTCTCTCCCCATTTATTCCATTTTCTGCACCCACAATTACCAGCATGATTTCAACAGGATTTTTTGAAGGTACTTTAGCCGGTGCTTGATAACCTACTTCCCATGTCCAAAACGGATAGCTGTCACTGCCTGGAAAAGTGCCGTTATCCGCATCCCCATTCAGTATGAGATTGGCATACCATCCTCTTGGGTTTTCCCTGTTAACCCCGAATATGCCTTGATACACTTCCATCCTCTGGCCGATATTTTCATCCTCAATAGGTCTTGGGATGGCAAGGATATTTACAGTTTTAGAAACTTTTACCATAGTTTTCTCGGGCTTTAATGAGAAACTCCAGCCTAATCCCCACATGGAAAAATGTTTGATATTGCCTGTAATCGTTTTCGAAACTGTATCAAGCTTTACCTCCTTTAGTCCATACCATACCCCTTTTTCATTTTGCGAAACAATGCCCATAAATTGGGGACTGCCATCTTCCATGTCCTTGTCCGTATAATGGAAAATCAATTGGACAGGTGCTTGGAATTGGATTCCGGATGGTTCAAGGTCATAACCTTTGCCAACGCCACCTTCCGCAGGATTGGTTGCGGGTTGAATGCTGATCAGTGTTTCGGAAAGCAGGGCGCCTGCCGGGATGATCAATGTTATTTTGTTATCGGAGGAGATGAGTGTTCCGCCATCTTTACCGATCTTCTGGCTTACCGGTTCTCCATCAGGCTTGCCTATTTCTGTTGGGGCATATAAAGCCAGGCTATCTTTTATTCTTTGATCATTCTGTCCATGTGTAATTAAGGAGATCAGTAAAAATGAAAAAACAATTATTTTTTTCATAACTTTTTTTTTGTCCCGATACTTCGACAAGCTCAGTACTATCGGGAGTGTTTATTGCCTTCTCATCTCATCTTCATTAAAACCCATCGTCAGGGTTGCGGGGCTTTGATTGTTTATAGTATAGCCTGTTCCCATAAAAGCAACTTTTATTTTTCTTCCATCGCTGAAACTGAACAGTACTGAATGATTTTTTACTTCATATGTACCGGAGCCCGGAGCAAGCCCCGGGTTTGTACAATCATCTGATGCATGATACAAAGCTTTTATAGCCCCTTTGTCAGTAAATCTTCCATCAGCCGTAAAAGTGATGACAGGGATTTTTTCATACGCTTCATTCATAACATAGGTGCCATTAAATCTTGCACCGTCAACGGAATTCAATTTATGAAATGCATGATCCGTATTATTTGCCGTGATGATGAATTTATTATTCTCCATCCGCATCGGCAGATCACCGTATGGCAGTCTCAAAACACCCCGTCCGTTACTGAATGACCAGGTGCCCCAGTCCCGTCTGAAATTTTCTGCCCGTATCCAGGTGTTGAAATTATCTAAACCTTCAGCAGGAAATATGGTTCCAAAGTAAGCCTGTCCATTGGATAAGAAAATGGGTGTAAAAACTTTGTACCTCACTCCCAGCGGATCAGAAGTTGACACAGCACCTACTGATAATGAAATACCTTCCCAAACACCCACAAGTCCATCTCCTTTGATAGTACCGGGTTTTACAGCGGGTGCAGGCAAATCCGTGAATTGAATGGAAAATAAAAAATTCTCAATTCCATTGTAATAAGCCGGTCGCTCATCAGGATAGTATCTTGACATGGACCCCTGGCAACTTTTTCTTGATTTTAAAATGGCTATTCGTTCAAAACGATTATTTACTTTAATAACAAACAGATCGAGTCCATATTCGGGCGGATAATCGCCACCGCCCATCTTTATGCCGCCGCTGCAGCGAATATAGTCCCACCCCCTGAAAGACCTTTTCGCTTCCTTCTTTTCATACTCTGCTCCTCCGGCATAGTGCATCTTTGTAGCGTTATACATCGTTGCAGCTTCATTATAACTTTGAGCCAGGGCTTGTTCTAAAGTGCCTGAAGCATTCAATGGCTGCATGATCTGCATCGCCAAATATTCATCAGCAGGCAGATCCAAAGGTTTAAATACTACGCCATCTGAAAATATTTGCTCCTTCCATCCTGCCGGAGCAGTGTACATCATGGAGCCAAATTTTCCTGAGCCTCCGGTAGTTTGCACCGGTGCAGTAATATTATTATTCACGTTTGCTGTTTTATCTAATTCGATTGTTGCCAGAAATGCATCTATCTGTTCTGTATATGATCCATCGTTCAAACTGGATCTTATGCTTATCGTTTTTCCAAAGCCACTTATAACCGTTAAAAGAACATAGAAGTCATTCCCGTCTAATTTTGCCTGCGCCGCTGCAGATACCACTTCCCAACCTTCTGTTGTTGCCTGTGTTTCTGTTTTTGGATTGGCTTCTGCTTTGTAAGGTGTTACTACTAATTCTTTCCATTCATTGTTGAAATCTTTTTGTGCATCACCTGTACTGGCTGTACTTGCATACAGTGTAATGACACAAAACCCACCGGTTGCAGCGTTTATACTCGTATAATTTACAACGCCGGTGTTGGCTTCTTTTTTCCAGTTTTTTGGCGGCGAATAGGTGGCAATATCAAATGTTTCTGTTTGGCAAAATGCCTGTACTGAAAACAGAAGACACAAGATAAATTGTATACCATAATTAATCTGCTTGTTCATATTGTTGTGTTTTAGGATTCCATTCATGTTTGCAAAAAGTAGTGACCATACCATCCGGTGATAATTTCCGGATATAACTGTTATTGGAACTGCTTCGGTCAATGATATATAGGTTGCCGTTCCCGTCAAAAGCAATACCATTCGGCGAATCAAAACGGGCTGTCAATGCTTTTCCATCTGCATAACCCGGTTCGGCAGCACCGGCGGGGTTGCCGGAAAAATTGAATTTACCTGTACCTGCCACAGTGCTTATTTTATTGTTGGCGATCTTTATGATGCGCTGTAGTCTTGAGTCAGTAATATAGATATCACCATTCTTTGCAATGGCCATACCGCTGGGGCAGGTAAGGACTGCTGTTTTTATATCTCCTTCTTTGTACACAGAATTAAATATTGTCTTATCGCATTGACCTGCGATAGTTGTAATGACACCCGAAGGTGAAATTTTTTTGATACAATGGCTTACGCTTGCATTCACATACAGGTTGCCTGTTGCATCGCAGGCCAGGCCCCTCGGATAATGTAGCCGGAGTTCACCTTCATTACTATCTTTTATTGTGCTAACAATACCCTGCGCCGTAACCTTACGGATAACATAATAGCCGCTGCTACCCCTGTTATTCGTCCATTCATTATCTGTAACATAAATAGTTCCTTTATTATCTATGGCAATATTTTCAAGACTGACAAAGGCAGCAGTCAATAGGTCTCCATCCTTATACCCGGAAATATTAGTACCGGCAACGGTGGTAACATAGCCATCTGCTGTGATCTTTCTGATCTTTGTTCCATTGGCTACATATAAATTATCTGCAGAATCAATAGTAATACCCTTTGTGTTACTAAACCCGGCTTCCTTTCCTCTTCCATCTTTGCCATTGCGGCCGCCACCAGCGAATAATTCCGCCTTTCCTTCCGGAGTGATCTTAATTATCTTATTATTATTGCCGGTAACAAAAGCATTCCCTTTACTATCCACTGCAATGCCGAAAGAAGCGGCAAATGCACCTGTGAGTTTGGGGGCTTGTGCAACCAGTTCAGTATTTTGTAATAAAAGAATTGAGAGAAAGAACCAATAAAAAAATATTTTTTTCATACAATTTATTTTAATCGGGTTTATAAACTTTTATATTTTTATTTAGTGGTACTTCCGGCGCAGGGCCAATCATTCCTTTGAAAGGACCTTCATTAAAGTCCCAGCCTGAGTTAATACCAAACTTATATCCAACACCTATTTCCTTATTGTTCAATTCTCTTTTAACTTCTATGGATTTGCCTGGAGATACTTCTTTACCACCTTTTACTTCGGAGCCTGCAGAAGCTTTGGCGCCAAACTTTAACCCAAAGTCAAATATTTTATTATCTCCATCAAAGGTGATGAATAATGTTTCGCTGACACCAGCACTCACTTTAGCTTCTGCCGGGCCAACACTTACCTTACCAATATTCAACGTTGCTCCAATTCCCACACTGAGAGTTGACTTCCTGGTCTTAAAGTTTTTTTCATAACTGAATACAGCCCCTTCGCCGCCACTGAAAGAAATCTTTTCACAATTCAGTTCAAATTTTCCAACTATAAACGGAATTTCAATTTCTACCGGGCATTCTATTTCGTTGATTGAGTTAGGTTCTTTAGTAGCATTCATTGGAGTAAATTCACAGGGCTCAATTATCCTGGTTTGACCAATGCTGCCCAGCATTACCAGGTATTGCTGAATAAATTCATAGTACTTAATTTTGAAATTATCGTCACCGGTTGGATGAAGGAGCAGGTAATGCCAGTAAACTAATTCATCAAAATAAGTGTTGAAAATAAGCAGTCCTTTTTTTTGCATCTCTTCTGTCAGGTAGGCAAACTTTGGCAGGTATTCATTCGCCAGGTTATTATACGCTGTACATTTTTCCTCATCCGTCGGGCAATCCGTATTTGCTTTCCCGTCACCACAATTATCAAGTCTTTTTTGAAATCCATCATTAATTATCTTCAAATTGTTTTGGTATTCATTTTCAAGTGCAGCCATTTGTACATTATGCTGTTTACGTACCCATTCATAAAAGCCTTTTAGCTCATGCTGATAATCAGTCATCAATTCACTGGCCATTATTTCACATAGCCCCATAAAGGGATGTGCCAACGGTTCATCTTTCCTTAGTTTGCGTGCAAAGCCGCCGGCATTCATTATCTGCATTCCTTCCTGTGCTTTCTTTTGGGCCAGTTCACCCCATTTCCCACCATACATTTGCGACTGCTTTGTTATCATTTCGCGGAAAGCATTATGTTCAGCTTTTGCAATAGCTGCATTACCGGTGCTGCTGCACTGTGCAGGTAACTGGTATTTAAACAAGTTAAAGTATTCAGGAAGTTTTACCCTCGGCCTGACTAAAGGCGCAATCTTTGAATCTTTTTTTATTTTCTTTAGTTTGAGCTGTGCAGTTTTGGCATAGACGCTTTTAATTGATTTTTCAAAATATTCGATCGCTTTTTCTTTATTTCCTTTTGTTGCTTCAATTTGGCCGGCTGTGTTGCAGGCTTCGGGGTGTTCGGGTTCTATTTTCATACAACGGCCAAGGTAAACCATGGCCGTATCCGTTTCACCCAAACCGGCATAGGCCTGGCCCAGATTATTTAACAGCATACTATTGCCGGGATATGATTGTAAAACATATTTTAAGATTGGAATAGCTTTTTGTTCAATGCCACTCATATTTAACAATGCTGCACAATTGTTAAGCAATACTCCATTGTCAGGATTATTGGCTGCTGCTTTGATAATCAGGAGCAATGCTTCTTCCCGGTAATTGCTGAACCAACCAACCACTGCATCATCTCCCATTTGATTGCCATCATTATTATATTTTGCTGCAATGGATTGAACGGAGGCAGAAACGCCGGGGGTTAATTTTTTTGAAAGTTGGGAATATATATCATTTAAAAAACTGACCAATTCTGTTTTAGTAAATACTTTTTTTGGAAGCGATGAAAGCAAGGCGGTATTCTTTGCAGGAAATTTCCAGTTGTCAACATTGCCGTAAGAGCCGGGGTCTGAACTATATAATGAGGTTGTTACAGTATTATTAGCAGGCTGTTGATTTTCCATCGCTTTTTTAATGTTGCTATCAACGCCATATTTTTTCATCAGTTCCTGCGCCTGTTTCATCATTTTATCTATTTCAGTTTTGGTAGGCTGGGCAAAAACAAATTGCACTGAACAAGTAAGCAGAAAAAAGATGGTGAATATTTTTTTCATATCATGTATTTATTTTAATAATTTTTCAACCAATTTTTTCCATATTTTCCTTGCCGTTTTTCTTATTTTGATGCAATAATAATTCCGGGTTCATTTTTACTGGGGAATGACCTGCACAATCATACTGTTAGTATAAAAAGTGTTATTTCCAGGGATGTTCACATTCTGCCCCCAATTAGAGTTAGCATCTAATTGAATGGTATAAGTACCTGATCCAACTTGTAATAAATTGCTTGCACTCAGTTGGATTTGCGTGGTGCTGGATATATCATTCGTGTACCGCCCAACAATAGCACCATTTAAACGCATGTAAATCTCAGCATTTGCAGGAATACATGCGCAGACACCTGTAAAAATTGGAAGTGTAAAGGAAACTAAGACCCTGGCATTTCCCGTTACTGAAAATGTATAAGAAAGGCCGGTAATTAATGTTATTGTAATGCCGAAAACTTGCGGAGACGAAGCTGTACCATTAACAATGGCAGTATTATTATATAAAGCAATAGTTGATGAAGCCCAACTGGCAGTAGCACCATTGCCATTCGACTGCAATACCTGCCCGGCCGTTCCTTCAGTTCCATTTATTTTCAATGCCCCGGTTTGTGTATTCATTCCAAACCTCCATCCGGCGCCGTTATTACCAAACAATCCAACATGAGTATCATCTTCCATTCCGATAAAAGCAGCTTCGGTGTTTGTATTATTATTTAACCAAAGTCCTGCTGAAATAGAATTATTTCCACCACCTCTGATTCGCATTCTGTTGTTTATATCAAGCTGGTAGCCCGGATCACTGATTCCTATGCCTACATTGGAGTTTATAATAATATCTCCTGCCTGATAATATCCTATATATATTTTTTTACCGGCAGCCGGATCTAAATGCAGATTGCCATCAGAGACTAAAACCTGAGCGGTAAGTGCAGTGCTGTAATTGGTGGCTGATGCACCAATATAAAGCATACCACCATAATAATTAGGCCCGAACAATGCAACTGATTCCTCGCCGGCGGAAACATGCAACTTCGCCACCGGGCTTGTTGTACCAATACCAACATTACCGTTACTTAATATTCTCATTCGTTCACCACCACTACCACCTCCCGAAGTAAATGTTGTAAACTTAATCGGGTCATCTGAAAATGTCGTTAAATTTAATCCGTCATTTATATATGCCTGTATCTTATTCCCCGCTAAAATCTGAATATTAGACCCTCCCCCTCCCGGAGTAAATAGTGATACTCCATTAACGTGCAGGGGTAAAATCGGATTATTTGTACCTATTCCTACATTACCATTTCCTTTGATACGCATCCGTTCAGTAAATCCATTTGTATAATCATCATATCCAAATGTGATATCTGCTCCTGAATAATCTGAAGCTATCCGAAGTTCATTTCCAAAAACACCAAATCCTGCATCGCCTGTGCTGCCGGAGTAAAGGTTGATCTTTTTTGCCAGGAATGCGGGAAATTGCAAGATGCCATTTCCTTTCATCCGCATTGTTTCGGTGAAGGAACTGCTACTGCCATAGCCAAAAGCTATATCTGATGCTGATATATCAGTATGAATTTGTAATAAGGAACTTTGAATGCCAAAGCCATAACTATTGGTGGAATTGCTCCAGAGCGAAATTTTATCTCCGATTGCAGTACCAAAACTTAATGGAAATGCCGGAGTACTGACACCAATACCAACATTCCCATTTAAAAAAGTGGCTCCCTCTACATGCAATTTTTGCAATGGAGTGGTAGTGCCGATGCCTACATTTTGTGCATTGGTGAAAAATGTCGCTGCCAGAAAGAACAGGAGAATTAAGTTTTTTTTCATTGTTGTTTGATTGAATAATGATGCAGTTATTATTTCAATGATTTTTCCACCAACTTTTTTAATTCATCAATTTGTAGCTGTTGTTTTTCAATTATCTTTTGTTGCTCCTGTATAGCTGCAACCGTCAATGGAATGAGGTGGGTGTAGGAAATACCAAGCTTCCCTTCCTTTTCAAATGTTTTTACTGCATCCGGAAATACCTGCTGTAACTCCTGCGCCAGAAATCCAAATGTTGTTTCAACTGTTACCTGGTCTTTCATTTGATAACTTACCGGATTGAGCTGCATCATTTTTGGAAGTACAGATTGCAGGGTTTGAATATCCCGTTTATAATTTTTATCTGAAAGGCTTACCCAGGTACCATTGGTAGCATCTATATAGGCCACGGCTGTGTTATTTGAAGTAAAGTATAACCGGTAAGTCGGGTTTCCGCCAATACCCACTTGCCAATGATATTCACCATTGCCCGAACCGTTTATTAAATACAACATTAATGAAACATCGTTGGCCGGAGTTTGTGCCAGCGTTAACCGGGTAGGAGACAAAGCCCCGATACCGATTCCCATATTGCCATCGCTATTTAAACTGGCAACGGTTTGGTTACCATTTACACGGAATTGAAAACCATTGGGTGTGCTGGGAGTACCACTGCTGTTATAAACAATTCCGCCACTGGCGGCATTATCAGCCTTGCCGAATAAAATACCTGTTTCATTCGCATTGGGGCTTAGCAGGTTGATATAAGTATTGGTATTACTTTCAACTACTAAAGGCGAAAAGGGTGATGAATTACCTGAGCTTCCGCTTTGCACATGTAATTTAGAAAGTGGATTTATTGTACCAATACCGGTATTGCCGTTACTTAATATTCTCATTCGTTCACCACCACTACCACCCCCCGAAGTAAATGTTGTGAACTTAATCGGGTCATCTGAATATGTCGTTAAATTTAATCCGCCATTTATGTATGCCTGTATCTTATTCCCCGCTAAAATCTGAATATTAGACCCTCCCGGAGTAAATAATGATACTCCATTAACATGCAGGAGTTCAAGCGGATTGTTTGTACCTATTCCTACATTACCATTTCCTTTGATACGCATTGCTTCTGTAAATGCACTGCTGCTGCCATATCCAAATGCAATATCTGATGCTGAAATATCAGTATGAATTTGTAATAACCCACTTTGAATGCCAAAGCCATAACTATTGGTGGAATTGCTCCATAAAGAAATTTTGTCGCCAACGGCTGGCGTAAAAGACAATGGAAATGCAGGTGCTGAATTTCCGATGCCAATATTCCCATTTTTCAATACAGTCATTGCATCAGAACTTGATGCACCAGTTCCGGTTCCATTACCAATACTAAATAAACGATCTGAGGGATCCCAACCGGTAGTACTAATTGGAGTATAATCTGCATTCCATCTTCCCAGAGCAGTTTCATAACCTGATTTAGCTGCTGTGCTTTCTCCCATTGCGGTAGAGAAAAGCCCGGAAGCAGTTGTGCTGGAACCCATCGCCGTAGAATAATTACCGGAGGCGGTTGTACTGTATCCCATTGCGGTAGAGATAGTACCGGAAGCAGTTGTACTGTAACCCATTGCAGTAGAAACACTGCCCGAAGTAGCTGTGCCATATCCCATTGCAGTAGAGGTAGGACCGGAAGCAGTTGTGCTATATCCCATTGCGGTAGAATAAAGCCCGGAAGCAGTTGGGAAATATCCCATTGCAGTAGAGGTAGAACCTGAAGCAGTTGTGCCATATCCCATTGCGGTAGAAGAGTAGCCGGAGGCAGTTGTGTAGACCCCGGAGGCGAAGGAATAATTTCCAATATTGTATATGTCCCATTGGTTACCGTTAACATAACCTGCTCTAAAGGCTGCCTTATCAGCATACCACATCATCCTTCTGCCTGCTCCGCTTATTGGAGTATTGCCAGGGCTGGCAGGAATATCACCAGCGGCCGAAAATAAAATACTGCTGTCTGGTACATGCAGGCGGGCAAGAGGATTGGTAGTGCCAATACCTACATTTTGGGCCTGTGCATTTAGAACCAGCAGAAATATTGCTATAATAAATAATAAATTTTTCATGCTGCCAGAATTTTTTTAGTGTTGAATGTTGAAGTATAGGATGGGTCATCAGCAGAAGAATTATTGAGACTATTCAACCGTTCGGTAAAACCTGCTTTTTTCCTTTTTGCAACAGAGAATATTTCGCCATTGTTAAGCAGCAGTAACCCATATTTGCCGCCCTGGTATGTTTTTATGTAATTTATATTGACTAAGTGTGTTCGGTGTATACGGATAAATGAAGAAAGCTGGGGAAGTTCTTCGAACCGGTGCAGTACTTTGGCGACTACTAATGTTTTTCCCCCGCCTGTTGCGGGGCAGGCATCTTTAAAAAAAAGCTTACTGTAATTACTGATGGACTGTATCCGGATGATTTGTTGGACAGGAATTACTATTATTCCTTTGCAGGTAGGCAATACAATCACCGGGGCATTTGCAACAGTAGTATAACCGGGATAACTGACATTCATTGTTTCCATAATAATGATTTTATTTTTTATAGAAAACGGATAAAACTACATTGCAGTAAGAGTACGGGCAATAAACAAAAGTTAGTTCAAAGAAGATTCTATAATTCAAAAATAGAACAAGCACCTCTTCCGTCTATCCCCCGAAACAGTGATTCGTTCAGTTTCCGGTAAGAATCACCCGAAACTGGTATTTTAAACCGATTGTTTGATTTTGTGAGGGAGAATATTAACCTTTATGAAGAATACCATTCTATTTGTAACATGCAGGGTTTAAAATCATATTTTTCCACAGTAGCAACAAGTTTGATACTGTTTTTAAACAATGGCTCTTTTGCACAAACTATTCCTGACAGCCTGGTGAATAAATTGAAAAACCCCATCAATGATTCAGCAAAAGCAATTACATTATTAGAAATAGGTGAAGCTATAGAACAAACAACCCCGGAGAAAAGCATGGATTATTACAGGCAGGCATTGTCATTGGGCCAGCGCATAAAAAACAACCGTGTGATTTTATCATCTTATCATGATATAGGGATTTGTTATATCAACATTAATAAAATGGATAGTGCGATTATTGCTTTTGAAAAAGCTATTCCGTTTGCCAGGTTATTGAATGATACGGTCAGGGAGGCAAGGGTGTTGGCAAATATTGGAAATGCGTACCTGCACAAGAAAGACCGCGTAACAGCCATTGATTATTACCTTAAATCGGCGCGGCTATGGGAGACCTGCAGGGACCAAAACTATTTACCAATATTATATTCCAACATAAATGGATTATTGGATGAACAAAAAGAACATAACAAAGCTGTTGAATACGGAAATAAAGCTATTGCCCTGGCACAAAAAATAGGTGATGGATATTCTGAAGTAAATGGGTTGATAAACCTTGCGGCAACTTACGGTTACCTGGGGCAGCATGAAAAGCAATATGAACTTTTGAATAATGCATTGCCCCTGGCAAAAGAAACCAAAGACCTGGACCAGATAGGCACTGTCTATCATTTTATGGGAGATTATTTTTTTAAAAAAGAAAATTTTTCATCAGCGGCAGAAAAATACCTGGAGTCGTATACTTATATAAAACAAATGGGAAACAAGTATCACCTTTGTACCATATCTACGGCACTTGCACAGGTATATTATAAACTTGATCAAAATGGCAAGGCGCTTCAATATATCCTGCAGGCGGAAATAACAGCCAACGAGGTAGGTACAAGAACTGATTTAAAAGAAATATACAGGACAAGGGCTGAGATTGAGCAAAAGGCCGGTAATTATAAAATGGCCGGTGAATATTTTTCAAAGACACTTGTTGTCAGCGATTCTTTGTTTAAAAGCGAGACCAGTGAAAAAATTGCCGAAGTGGAGGCGCAATACCAAAATGAGAAAAAGCAGCAAGCTATTATACAATTGGAGAAAGACAAGCAGATACAAGCTCTTACCATCAAACAAAAATCAACGCTAAATTATTTTCTGATTGGCTCTTTAGCTGCATTAATGATAGTTAGTTTTTTGGGGTATCGCAATTCCCGCCATCGTCATCAGTTGACAAAGCAACAGGATGAACTACAGCAACAACGAATTCGTGAATTGGAAAAAGATAAACAATTAGTAGCTGTTGATTCAATGCTGAGGGGCCAGGAAGAAGAAAGAAGCCGGCTGGCTAAAGATTTACATGATGGACTTGGTGGTTTATTGTCAGGTGTAAAATTCTCCTTAAGGAATATGAAAGACAATTTAGTTATTACCCCGGATAATATGGCCGTATTTGAACGGTCGTTGGATATGATAGATACGTCTATCAGGGAATTGCGGAGAGTGGCGCATAACATGATGCCGGAAATGCTGACAAAGTTTGGACTGGATGAAGCATTGAAAGAATATTGCAATACCGTTAATGCTACAAAACTGGTTACAGTGAAGTATCAGTCGCTGGGGATGGATACACAGCTGGATAAGTCAACAGAAATAATTGTCTATCGTATTATACAGGAGTTGTTGAATAATATTCTGAAACATGCCGCAGCGTCAGAAGCCTTTATACAACTGATAAGGGAAGATAACCGGTTGAATGTAGTAGTGGAAGATAATGGTAAAGGCTTTGACGTGTCTTTGCCCGAAAATAATAAAGGAGCCGGTTGGGTAAATATCCGTAGTCGTGTGGATTATTTAAAAGGGCAGCTGGATATTCATTCGGAACCGGGCAAAGGAACATTGGTAAATATAGAATTCAATGTATAATTATGATACGCGTATTTATTGTAGATGATCATCCTGTTGTTATTGAAGGAATCCATTCACTATTACAAAATGAAAAAGATATTGAATGGGCCGGACAGGCGATGAACGCCCAGTCCTGTCTTGGTTATTTTGTGAATAATACAGCTGATGTTGTATTAATGGACATCAGTATGCCCGGTATGGATGGCGTTGAACTATGCGCAGTCATGAAAGAAAAATATCCCGGTATCATGGTACTCGGCCTAAGTACATTTAACCAGGGCTTGTATATAAAGAAGATGATAGAGAACGGAGCATCGGGATATATCTTAAAAAACTCATCCAGGGAAGAATTGATTGATGCCATTCATGCCGTACATAGCGGAGCTATTTACTTTAGTGGCGAAACGGGGCAGGCTTTGCAGGAATATCAAAAATCATCTAAAACTGAATTACCGGTATTAAGCAGCAGGGAGAAAGAAATTCTGGAATTGATTGCAGAAGGATATACAAACCCGCAGATTGCTGAAAAAATATTTCTCAGTTCATTTACGGTTGACAGCCATCGTAAAAATTTACTGGCTAAACTGAAAGTAAAAAATACAGCCAGTCTTATCAGGCTGGCCGTGGAGCAAAAGCTTATCTAAGTTATTTATCGCGTTAAACCTTTACCGGCACCGAATGGATAGCGGTTGCCATCTCTTTAATTAACGATGCATCTTTTTCTATAGCATTGCCCACAACGATCACATCAGCCCCGGCTTTGCAATTCAGGTAAGCTTTCTCAGGTTGTATGATGCCGCCGCCAATGATAAGGGGAGCTTCTATATAGTCGGCTACAATTTTTATCATGCTTTCGGTGATGGGGCGTTTGGCACCGCTGCCCGCATCCATGTAAATTAGTTTCATGCCCAGCATTTCTCCGGCCATAGCCGTACACATAGCTATCTCATTTTTATCAGCCGGAACAGGTGCTGCATTGCTGATATAAGATACTGTTGTAGGCGCCCCACCATCAATGACAATATAACCAGTTGGCATTATCTCCAAACCACTTTGTTTTACAAATGGCGCCGATACCACATGCTGACCAATCAGTAATTCAGGATTACGGCCTGAGATCAATGAGAGATATAATAAAGCATCAGCATACTTGCTTACCTGGGAGGGACTGCCGGGAAAAAGAATAACAGGGATGTCACAGTTCTGTTTGATATGCTGTACACATTCATCGAGGTGATTAGAAATGACAAGACTTCCGCCCACCAGCAGGTAATCAACTTTAGCAGCCAGGGAAAGTTCTATCAGTTCATCTAATACAATACTGTTAACCTTGTCAGGGTCAATCAGTACAGCAAAGGATTTTTTCCCCTGCCTTTTCTTTTCGGCCAACGTGTTATAAATAATTGACTTCATCCGGTATTGCTTATCACTGCAAAAATGCGAAAAACTTCCCGTATTGCCCATTTGAAAAGCAAATAATACCGATTATGCATTCGTCACCTGCCTTTGCCGGCAGGCAGGTAGTCCATCCCGATGGTTATCGGGAACGTTGGCCTAAACGGCTGCTACATCGGCATTATTCCGGAATCGGCTGGGCTAATTTAGAAATATAGCTTTATAA
Organism: uncultured Chitinophaga sp.; assembly: GCA_964525285.1. GTDB lineage: Bacteria > Bacteroidota > Bacteroidia > Chitinophagales > Chitinophagaceae > JJ008. The sequence goes on from CAZGGQ010000009.1 coordinate 79,357, forward strand.
CCTTTTTGAGCATTAAACTGCTGCATCAAAATTCAAAAGTTCTTTTGTGAAGATTACTCCCGGCATTAATCCTGGTTTTGATAAGCTACCACTGCTATTGACTATTATTAAAAATAAAGTGCTGATGATATGAATAATGAAACTTATTCTTATGATATTATTCCTATTCTCATCATCAGCGGTTCTTACGTCCTGTTCAAACGAAAATTTCCGTTTTTTTTCTTCTTTATTTTTTTTTGCTGATGCCGGAGAACTGTAACCCTTTTCCAACGGGCATTTGATGAATTTTCAATCATGAAATGCCTGTAAAATCAACACTTCTCAGCGATGTACTCGTAAAAACCCTTGTCCCATTTGAGTTTGAAATGAATAACAGCAGAGCATGATTTTTTTTACTACACAGCAACTGATTTTCCAAAAAAATTTTGTCCAAGAATAAGATACCCACTGTGCAGAAATGACCTGATTCAACACAGGCTTGCATCAGCGGTTTGTACACTGCCCTTATCCACATTATGTGAATATCTCTGCCTATGAAATACAGATACTTAAAAATATTTTCACTTCTCTGTTAATATTTACTTAACCCAAGTAATTCTTTAGTTATGGCTACCAAAACCAAAGCAACCGTAAAGGGCGGCTTGCAATTTTCACGTCGCTTTACCCGGGATGACGTGAATGTGTTCGATCTGTTTGAGTATGATTACCGCACTTCGGTTATCCGTAACCCAAGTGGAGAGGTGGTGTTTGAAATGAATAATGTGGAAGTGCCCAAACAGTGGAGCCAGATTGCAACCGATATCCTCGCACAAAAATATTTTCGCAAAGCCGGTGTGCCACAACCCGATGGCAGCCTTGGCAGAGAGACATCAGCCAAACAAGTAGCTCATCGCTTAGCCAATTGCTGGCGGGTATGGGGCGAACGATACAATTATTTTGCTGGTGAAAAAGATGCACAGATCTTTTATGAAGAACTGCTGTATTCAATATTAAACCAGATGTGTGTGCCTAACAGTCCGCAATGGTTTAACACTGGCCTCTATGAAAGTTACGGCATCAAAGGAAAGCCGCAGGGACATTATTATGTTGATGCTGCAGACGGGCAATTAAAAAAATCTACTTCTGCTTATGAGCGTCCCCAGCCGCATGCCTGTTTTATTTTAAGTGTGACTGATGACCTGGTGAATGAAGGTGGCATCATGGACCTGTGGGTCCGCGAAGCAAGGATCTTTAAATACGGATCAGGCGTTGGAACGAATTTCTCTAACCTTCGTGGCGAAGGAGAAAAGCTGAGTGGCGGCGGCACATCAAGCGGTTTGATGAGTTTCTTAAAGATCGGCGACCGGGCAGCCGGCGCCATTAAAAGCGGAGGTACTACCCGTCGTGCCGCTAAGATGGTTTGCCTGGACCTGGACCATCCTGAAATAGTTGAATTCATCAACTGGAAAATGGAAGAAGAGAAAAAAGTGGGTGCATTGATCAATGCCGGTTATCCCAGCGATTATGAAGGGGAGGCTTATAAAACAGTAAGCGGCCAGAATTCCAACAACTCCGTTCGTATTCCCAATTCATTTTTTGAAAAACTTCAGCAAGACGAAGATTGGGAACTGAAAGGCAGGATGGATGGAAGAGTGATGAAGAAGATCCCCGCAAGAGAATTATGGAACCAGATCTCTTACGCCGCCTGGCGTTGTGCAGACCCCGGAACACAATACAATACGACCATCAATGAATGGCATACCTGCCCCGAAGGCGGTGAGATCAGGGCTTCTAATCCCTGTTCTGAATACATGTTCCTTGATAATACAGCCTGTAACCTGGCATCAGCCAACCTGATGAA
>CAZGGQ010000010.1:0-80464 GCA_964525285.1 uncultured Chitinophaga sp.
ATTTTACCTCCTTTTTCCTATTTAAAAATTACTTTTACCGGACAGTAATAGTTTGAAATATACAGCATCAACACCGATGGTACAGGATTGAAACGTCTTACATTCAATCCCGACACAACCAGGAATGTTCTAAGAAGCAGCAGCCCGGTAATTACGCCTGGTGGCCGGATTGCATTTTCCGGTTACTGGAACAACACGTACCGCATCATGCTGATGAATTTTGACGGAACTGATATCAAGCCATTGATCCCGGCGGATGATATGGAGCAGGCATCCTGTCATTTTTCTCCCGATGGGAAACTCGTAGCTTTCACCGGAAGAAAGAGGGGGGCCAGGAACTACGATATTTACCTGGCGAGTTTTGACGGGAGTGATCTGCGACAACTAACCAATGACTGGAAAAGAAAAGTGCATCCTTTCTTTATCAAAATAAAATAGTATGAATCGATTTTACATAACAGGTTTATTCAGCTTTCTATGCTTTTACTCTTTTGCTCAAAAGAAAAAAGGCAATGATGACCTTTACCTGACACAGCTTAAAGCAGCAGAAGCCTATTTTCGTCATGATCAAACCGGGGAGGCAAAAAATATTTTATTATCCGTTCCGGAAAATCAAAGAACATTTGAATGGCAGTTACTCAATGCAAGAATGGACCGGAGTGTAAAAACATTGACAGAACACAGTAAACCGGTAGTGGGCATAGCGGTAAGCCGGGATGGCAGATATTTTGCCTCAGGCTCAGCTGATAATTCCATCATCCTCCGGGATGCAGCAACTTATCAGATCATCCGCAAAATTGAAGTGCACAAGAGCCAGGTGACTTCATTGGACTTTTCTCCTGATGGAAAAACATTGATCAGCGGCTCCACAGATAAATCGCTTCGTCTCTGGGATATTGCAACCGGGAATGAAATAAGTAATTATAATAATGAATTCAAACAAGGCATTTATCAATGTAAATTCAGCAATGATGGCCACTTGCTTGGGGTGGCTTCCTGGGAAAGGACTTCCAGTGGCGTGCAGGGCTTTGCCAAAGTATTAGATGTACGAACCGGAAAAATGATTCAGCGGTTTGATACAGATAACCACCCTGCTTCTGCCGTGAAATTTTCTAATGATGATAAAAAATTATATACGGGCACATGGGGCTTTCAAATAAAGCAACATGATATTTCAACCGGTAACATGGATTGGAACTACGACATGACAAAGTTTGATTATTACACAGCCGTTCAATCTATGGATGTGAGCCCGGATAATAAATATGTAGTACAGGGAGGCAAAGATAATAAGATACGGCTGCTGAATGCTGCTGACGGGAAAAAGATTGCTGTAATTGAACCCTGGCAGGGTCATAAGGAATGGGTGAATGGGGTTCGTTTTTCACCCGATGGAAAATATTTTGCCAGTGTGAGCGATGATGGTTTACTGAAAGTGTGGGAAACAGCAACAGCTAAAAATATATTTACAATCAAAGGACATACAGCGGGCATAAATCAGCTGGCATGGCACCCCGATGGGAAAAGGATTTTCACTACTTCCAACGACAACTCGATCAAAGTATGGGATCTTAAAAGCCCCGGCGAAATCATTTTTAAAGCAAGCCAGGTGGGGCCATGGTATGCCCCGGCTTCTACTGATGGAAATTTAATGGCGCCGGTCAATAGTGATAAATATTTTGCCTTATATGATCTCCATACGGGGAAACAACAAATTATCCTGGATAGTCTTACAGCCTTTTCATCTGCTTTTTCCTCCAATGGTAAGAGCGTTGCAGCCGGGAACAGAAATATTAATATCTATGATACTGAAACCGGGAAAAAAATAGTAACAGGGAAAGGTCATACTGCTGTTATCTATGGAATGGATTACAGTAATAATTTTAATTTATTTGTCACAGCAGGCGATAAAACGGTTCGTTTGTGGAATCTACAGGATACAGCATCATTTAAAATTATCCCGTCTGTCAGCGGAGCCTATGCAGTAAAATTTTCACCTGACGGAAAAAATATCTATGCCGGATGCACGGATGGGAAAATAAGGATCATTTCAACAGGCAACTGGCAGGTAACCGATAGTATGCAAAGCGGAACCACTGTTTTTAATTTGGCTGTTTCTGCTGATGGTAAGTATATGGTAACAAGCGGTAACGCTGAAGTAATTGCATGGAACTTGCACAAGAAAAAAAGTATTTCACTACAAGGACATACCAAATGGGTGTATGGGGCCGCCTTTCACCCTTCTTTACCAATTGCTGTTACTGCATCCTACGACAGAACTGTTCGTTTCTGGGATGTAGAAAAAGGGATCAACACGCTTACACTGTTTGGGTTTGAGCATGAATTGTATACTGTTGCAATTACCGGCAATGGAAAAAAATTGGTCATCACAGAAACCGACGGGCTGGTGCATGTTATTAATTTGTAAAAATAAACCCCGGTTTAGCCGGGGGTTATAATGCTAAGTATAACTGTATTACTTTTTCCTCGTGAATTTTATTTCCATCATTTTAAATTCTTTGCCATCTATTGGCGAAGGACCATACATTTCCATCCATTGGGTATTATCATCAACTAGTTTGAATGTTTCCCTGTAATCACATTCTTTCAGGGTCATTGGGTTCATGCATTTCCCGGAAAAATTGATTGTCTTAGTGGCATCATCCCAGACACCTTCCATATTCATAAAACCAGTACCCATATTATCGATCCAGGAGCTGACAAAGGCCTTTTTACCATTATCATAACCCGTGATGCTTCGTCCTTCGAATGGCATCCCCATCATATTACCGCTATTTGTACTTTCCTGGTAGCGGCCACCCATGATCATATTATTAACCGAAGTACCGGTGCTTGTAGTAGCAGGAGCTCCTGGAACTTCCCACATGGTAATTTCAGTGTTCCATGTTCCGTTTGATTTGGCCAGCATGGCGTGCATATCACCGGGGGTCATATAATTCTGCCAGTTTTTCATCATTGTAGCAGAGTCAGGCATCGGTTCATCCATTTTACCACCAGTAGTGGTCGTTTTGGCTGAGTCTTTATCCGTTTTGCCATCATCCGTTTTTTTCTCATTGTTGCAGGCAAAAAACAAAAGAGCAGCAGCGCAGATTGTTAAGGTTGTTTTTTTCATATAAATATTTTTTTGAGGGGAAAAGCTACAAAATAGTTCAGAATAATTTCAAACAAACCGGCAAAAATTCTTTTTTACCGGATGAACGGTATTTTTATAACTGCATCAACTTGATTTTCATAACTGTAGCAATGCTTAAAGCTCTTTCTTTGGCGTGAAATGCAATTTCTCCTTCAAAAAGTTCATCCACCGTTTCATTAAAATACCGGAGCCAGGTTTCAAAATGCTGCGCTTGCAACGGGGATTTCTGGTGAAGGTCAATATGCGGCTGCATCGCATTTTTATGATAGGCATCGGATTGAAATAAAACAGTATCCCAGAAATCAACCAAAACCGGCAGGTGATGATCAAGATCGATCCTTGCTATTTCTGTAAAAAGATAATTGATCGAATCATCTGCCAGTAACTTTTCGTAAAATTTATTGACCAGGAGTAACAGATCCTCTCTTGATGAAATATTCTTTTTCATCAATGAGCCTCCAGCCAGTTTTTGCCCTCGCCGCAATCAGCTGTTACCGGAACGGCATGCGGCAACTTCATGGCCGATTGCATACATTCAATAATTAAAGGCTTTAGTACTTTCGCCTCTGACTTCAGTGCGTCAAAAACCAATTCATCATGCACCTGCAGCAGCATCCTGCTTTGCATTTTTTCTTTTAACATAGCCGCATGCACTTTCTGCATCGCCAGTTTTATCATATCCGCAGCAGTGCCTTGTATCGGTGAGTTAATGGCATTTCGTTCTGCAAAACCTCTTACCGTAAAGTTGGCGGAGTTAATATCCCGCAACCAGCGTTTTCTTCCCATCAGCGTTTGCACATAACCATGCTCCCTGGCAAAGTTGATGCTGTCATCCATATATTGCTGAATGCCGGGAAATTGTTTTTTATAATTATCAATGATCTCTTTGGCCTCTGTCCTCGTAATGCCAAGGTTATCAGCAAGACCAAAAGCTCCCTGTCCGTAAATAATGCCAAAGTTTACACTCTTGGCTTTATAGCGCATTTCCTTTGTTACGTCTTTTTCGGCCACATTGTAAACACGGGAAGCTGTGGCTGTATGAATATCTGTTCCATCCTTAAATGCCTTGCACATGTTTTTATCTCCGCTGATAGCGGCAACAATTCTTAGTTCAATTTGAGAATAGTCAGCTGAAAGCAGAACATGTTTATTGTCTCTCGGGATAAAAGCTTTTCTTATTTCTTTTCCCCTGTCGGTTCTTACCGGAATGTTCTGCAGGTTGGGGTTATTGCTTTGCAAGCGGCCTGTTACCGCAACTGCCTGACCATACGATGTATGAACCCTTCCTGTTTTCCGGTTGATCAGTTGTGGTAGCGCATCTACATAAGTTGATTTCAATTTGCTTAATTCCCGGAAGGCGAGGATATCATCCACGATTGGATGACCTTTGACAGCTAATTTCAGCAAAACATCTTCACCGGTTTGGTACTGGCCTGTTTTTGTTTTTTTGGCGGATGGATCCAGTTTGAGTTTGTCAAACAACACTTCTCCCAATTGTTTGGGTGATGCGAGATTGAAACGGACCCCGGCTTGTTTATAAACGCTTTCTTCTGCTTTCTTTGCGTCTTTTTCCAGTTGTTTGGAATATTCGTTCAAAAAATCAACATCCACTTTTATTCCTTCAAATTCCATATCCACCAGCACCTTCACCAACGGGCTTTCCACTTCGTTAAAAACTTTTTCTACTTCCCTCTTTTTTAATAACGGGGTAAATACTTTTTTTAATTGCAGGGTAATATCAGCATCCTCGCTGGCATATTCTTTTATCTTTTCAATTTCCACATCCCGCATAGTACCCTGCGTCTTTCCTTTTTTGCCGATCAGCTCTTCAATATGCACCGGTTCATAACCCAGGTATTTTGCACTCAGCAGGTCCATGCTTCTTTTGCCGTCCGGCTCAATAACGTAATGAGCCAGCATGGTGTCAAATAAATTTCCTTTGAGTTCAACGCCATACCATTTCAAGACCAGCAGGTCATACTTGGTGTTTTGGCCTATCCATATTTTCTTTTTATCTGCAAACAGGGATTCAAATTGTGCGAGGATCTCTTTTGTCCTTTTTTGATCAGCCGGGCAGGGAACATACCAGGCTTCGCCGGGTTTTACCGAAAAACTAAGCCCCACCAGTTCTGTATCATTAGCATCGATGCCGGTGGTTTCTGTATCAAAACATATTTCGTCATGTTTCTTTAATTCAGCAACCAGTTTTTTGATCGCAGCATCGCCTTCAATCGCCTCATATTTATGGGGTGTGTTATTGATATTCTTATCTGCCTTTAATCCGACCTCCTCTAAATCTCCTCCGAAGGAGGAGACTTGCGAAGACCCCGAACTTTCGGAGTCTGACTCCTGACTCCTGACTCCCGACTCCCGACTCTCTATGATATTTCCAAACAGATCCGTCTGCACTCCCTGCGGTATCTCTTTTTCAATTACTCCTTTTGAGGATGAAGCAACAGAAAAATCTTCCCCCAGCAACCGTTTTCCCAGTGTTCTGAATTCCAACTCAGAAAAAACTTCTTTCAATTTTTCTTTATCCCATTCTTTCAACCTGAAATTTTCTTCATGAAATTCTACCGGGACATTTAGATTAATAGTGGCTAATTTTTTGGAAAGAATGGCCATCTCTTTCCCTTTTTTCACTTTTTCGCCCATGGCGCCTTTAATTTTATCTGCATTGGCCAAAGTATTTTCGAGTGAGCCATACTCTGCTAAAAATTTTGCGGCTGTTTTTTCTCCCACTCCCGGTATGCCCGGGATATTGTCTACGGCATCACCCATCATGCCCAGCATATCCACTACCTGGCCCACATTTTTAATATTCCATTTGGCGCAAACTTCTTCGGGTCCCATTATTTCTGCATCATTTCCCTGGTAGGCCGGTTTATATATTTTGACTTTTTTCGAAACCAACTGACCATAATCCTTGTCCGGCGTCACCATATAAACTTCATAGCCTGCTTTCTCCCCCAGTTTACTCAATGTGCCAATTACATCATCCGCTTCATAACCATCAATTGCGATGATGGGTATATTAAAGCCTTCAATGATCTTCTTTATATCAGGAACTGCTGCACTGATGTCCTCAGGTGTTTCCTGCCGGTTGGCTTTATATTCTGCAAAGTCGGTATGCCGTTCTGTGGGAGCGGAAGTGTCAAAGCAAACTGCCATGTGAGATGGCTTTTGTTTATTGATCAGTTCCACCAATGCATTGGTGAAACCAAACTGGGCATTAGTATTTTTTCCTTTTGATGTCAGGCGGGGATTGCGGATCAATGCATAATAAGCCCTGAAAACGAGAGCAAAAGCATCCAGCAAGAAGACCTTTTTTTCCATCCCGCTAAGGTAAAGAATTCGGATTGTTGTGTCAGGGGATTAAAACACAACAACCCCTCCGGCTCAGGCGGGAGAGGTGTTGATTATGTTAACGCTGCTTTTCTCTTAATTAATAGAAAGCTTTAATGCTGCTGTATTGCTCTCAATAGTTTTTCCCGGAGCCTCCTGCTGTGTGGCAACAGTAGCCTCATTTTTCTTTTCAGTAACCTGCTCAGGATTATCCACCAACACAGTTCCGCTGAAGGCAGCATTTTGCTGGATACTCTGCGGGGTTCCTGCAATGGCCATCTTGTCTTTGTGAATAAAATTCAGGTACAAAGCGAAGAACAGCAGGTTGAAGGCAAAAAAGTTGGCGATTTTACGGACACGTCTTTTCATGATACTGGATTTATAGGATTTTCAAATATTGGACTTGTGGTTTCTGCATCTAAAGTATAGAGCATATAACAAACCTCAAATAAACAGCTGTTGTTATTTGGGCAAATCAGGCAGAATTACTTGAGGAGGCCTCGTAAAACTACGAGCCTTTCATTTCTTCATTTCTTCCAGTTTCTTTTGCAGCATAAACAATTCATCCCTCAACCTTGCCGCTTCCATAAAATCAAGGTCCCTTGCTGCTTTCTCCATTTCTTTTTTGATCTTTCCAAGGGCCTTTTCCATTTGAGGAATGGTTTTATATTCTACCTGTTCTTCTGCTGCCACAGTTATCATGTCCTGCTCAGGAGCAATGGCATAAGGATTGGCCGGATCATATCCTTTAATATCCAGCACAGAAGTCTGTGCAAATACTTCTTTGGTTGATTTGACGATGGTAGTTGGCGTAATGCCATATTCAATATTAAAGGCAATCTGTTTTTCCCGGCGGCGGTTGGTTTCATCAATGGTCTTTTGCATGCTCTCCGTCATCTTATCTGCATAAAAAATAACAAGACCATCCACATTCCGGGCGGCACGGCCCGCCGTTTGTGTCAATGATTTTTCGTTGCGTAAAAAACCTTCTTTGTCGGCATCAAGAATAGCGACCAGGGAAACTTCCGGCAGATCCAATCCTTCCCGTAATAAGTTTACACCTACCAGCACATCAATTTTTCCCAAACGTAATTCCCGGAGTATTTCTATTCTATCCAGGGTATGTACTTCGCTATGAATATATTTTGATTTGATATTGATACGCTGCAGGTATTTATCCATTTCTTCTGCCATCCTTTTAGTCAATGTTGTTACCAGCACCCGGTCGCCCTTTGTCACCCGTTTATCAATTTCCTCCAACAAGTCATCTATCTGGTTCACACTTGGACGAATTTCAATGGGAGGCTCCAGCAAACCCGTTGGGCGAACCACCTGTTCCACTACGATGCCTTCCGATTTTTCCAGTTCATAATTATCCGGCGTAGCTGATACAAAGATGGTTTGATTGGTCAATGATTCAAATTCATGAAAATTCAACGGCCGGTTGTCCAATGCAGAAGGCAGGCGGAAACCATAATCAACCAGCACCAGTTTCCGGCTCCTGTCACCGCCATACATGCCGCTTACCTGCGGGATGGTCTGGTGGCTTTCATCAATGATGGTTATATAATCTTTCGGGAAATAATCCAGTAGACAGAATGGTCTTGTTCCGGGTTTTCTTCTGTCAAAGAATCTTGAATAGTTTTCGATGCCATTACAATAGCCCAACTCTCTTATCATTTCCAGGTCATAATTTACCCGCTCACTTAATCTTTGTGCTTCAATATATTTTTTTTCTTTTTTAAAATATGCTGCCTGCGCTGCCACTTCATCCTGTATCTCATAGATCACCTGTTGCAGGATATCTTTTGGCGCCACATATAAGTTTGCCGGGAAGATAGCTGCGTTTTCCATTAACCTGATCCGTTTGCTGGTTACCACGTCAATACTTTCAATTTCTTCTATCTCATCTCCAAAGAAAGTAATGCGGTAACCATAATCAACATAGGGGAGATTGATATCAACTGTATCACCTTTCACCCGGAAACTACCCCGGTTAAATTCCAGCGTTGTTCTGTTGTATAAGGAATTGACTAATGAATGAAGAAAAGCCTGCCTTGAAATGATCTGTCCTTTGTCAATACGGACAATGCCGTTTTCATAATCGGTGGGATTGCCCATGCCATAAATGCAACTTACAGATGCGACGACAATAATATCTCTTCTTCCGCTGAGCAAGCTTGAAGTTGCCCGGAGCCTTAATTTGTCCAGTTCATCATTGATGCTCAGATCTTTTTCGATATACACATCACTCACGGGCATATAAGCTTCCGGCTGGTAGTAATCATAATAGGAAACAAAATATTCCACTGCATTTTCCGGGAAGAACTGCCGGAACTCGCCGTACAACTGTGCGACCAGGGTTTTATTATGCGTCAATACCAATACGGGCCGCTGCACATGCTGAATGACATTGGCAATGGTAAATGTTTTACCGCTTCCGGTTACTCCTAAAAGAGTCTGGTACTTTTCACCATCCTGAATTCCTTCCGTCAGTTGACGGATAGCATCCGGCTGGTCGCCGGCCGGAGGGAAGGGGTTATATAATTTGAATGGCATAAAAGAACCTCCGCCTTCGTAACTGGTTATTAAGAATTAGTTGAAGGAAAAGCTACTGCGGACGAAGTGCAATTTAACAAATGCCTTGTTGAAATCCGATGCCGATCCTTGCAGCATTACGAAAAGGAGAGGTCGGTTATCGTCAATTAACCTTACGGCAATGCAGCTTAAGGGCTGTAAAAACCATCTTTATCAGGCAGGGTTTCCACTGATATAAATCAGGCTCTTAGCCGGGCTTTAAATACCTAACTTACCCGTAAATAATTGGCTCATGAAAAAATTATTAATTATTCAGGGATTGCTGCTGGCTGTTGTTTTTCATACGTCAGCTCAAAAAATCGATTCTGCCCTGAATGTGCTGGCCACCCAACATCTTTCGGAGAAAATATATATACATTACGATAAAGAATATTATGTGGCCGGCGAAACCATCTGGTTCAAAGCCTATCTGTATAGCGATGGCAAACCCAGCGGAATAAGCAGTACTCTTTACCTGCAATTTGCGGATAGCAAGGGCCGGGTAATTTTTAATAAAAAATACCTGGCATCAGGAGCTGTTGCAAAAGGAAATATTGATATCCCCGATTCTCTTCCGCAGGGTAATTATTATATCAGGGCATTTACCGCCGGCATGCTGAATTATGAGGAAACGTTTATTTATACAAAAAACATTTTTGTCCTTAAACCTTCAGCAACCAATGCTCCTCCTTCTGCCAATATATCACAAAACGTCTCCCTTCAGTTTTTCCCGGAGAGCGGCAATCTCGTTGATGGAATTTTAACGGTTGTCGGGTTTAAAGCAACAGATCAGTGGGGAACCCCCGTGGAAGTAAACGGGATCATCAAAACAGAAGATAAAACAACTATTGCCTCTTTTAAAAGCTATCACGATGGTATCGGCAGGGTGCAATTCAAGCCACAGGCCGGGAAGAAATATATAGCAGAGGTGGAAACTGCTGCTGGTCCAAGAACATATTCGCTTCCCGATGTTCAGCCTTCAGGCATCAACCTTAAAGTTCAGGATGAAAAGGGAGGTAAAAAATTTCAATTGAGCCGCAGTGTAAAAGATAAAGCACAATTCGACAATTTATTGCTGGTTGCTGAGATAAACAATCATATCGTGTATGAAAACGAAATCGCATTTGAAGAGTATCCTTCTGTTATAGGTCACCTGGTTACCGACAGCCTTCCATCCGGGATCCTGCATTTCACGGTTTTTAATAAAGAGGGAATGCCATTGGCCGAAAGAATTTCTTTTGTTGATAACGGGGAGTATCGCGGGGCTGCCGAAATCGGAATAACAAAAACAGGCACTGAAAAAAGAGCAGAAAATACTTTTGAAATTAATTTTCCCAATGCCATCCAAAGAAGCTGCTCTGTTGCCGTGATTGATTTGCCGGGGGCCGGTTTAAATGATAATGATAATATCTGGTCCCGCTTTTTACTGACCAGCGACCTGAAAGGATATATATATAATCCTGCCTGGTATTTTGTCCGCCACCCGGCGGACTCCTTCGGAGAAAATCAAAACGACACAACCAAACAGGCACTAGATTACCTGATGCTTACACATGGATGGAGCCGCTTTACCTGGACAAAAATTTTAAATAGGGAATTTCCCGAAAAAAAATACAGTGATCCGGACCTGATATCCCTGGCAGGATCGGTAAAAGATGAGAGGACCAAAGAGCCTGTGTCTGGCGGCAAACTGAATATTTTACTGGAAGCTGAAGACTCAACTTCTCAAACCCATGAAGTGGAGGTGGATGCCAAAGGAGGGTTTAAAATGGATTCACTGGTGTTCCTGGGTAAGGCAAATTTTTTTTACGCCTACACCGGGAGTAATGGTAAACAAAAAGCAGCGCTTGCATTTGTTGATGAAGATCCATTGAAGAAAATCGTTTCTATTGTTCCACAGGATATAGCAAAAAATAATATTGAAAGAAGTGCAACAGTCATACAAAATAAAAAGGAAATTGAGACCAGGTATCAATATATCAGATCAAAGTTTGAATCAGAAAAAGAATTGGAGAGAGTTACTATACAGGCTAAATCCAATATAAAACCATTTGATGTTGTAAATGAAAAATACACATCAGGTGCTTTTCGTTCACCGGGAAAGGTCAATCTCGACAATATCAATGAACCGGCCAATGATAAATCACTGAATGTAGTTGATTATATTAAGAATAGCATTCAGCAGATAGAAATACAGGGAGGACGGTTTGTAAACAGGAAGAATTTTAGCCTGATCAGCGGCCAGAAATGGGTGGTAGGTATTTTTTTAAATGGGGCGCCGGCTAATATGTTGGAATTAAGGTTATTAAGAGTGGACCAGGTAGCGCTTATAAAATTTTATGAAGCCGGATTTGTAGGTTCGGGCAGCGGCTCGCCAGGAGGAGCCGTAGCTGTGTATACGAAAGAATTATCCAATGAAGATGAAAAGCCTGATAAGCTTGATCATTTTGAATACCAGGGCTACTCGCTAGCAAAAGAATTCTACAGCCCGGATTATAGCACAACAGATTCAAAGCGTACAGCGCCGGATAACAGAACAACGCTATACTGGAACCCGGATGTTTACACAGATACAGAAACAAGATCTGTTAAACTGAATTTCTTTAATAATGATTTTTCTAAGAAAATTAAAATTATTGTGGAGGGATTTGATGCAGGCGGAAAGCTGATTCACCTGGAAAAGATCATCGGAGATTAATAAACAGGGTTAAAATAAAGATACCCGGCACCATGACCGGGCATCTTTAAAACTAAAAAAACCGGATCTATTAAAACTCAGCCGACACACTGATCTTTGGCTCTTTGGAAACTTTGCCCGCTTCAATTGGCTGCTGACCTGAAATGGCATAATCAGCTAATATAACAGAGAAACTGGCCATAATTAATATTTTACCCCCTGCTACTGTGATCGTTCCTTCCACCTTGGTATTTTTAGTGAAGCCTTTTATGGTAAGGTCCCCATTCACAGTTACTTTGTAAGTACCATCCGTTGTAAATTTTATTTTATTCAATTTTTCAATTTTCCCAGTAAATATAAACTTGGGAAACTGGTCAGAATTCATCCAGTTGGCACCGTTAAAATGTTCCTGCATCCTGGGACTGGAAAAGGAAAAGTTTTTTACTGCTGCCTCGAAAGCCACATCACCGGTCTTGCTATCAAGGGAGCCGATTACCGTATTGTTTGTTGCTTTGGGTAAAGCATCTTTTTCTGTAGTGGCATCAAATGCAACAGTAGCAGATGTTGTTGTTTTCTTTTGGGCAAAAAGGGCGCCCGTCGTTGCAATAAAAGCAAGAAAGAGGATTGTTTTTTTCATTGGTTGTTTTTTTTTAGTTCTGAAGCGAATTTATTCTGCTTCAGTATTGTTTATTTAATGTTGATCGTTTAAAGCTGATGGATGTTGTTCCTAATATTTCACTGAACATGCTGCCACTGCATACTCCTTTTACGGAAACCGTATCTCCGGCTTTTATCATCTTCACTTTATTAAGCTGGGTTTTTTCCAGTGAAAAAATAGCATAGGACCCTGTATTGTCTGCAAATTTTATGGTACTACCGGAATCGGTAGCGATGTCAATAGACGCAACGGGGCCACTTACCGCCAGCACTTTCTCCAGGTATTTTTTATTGGCTGCCGTATCATTAGCCATAAACTCCTTTATCAATTCTCCGGAAGCCAGGATATAGTCAGCTTTAATATTATCAGTTGTTTCAAATGTTTCCTGAAGGATCTTTTTCTCAGCCTGTTTGCTTACAAGGGTAAACCCAACGATGCTTACAAAGGCGGTTGCCAATACCAGGCCAGACTTAAGCCACCACTTTCCTTCGCCTGCACTTAACACAATTGCAACAGCCGCCAGGATATGAATGAATAACCATGGCCTTGTCATGGCCCAGACAGATTTACTGACACCTAACTGGTCAACCATGCTTTTGCTGAAAAGAAAATATACAAGCACCAGCGATAATGAAAGAAGACCAGCAACAATTGCCGGCCACATAATGTTTTTCTTCAACAATAAAAAGACAATAACAGCCATGGCAGTTACAGGGATAAACCAGAAAATTTTAAAGGCGAAGCTGAACTGCGGAAAAGGATTGTCCACTCCGAATTTTTCCCTGGCTGCATCAAAGAAAGCACCGGATGGCATTGCATTGCCACTAAGACCTGCATTCTTCCATGCCACCCAGGGAAGAAAAAAGGAAACTAATAGTATTGCCGCCAAAAAGGCAGGCAGCCACTTCATTAGCGAATTATCATTGGTTATTGCTGGCATGAGATATAAAACGGTCTTTTACAGTGCCGGGTTGCACCAGCGAGCAAATATACAATGTTTAAACATTGAGTTGTTGATTTCCCTTCTTTTTCTTCACAAAGAAATGCAAAAACCCCGGCACTGTTGGCCGGGGTTTACTTATTAACCCATCATAAGTATTTTAAAATCAGAAAATTAAGATGCCTGCATCTCTTTGATCTTCTCCCGGATCTTGGCTTCAATTTCTTTGGCCAGTTCGGGATTGTCAACCAGCAGTTGTTTTACGGCGTCACGGCCCTGGCCCAATTTATCGTTATTATAACTGTACCAGGATCCGCTCTTTTGAACAATGCCCAGTTCAGTACCCATATCAATGATCTCTCCGTTCTTGGAAATACCTTCTCCGAATATGATGTCAAACTCCGCTGCACGGAAAGGAGGCGCCACTTTATTCTTTACCACTTTCACTTTTACATGGTTGCCGATAGCTTCATCGCCATCTTTTACCTGCGTCATACGACGGATATCCAGGCGAACTGAAGCATAAAATTTCAAGGCGTTTCCCCCGGTAGTAGTTTCGGGATTGCCAAACATCACTCCTATTTTTTCCCGCATCTGGTTAATAAAGATGCAGATGGTATTTGTTTTGGAAATAGTCCCTGTCAGCTTACGCAGCGCCTGGCTCATCAATCTTGCATGCAGACCCATTTTACTGTCGCCCATCTCGCCTTCCAGCTCGCTTTTGGGAACCAATGCGGCAACAGAGTCTATTACTACCACATCCAATGCCCCGGAAAGAATTAAGCGATCGGCTATTTCAAGCGCCTGTTCGCCATAATCCGGTTGGGATATTAAAAGATTGTCAACATCAACACCGAGTTTTTTTGCATAGGCGCTGTCAAAAGCATGTTCTGCATCTATAAAGGCGCACATGCCGCCTTTCTTTTGTGCTTCGGCTATCACATGGGTAGCCAGTGTTGTTTTGCCGGAAGATTCGGGGCCGTAAATTTCTACTACCCTTCCTCTTGGCAGGCCGCCGATACCCAGGGCTACATCCAGGCCGATGGAACCGGTAGAGATTACTTCCTGCATTGCTTCAGCTTTATCACCCATCATCATCACACTTCCCTTGCCATAGTCCTTCTCAATCTTATCCATAGTAAGCTTGAGGGCTTTAAATTTTTCGCCATTAATGTTTGACATGTCTGTGGTTTTTTCTGATTTTGCCATATTATTTTGATTTTGCCATGTCCCGATAACTATCGGGATAAAATTAAGTTTTTCGTATGGTAACCCCATCGTTATTTGAACGGAAAATTCTGTGTAAAAAACAAAACTAAAGAAATTAGTAAATAAAAACTAATATTTTTTGGATTTTTTTAAAATCACCCCAGCCAGCCGGCAATCAACATTGAAACAGACCCCACTGCCAGTCCCCCGTAAACTTCTTTGGGGAAGTGGTCGGATACAATAAAACGGGAGCTGCAAACCAACCCGGCTATAAGCAGTGCAACAGTGATATAAATACCAAAGTTGAGTTGCTGGGAAAAAGCGAGTAAGAGAATAAAGGTCAGCATCACCCCCATTGAAATTGCATGAAGGCTGACTTTCATAATGATATTGGCCATCAGCCCGAGGCTTGCGCTTATCCAGATAGCCAATGCCAGCTGAATGGCCGGTTTTGGATAGTCCGGTAAGTTTCTCCATACATACCATATCCAGAAATACCAGATACCGCAGGCTACTAACGGAATGATCCGATCTTTTTGTGTGGTAAGATGAAACGTGTTGATGAACTTCAACGCTTTTAATAACAAAACAGTGACGACAGGAAAAAATGTGAACATCAATGCCGCCATCATCACCGTTCTCGTTTTATCCAGGTTACTGAATCCTGCAAAAAGATATGGATGGATATACACCATGAACCACACGATATACAGCGGAACAAAAACAGGATGAAAAATATAAGAAATGATTTTTGCAGTTAATCTTATAGCAGCAGGTTGCCGGGGAAAATCAACAATCCGGGTTTCCTGTAACTGATTTTTTTTAATAACTATAAAACTGTCGCTCATAATTTAATGGTTGGCAATCCTGCAAAGTAAAGGAATTGGGGGCCAATTAAAGTTTTGAAGTGCGGGAGCAATTTCCTGTGGTTAAGCACGAAGGGCTGACATTTTGGTAATACTTTTCGGATTTCAGAAAGCCAAGCCCCATCGGGGCGATATTTTATTGTTTTTCACAGAATTCTCCATAGGAGTCCAATGGACAAACAAGTACTTATCTTAGTAGGCTACGTCAAAATCATTAAGCATTTTTATATACTCTTGTCGCCCCGACGGCGCTTAGTTGTTTGTTTGGTTTTTTGAGTTACCAAATTATCGCCCCGATGGGGCTGCCAAATACAGCAAGTTTCCTCTTTAGTCAACCTTTTTTTGTTTAGCACTTTAAAATAAGAATTAGACCAATTGTTGAAAAGGAAACGGGTTTTGTATATTTATTATAATAATTGACCGACCTGGTCAATTATCCGTTAACCAAACAGCCCTGCATGAAGAAATTATTGTTTGCCGTTCTTCTTTTATTAAGTTTTCAGTCTGGATTTTCCCAACCTATCAATAAGCCTAAAATGCAGGCTATGTATGACGCTATCAAAGAGGCCGGCATCCTCCACCCTGATTTTGTTATGGCCCAGTGTATGCAGGAAACCGGGAACCTTACTTGTAAAAAATGCTGTCTCCGTTACCATAACCTGTTTGGTTTTTATATAAAAGGGAATAAATGCAAGAAATTCGATTCCGATTCAGCCTGTATTGAATATTATAAAAAATGGCAGGATAAACGCTATGATAAATGGCGGAAAAAATATCCCCGGGCGGACTATTATCATTTTCTGAAACATGTGAAATATGCCACGGGTGATAAATACACCAATGAGTTAAGACCTAAAGTGGCTTGGGTGAGAAAGAACCTTGTTTTATAAAGTGAGAATGTGGAGATGTGGAAATGTGAAAATGTGAAAACAGGTTACCAATAGCTGATAACCCGCCAGTAATTTGAGAAATCCGAAAAATACCGGAGTATTAATTTCCACATTTATCACATTCATCACATTTCCTCATTTCTTCAACCTCTTTATATCATCAATATGAAATTGTGTATGCGCGGCAAAAATATTATTGATAAAAAGCAATTCATTGATGCCCTCAGCTTTTAGCATCGCTATAAAATCGCCTTTATATCCACGCTGGTCGACCACGATGATCTTTTCATAGTTATTGACCAGGAAAGGGGCGAAGGCATTTCCATAAGATTCTTTTACCAGCGCTATTCTCCTGCCGTTCTTATGTTGGGTTTCCATTTTACATATTGGCAGGTCTCCCTGGATAAAGACAGAATAGCTATTATCAGCACTGGCAGTCTCTGCATACATGTGCGATCTTGCCCAATAACCGATATGGTTGGCGCCAATATAAAAATTCACGGAATCCGGGAAGAGATAGTACCGGACCGAATCGGGATTATTTTTTAAAACGTTGCTTCTTGTAAGCCTGTAAAACAATCCAAGAAAGCCGGGTTTTACTTTAGAAGGAATTTTGTCAATAGAGACAGGGGTCAGACCCGCAGCGGCACAGAAACTCCGGTAGGCATAATAAGCACCAAGACTTGTCCAATGATGGTCTGTGTTAAAGTAAATGTACTCGCTGCGATGTTTTCTTATCTCGTCTACAGCATTTATCTTGATGATGTCAGGGTCTTCAGCCGCATAAATATCATTGATCGCTTTTTTATTTGGCTTTACCCTGTCCTTGTATTTTTCCGTTACTTCAAATTCAAAGCCATTTGGGATAACGAGATTATAAACCTTAAGACCCGGGATCTTCAGGCGGTTGTACATATTGATTACTTCCGCATATTGCTTACCCATTGCCTGGCCACCACTGAACAATTCAAATCCCCTGTTCTTAAAAATAAAAACAGCTCCTTTCCTGACGCCAACCTGGCCGTCATCCGGCAGGACCTCAGGTATTGGTGTTTCCGGGTTATGAACTTTTACCGAATCCGTTTCAGCATTCTTCGTTTTATTGTTGCCCGATTTACATGATGTCAGTACAACTAAAGTGAATAAAACGATATAGTTAAGTTTTTTCATTTCTCAATTCATATTTCCACATTATCACATTTCCTCATTTCATCAACCCCCTTATTTTCTCAATATGAAATGGAGTATGGGCCGCAAAAATATTGTTGATGAACAATAATTCATTGATGCCCTCCGCTTTCAGCATTTTAATAAAGTCGCCGGTATAATAACGCTGGTCCACAACGATCACTTTTTCGTAATTATTGATCAGGAAGCAGCAGAAAGCATTACCATATGATTCCTTTACTACAGCAATTTTTCTTCCGTTCTTATGCTGTGTTTCCATTTTTACAACAGGCAGATCACCCTGTAAAAAAACAGAATAACTGTTAGGCCCACTGGCGCCTTCGCCATACATTTTTGATTTGGACCAATAACCGATCGTAGAGCTGCCGATATAAAAATTCATTGAATCTTTAAAAAGATAATACCGCACTGAATCAGGGTTGCTCTGCAATCCCGGATCCCGGGTTAGCCGGTACAATGAACCCAGGAAAGAGTCTTTTGTTTTATAAGCGACCGTGTCTAATGAAACCGGCGTTAACCCGGCCGTAGCACAAAAAGCCCGGTAGGCATAGTAAGCGCCGAGACTGGTCCAATGGTGGTCAGTATTGAAATAAATATATTCGCTCCGGTGTTTTCTTATCTCATCAATCGCCCATACTTTTTTTATTTCCGGGTCTTCGGAGTTATAAATATTTTCAATAGCAGGCCGGTTGGGTTTTTGCATCCTGGCATATTTCTCGGTGATCTCAAACTCAAGGGCTACCGGGATGATCAGGTTATATACCTGTATACCGGGATGAAGCCTCTTGTTGAATGAATTAATGACATCCGCATACGCTTTACCCATACCCGGACCGCCGCCAAACATTTCAAAGGCTCTTTTCTTAAATACAAAAACTTTTTTCTTTACCTCCCCAACGGCGCCATCATCGGGCAACGGTCCTGTTTGTATTTTTTCTTTGGTCGTATCTGTTTTTTCATTTGCGTCTGCATCATTTGCTTCATCATACAATTTTATTTCGCTTGATTGAAAGCCCAAATTGTTCCTGAAAGACGTGGCAGAAGAGACCCATTGATTTCTCAACGGGAAATTATCTGCATAATAATTTTCTATTTGCTTAAAATATTTACCACTCCAGAAAGCGCTGTCTGAAAATTCAGGAAACCGGGTAAGATTGCGGTTTTCTATTTCAGAAACGGTTGCTTTTTTCATGGCCAGAGAAGCTACGCCCCCGAGCAGCAGCAACCCGCAGAAAACGATCACGTTAACCAGATGAATTCTTTTATTAGTAGTTTCACTCATATCGTTATTTCAATTCATTTATCAAAATTAAACAGCTTCTTAAAACCGGAAATAAATAAACGGGTTATAACTTTTACCTACCAATTGACTCACACATACGAAAAGCAATAGAATATTAAACCCGATCGTAAGCCCATCATAAACATTAACACGGCTTGTCTTTTTATCAACCCAACCTTTCACTTTATGATATACCGGCATACAAAGAATAATGGCCAATATAAGCCAGAATAAATGGGTGGTAATTACATTTATTACTTCTGTGTTACCAGCAGGCCCGCCCCTGAACGTAAACAATTTTTTTACATAGGCGATCAGCATATTTGTATCTGTAAAATAAAAGATCACCCAACCCGGAATAATAATTACTAACGCATAAAAATGAGAAAAGAAAGCAGGTATTTTTTCCAGTGCTTTCAATAAAAAGGCTCTTTCCAGCGCAATGAAAATGAAAAAATATAATCCCCAGAAAATAAAATTCCAGCTGGGGCCATGCCACATACCTGTCAGGAACCACACGACAAAAAGATTGAAATAAACCCTTTTTTTATTTCCGCCTAAAGGGATATAAACATAGTCCCTGAAAATACTTCCCAATGATATATGCCATCGCCGCCAGAACTCACCGATGGATTTTGAGATATAAGGATAATTGAAGTTCTCCCGGAAATGGAAACCAAACATTCTTCCCAATCCTATAGCCATATCAGAATAACCTGAAAAATCAAAGTAGATCTGGATCGCAAACATGAACAAACCCACCCAGGCTTCAAAACTTGACAGGGATAAAAGTTCTGACATGGTCAATGGATCAGCATTATCGCCCATATATTTTTTAACCAGCTCGGCCGCTATATTGGCAATGATAACTTTTTTAAACAGCCCGATACAAAAGCGGGAAAGACCGACGCTGAAGTCTTTCAGGTTTTCATTGCGCCTGTCTATCTCATGTTCTACATGGGCATACCGGATAATGGGCCCCGCCACTAATGATGAATACAACGAGACATACATTAAAAAGTTAGGGAAATTTTTTTGTGCTTTAATATCTCCCCTGTACACATCCACTACATATGAGATCGTATGAAAGGTATAAAAAGAAATACCAATGGGTAATGCATAGCCCGGAGCTGTGAAGGATGTTCCTAAAAGAGCATTGACCTGGTTAACAATAAATACATCATATTTAAATGTGGCCAGCAGGCACAGGTTAAAGACGACGGTTACCACAACGCCGATCTTTGCCCATTTAGTACCCCGGTGTTTTTGAATAAAAAGGGCGTTGCCCCAGTCAAACAATGATGATAAGATCAGCAGGGATATCCAGATCGGCTCACCCCATCCATAAAACATTAAAGAGAAAACTATAAGTATATAATTTCTATACTTTTTGTTTTTACTGCTATAATAAAGAATAAGGTTTAGCGGGAAGAAAATAAAAAGGAACAGAAGGCTGGCAAATACCATAAGGTTGGGGAATATTTAGCTGTGTAAAATAGCAATTCGCTTTTATTAATTACAAACGGAAGAACATAAAAATTTATAAATAAACTATAAAGAACAATGGTAACTAGAGTTCCTTCCTCAACCTCGCCACCGGGATATTCAATTGCTCCCGGTATTTGGCTACGGTGCGGCGGGCAATATTGTAGCCTTTTTCCTGGAGCAACTCGGTCAGCCGTTCATCGCTAAGCGGATGTTTTTTTTCTTCCTCTTCTATCAGGTTGCTGAGGATCTTCTTTACTTCCCGGGTAGATACTTCTTCGCCGCTGTCGGTACTGAGCGATTCGCTGAAGAAGAACTTCAGCCGGTAGGTACCAAATTCCGTCTGCACAAACTTACTGTTGGCCACCCTGCTTACTGTTGAAATATCAAGATTGGTTTTTTCTGCAATATCCTTTAATATCATCGGCCTCAATTCGGTTTCATCACCGGTCAGGAAGAATTCATACTGGTGCTGCATAATGGCATTCATGGTGCTCAGCAGCGTATGCTGCCGCTGACGGATGGCATCAATAAACCACTTGGCGGAATCGATTTTTTGTTTGATGAAAAGAACGGCCTCTTTCTGCCGTTTGTCTTTCTTGGCGCCCCGGTCATATTCCTTCAGCATATCCCTGTAACCCTCGCTGATGCGGAGTTCAGGGGCATTGCGGCTGTTCAGCGTCAGCTCCAGTTTACCGGCATTATTGAAAATAAAGAAATCGGGAACCACATAATTCTCTGCCTTGTTCATTTCTCCCAAATTGCCACCGGGCTTGGGGTTTAGCCGGATGATCTGCTGCATCACTTCCCGCAACTGGTCATCATCAATATTCAACCCCCTTTGTATTTTTTCGTAATGCTTTTTGGTAAACTCGTCAAAATATTTGCTGATGGCTTTTATAGCTATATCAATAAGTTTCCCCTGTCCGTCCCGCAGGCCGATTTCATCTTTTTGCCGCCTCAATTGTATCAGCAGGCATTCCTGTAAATTCCTGGCTGCCACCCCAGGCGGATCAAACTGCTGGATCTTTTTTATCAGCGATTCCACTTCTTCATTGCCAGCTATGATGTTTTGCCGGAAGGCAAGGTCATCTGTAATGGCTGCCGTCTCTCTTCTTAAATAACCGTCCTCATCAATGCTGCCTACTATCTGTTCGGCAATGGTCTGTTCTTTTTCTTCCAGTTTCAGCAGTCCCAGCTGGTTGGTCAGCATTTCATAAAAACTGGTTTCTGCTCTGAAGGGTAACTGCCTGCCTTCATCTGCTTCCGGGTAGTTGTCGTCCCGGAGTTTATAATCACCCACTTCATCATCACCTTCCCGCACATATTCGCTTACGTCAATGTTGTCATATTCTTCTTCACTGCCGTCTTTATCCGTAAATTCTTCTTCGCCATTTTCGCTGAATTCATCCTTGATCTCATCGGCATCCTCATGTTTATCCTCATCCAGTTCCAGGGCAGGATTTTCTTCCATCTCTTCCTTGATGCGAACCTCCAGGCTGGCCGTAGGTACCTGCAGTAGTTTCATCAATTGAATCTGCTGGGGCGATAGTTTCTGCAGTAATTTCTGCTGTAAGCTCTGGCTAAGGGCCATGGGTTCGTTCTATTTTAAGGCGGGGTTCTCAAAAATTCCGCCGTTGCACAAAAATAATGCCTAAATTTAGAAACAAATAAACAAAAGATGTCGCAACGGCTTTATTGTTTTCTTGTTGTGTTCCTGTTAATGTTTATTGGGGAAGTTTTTGGACAAGAATTTCCCCAGATTGGGCTACAAAAGAGTGCTGGACGATATAAGATTATCCAGCAGAGCATAGAAAGAATTAATAAGGAGCAGCACACAATTTCTTATACGTCTGACAGAAATTATACATTTACTCTGATGGGGTATTCGCAGGTAAAAGTATCTGCTTGTTTTGGGACCAAAACATACTTAATCCGAACGCCTATTACTTATGTTTATAGCAAAGATCTTGGCTGGTTTTGTAAAAAAGAATTGCAATTGGACAAGATCACTTCTGTTCCTCTGCGGTTCCGGTTAGGTTCATTTGACTATGTAAATTGGATGGATGGGAAAGCCAGCTTGTTTAATCATTAATGTTTATAAATAATTAAGTGATTACAATGGGAAAACTCCACAAATCATCTGGAACCAATATTTTAATCCTAACCCTTTTGAAAATAAAAAACTACTAAACTATCTTTGAAAAACTGTCCAGTTTATAGGGGGTCGATACACTTGTATATGATTCCTAACCGGATGGGCAGCCGGTTTGAGTTACTCAATTTTTATCTAAACAAAAAAGATACTGGAAAGGCAAGCTACTGGGCAAATTCAATCCTGAATATGCCGATTAAGGTTCCTTCTGAAAGAACTGAAAGGATGCTGAAAGAAACCAAAATAATACTAATGCAGATTCAAAATTGAATTATACATTTACAAAAGTACCGCTTAATACCTTCCTGATCACAGCAACTAACTTCTCACCTTTCTCTTTAACCTGTTCTTCACTCCACAGCAAACTGATAGAAGTGGAAATACAACGACCCATGATGGTATCACTGGCAGCAAAATCTTTAGAAGCATGATGGATAACCTTTGCTTTCAGATCAGGATGTAACGCATTTAACGTGACCGCATTTTTCAAATGATCCCACTTTCGGATATAATGCCAGTTATTATCATACCAGTAAAAATTACCCGGCAAAATGCCCTGGGCTTTCATTTCGTTCACGACAACCTTTGTTATTTCTTCGGTGGGTAAGAACCAACTGAGAAAAGTGCAACTGTCACCGGAAGGGTCAGGTATCCTGCGGAACGAAACTTCTGGCAATTGAGCTAATATGTTTTTTAACTGCGCATGATTTTTTTTCTGAATAGCTAAAAATTCGGGTAGTCTTTTTATCTGCGCCAAACCAACGGCCGCATGCAGTTCAGAGATCCGGTAATTATAACCAATGAAAGGATGCAGGTCGGCGCCACGGTCTGTGCCTTTATGGTCGTGGCCATGATCGGTATAGCCATCGGAGTTGATATAAAGATCTTCCCTGTTGGTCATGACGGCGCCACCTTCTGCACAGGTCATTGTTTTTACAAAGTCAAAAGAGAAAGTTCCTGCATCGCCAATAGTCCCTAATGCTTTGCCTTTGTACGATGCGCCAATACTCTGGCAGGCATCTTCAAGCAAGACCAGTTTATGTTCTTTACAAATGTCAACCAGCGCATCCATATCCGCCATGCTGCCGCACATATGTACGGGCATTACAACTTTTGTTTTAGGAGTGATGGCTTTTCTAACTGCATCAGGATTTAATGTCAATGTATCATCAATATCAACAAATACAGGCACAGCGCCAACGCTAAGTATTGCTTCAAAGGAGGCAACAAAAGTGAAAGAGGGCGTAATTACTTCATCGCCATAACCAATACCCAATGCACTCAGCGCTGTTGTTAAAGCTGATGTGCCACTTGATGTAAGTTGCACATATTTACTGCCAAAGGTTTTGCAAATAGCATCTTCTAATTCTTTGCTTTTCCAGATCCCTTTCCTCGGGCCGTCAAAACCATAGCGCATCAGGATGCCGGTTTGCAGCACATCATTTACTTCTTTTCGTTCTTTATCACTCCAGAGTTCGTAGCCGGGCATTGTTGTAGATTTTAAGAGGACAAATTTAAGTCATTAGTCGTTAGTCTTTAGTTATGAGCCGGTATACGAACAGAAATTCAGCTTATAGACAATCTGCTACCGACTAATGACTAACGACTAATTACCAAGGGCTATGGCGTATAAAACTCCCACTTCCCCCCCGGTTGCACCAGTATGGCGATCTCACTCAGGTCACTTTCATTATTATTTCTGCCAACAGCCGTAATGACATAGCGGTAAGAAAAATACTGCGATAACAAGGTTTCTTTCAATTGAAAGCCACGGGGTGCCGCTACAAATCTTGAAAGGTACTTCGGTGAATTGCCAAAGGTTTCACTATGCGAATCGGCTGCATATTGATAAACCACATAATATTTTATCTCCACCAGGTTCCTCGGGTCAGGCCTGACGGTTAATTGTATAACAGAGTCATTGGTAATCGTTCTTTCTACAATGGGCGGCCAGGGCTTTTCATTATCGATCCAGCGCATCGGGGGCAGCAGGGCCGGGTATTTATAATATTCATTTTGTAAACTGTCGTTCCAGCCATTGGGATTGCGATCAAATGTTTTACTGCTGAAATAAACACTACCCTGCACATTGGGATAACGGCGCAGTAGTTTTATCTGGTCCGGGATCTGGCCGGGGTTATTCCAACCGGCTTCTTTTCCCCCTTCACGGTAGATGCCATGACCAATATAAATATGGCGCCCATAACTGTGGCGGCTCCACCAATCCAGCAATTTTTCATAGGCAATTTTATCATGGCCGATCTCGAGATACAATTGGGGGGTCACATAATCGATCCATCCTTTTTTTAGCCAGAGCAAAATATCAGCGTACAGATCATCGTAGTTGGTCTGACCCGCTTTGCTGTCACTGCCTTCCGGGTCATCTTTTTTATTTCGCCAGACAGCAAATGGGGAGATGCCAAAGCGGCAAAGTTTTTTTTCCCGTTTAATAACCTTGCTTATTGCCAGGATTATAGAATCCGTATTACTTCTGCGCCAGTCGTCTTTTGTCAATTTGCTGCCGGAACTTCTGTAAGATGCTGCATCCGGAAATTCTTTACCTGGGATGCGGTAGGGATAAAAATAATCATCCATATGGATAGCATCCACATCATACCTTTTTACAATATCCTGTACAACATTCACCAAAAATTTTTGCGCTTCTTTATTTGCAGGGTCAAAATATTTTTTATCGCCGTAGGTTAAAAACCATTCGGGATGCATGCGGGTAATATGGTTGGGAGCAATAGAAGCGGTATTGATATTGAAGTTGGCCCGGTAAGGATTCAGCCAGGCATGAAACTCCATACCCCGTTTATGTGTTTCTTCAATCATGAACTGCATCGGGTCATAATAAGGCGAAGGAGGCTGTCCCTGCACGCCGGTAAGCCACTGGCTCCACGGTTCGAATGGAGAGGGATAAAAGGCATCTGCTGCCGGGCGGACCTGCATGATGATGGCATTCATCCCATTTCCCTGGTGCATATCCAATATGCGGATAAAATCAGCTTTTTGTTTTTCAGAATCCCATTGGCCATGTATGGGCCAGTCAATATTATCAACAGTGGCTATCCACACACCACGGAATTCATACTTGGGCTGTGCCGGGGAGGAATAAGAAATAAGAAATAAGAAATAAGAAATAAGAAAGTGTCTGATTTTCATATACGAATTTGCTTCGTGCGAAATTACTGATTCGCTCAGCAAACAAGATACAATAAAATGTTATCGGCTCTATTTTGTGCAGATCAAACTTCCCGATTAATCATGAAAACATAAAACATTCAACAAACAACACTCAAGTCTGTCCGTAACCTCTTCTAGATCAGTAGAAGCACTCCCGGCTGACTTGAATATTGACTTATTGAGTGTTGATTGTTGAATATTTTTCTTTCTTGCCCGCCATGATCATTCGCCACTTTCTCTTGCCTTATCAAGCAGATCGCTGAGAAGATTAGCATCATTTTCTGAAAGTTTGCCCAGCACTCCGTCTATTTCATCCTGGCGGATGTCAAGCCTTTCCAATAACTTTTTCCCTTTATCACTGATAATAACATCTACCAGGCGGCGGTCATTTTTGCAGGTCAGTTTTTTAACCAGCCCTTTGGCAATAAGCCGGTCAACAATACGGCTGGTATCACTCATTTTTTCCAGCATTCTTTCTCTTATCTGCAAAGTGGAAAGAGGTTTCGGAAAACTACCCCGCAGAATGCGGAGGATATTGAATTGCTGGAGAGTGATATCTTCCGCTTCGAATAGGAACCTTGTTCTCTCTCTCATCCAGCCAACAGTATAAATGAGATTAATGGCCGCCTTCTGGTGCACATTGCGGAATTTGGTTTGTTGTATGTCTTTTTCAATACCCATAATGTGAGTTAACGCAGGTAAGTTAAAGTAAAATGTTTTAGGAAAAGCTGACGAAATCCCTAAAACATTTTACGAAACAAAGCAATAATAGCACTTAGTTATTGTAATAGAATTTTTCTTCCACGATCTTTCCATTCTTCCAGCGTTGCACAGCCAATTGACGGTAGTTGCGGGTGCCAAAATCTTTATGGGTAAAGTCCATCCACCATTCAATAGCAGCAATATCATCGCTGATCAATGTGTGCAGCACTTTGGCCCCGCGGAATTCAGTAAGGCCATTTACAAAGGTTTCTTCGTACTGGCGGTTTACCTCTTTTCCTACCCGGGCAGGGTAATCATTATCCTGCATCACTACATCTTCAGCATAGAATTTTTCAAAAGCCTCAAGGGTTTTGCCTTCCAGGATCATTTGATTCAGTTGATCAACATTTGTTCTTAAGTCATTCATAATTTGATTTTTTTAGCGGTTAAAAAATTGAAAGCCCAAAATTAATGTTGCAACATTGAATTAGCAAATTTATTTATCAATACCGCACAGATTTACCAATTATTAACATTACGGGGGCAGCAATGGTGCATAAAATCCCCTCTTTGTGGTATTGCAGTAGTTGTAAAAAATGAGTTGCTTTACACTGCGAACCTTATTTAAGAAAGCTAATATTTTGCTTCATGAAGCTGTTATCCGAATCCATCCGCAGTTTTTTTGAAGGATTTATATCCTTCTATACCTCCATTTTTGATGAAATGAAAACCTGGTAGCGAAAAGCTGCGAGCTATTAGCTATGAGCTGCGAGACTATCTCCGGAAGTGATTTTATTCTATCGTAAATTTCTAATTAAAGTGATTTGCTTGTAGCTAATAGCTCGCAGCTTTCTTTAACTCCGCCGCCAGTTTAAAAATAGTAAAGAGATGCTGCGCTTCATGGAGCAGAAAAAAATTGAGCCATTGTGCAATATTCATGGTGCCAAAAACCGGGTGGGTACCTGTTCTCTCAAGATCTTTTTCTTTTATGGAAAAGCGGCCCGATGACATTTCTCTTCGGGTGCTGATCATATCTCCCATTATCTCACGGGTATGTTTTACCGCAGTTATCAAGAAACTCCGGGTCTGCATCAGCCGTGTAGCGGGGAAATGATGGATTATTTTCTTCCAGCATTTTTTTTACCCTGTCGCAGAACACATGCTGGTAGGTTTGCAGATGAACAATGGTTTCAAAAATGGACCATTTGCCCGGGATCACCTGCCGCCTGATCAATTCGTCCGTTAAACCATCAATAATATCAACCAGTGATTTATGCTGGTATTGCAATCGGGTGGATAAAGTGGATGACATTTGCATGGCGGTAATTTTTTATGATCTCTCCCACACTTTCGTATCCTCACTGCAGTTGGAACATCCTTCTCCCGCCTCTGGCAGGATCAGGATGACAATAAAAATGATTTTCAGCTATCTTTCCCAAACCTTTGTTCCTTCGCTGCAATTGGAACAGATGTCAATATTCTTACGGCCTTTCAAAATCTGTTTTCTGAAAGTACTGTATTCCCCGTTTTTCCAGATTTCTTTAAAGGATTTTTTTTTCAGATCGCCTAATTGATGCTGAGCATCTTTGTCGAAACAGCAGGGGGCTACCAGCCCGTCCCATGTTATCACCGGGTCGTGCCAGAGACGCCAGCAATGATTCGCCAGCTTGCCTTTAAATTCATAACCATTGCCATTTTTGCGGTAGCGGCTGTATTTATCAATCGTGGGAATTAATTGATTCGGGTCATTTTTAAAATCATATACCTGCGCTGTTTTAAACCACACATTATCCACGCCCACTTCTTTAGCTAATTTTTTTACATCTTCAAGCTGGTGTTCATTAGGCTTTACGACCAGGAACTGAAATACAACAAAAGGTTTTTTACTCTTCAGTTCTTTTTTCCATTTCACAATATTCTTTGCGCCCTCAATTACTTTATCCAATTGCCCGCCAACCCGGTATTGCCTGTACACATCCTGCGTAGTGCCGTCAATGGAAATGATGAGACGGTCCAGGCCGCTTTCAATAGTTCTCCTGGCATTATCATCATTTAAATAATGTGCATTGGTGGATGTGGCGGTGTAAATTCTTTTTGTTGATGCGTACTCCACCATATCCAGGAAATCAGGATTCAGGTAGGGCTCTCCCTGGAAATAAAAAACGAGGTAGAGCAGGTCCTTAGACAGGTCATCAATTGTTTTACTGAAAAAATCTTTTTGCAGCATGCCCGTTGGCCGGGTAAAGGCCCTCAAACCACTCGGGCATTCAGGGCAGCGGAGATTACAGGAAGTAGTGGGTTCAAAAGAAATAGAAACAGGGTACCCCCACTGCACCGCCCTTTTTGTCCATTTGCTGATATAATAGCTGCTCAGCACCTTCATGCCATTCCAGGCGCGCCGGGGTGTGAGTTTGGATAAAAGGTTGAAACTATCTCTGCGGTTGAATCCTGACATCGGGAAGTAAAGGTACTATTTCGCAAAATGGCGGAGTTTCGAAGTACGAAGTAAGTTGCTATCTTGAAACAGCTTTCAGATGAACCACCCGGCTTTTCCATATCGTATATTTCCATTGGGCGATTGCGCCATCACTGTTGACTTCGGCAATTGCATTGATGAAACAATTAACAAAGAAGTAATAGCAAGGTTTAATCAATTGCAACAGCAGCCATTACCCGGAATGATAGAAACAGTACCCGCATACAGCTCCCTTTCTGTTTATTATGATATAATGAAGCTGAAGAAAAAAGTCCCTCCCCAGCAAACCGTATATGAGTGGATGCGGCAACAACTGGAAGAAAGATTACAGCAACCGGTTCAGCAAAATCAAATAAAAGAAAGACTGCTGCATATCCCGGTTTGCTATGACGAAGAATTTGCAGGAGATATTCAGCACCTGGCTTCAACAAAAAATATTTCTGTTGATGAAGTGATACAAATTCACACAGCCAAACAGTATAAAGTTTACATGCTCGGCTTTATGCCCGGCTTTGCCTATATGGGGGAATTGGATGAAAAAATTGCTATGGCCCGAAAACCACAACCCGTTAAAATAGCGGCAGGAAGTGTTGGCATTGCCGGAAAACAAACAGGTATTTATCCCCTGGCATCTCCGGGGGGCTGGCAGATCATAGGAAAAACGCCATTGAAATTATTTGATGTGGAAATGGAAGAACCAACATTATTGAGAGCAGGAGATAGGGTTCAGTTTTATTCAATAACAACAAATGATTTTTTTGAAATTCAAAACTCCCCCTTTACACTAAGTGGAGGGGGGTTGGGGGGTGAGGTATGAGTTTGAAAATTATCAAAGCAGGCATACTGGATACCATACAGGACATGGGTCGCTATGGTCAGCAGCATCTTGGCATTAATCCCGCCGGAGCGATGGACAAATATGCTATGCAGGTAACGAATATATTGGTGGGTAATCAACCCAGGGAAGCAACTATTGAAATGCATTTTCCTGCTTCTGTTTTTATGTTCACACAACCTGCACTTATTGCGTTGGGCGGCGCTGATTTTTCCGCAAGCATCAATGGAGAACCGGTTCCCAATCTTCATGCCATTATAGTTGGTAAAAACGATGTGCTGCAATTTCATAGACCTGTAAACGGCGCAAGGGCTTATCTCGCTATTGGCGGTGGCTTTGCTATTAATAAATGGATGAACAGCTATAGCACTCACCTCAAAGCAAGGGTTGGCGGGTACAAGGGAAGAAACCTGGGTAAAGACGATGAACTTTTATTGAGTCAGCCATCTTCTTTTCCTGTAAAACAAAACGATTTTATCATACTGCCCTGGCAGGCAGATGCAGGATGCCTGCCCGACTCAAAGGCAGGGAGCCATGATCAAAAAGAAATTTTCGTATTGCCCGGCAATGAATGGGAACGGCTGACCGCTGAATCCAAAGAAAACTTTACGATGACAGCATTTATCATTACGCAGCAATCAGACCGGATGGGTTATAGATTAAATAATATTCCGTTACGCAGCCTTACCAATGAAGAAGTGATTTCTTCGGCAGTAAGTTTTGGCACCGTCCAGCTGCTTCCTGATGGAAGATTGATCGTACTGATGGCTGATCACCAGACCACCGGCGGTTATCCCAGAGTGGCACATGTCATTGCTGCCCATCATTCAAAACTGGCCCAGATGAAAGCCGGGAACAAAATTCATTTCAGGTTTACTGACCAGCAAACAGCAGAAAAATTATTTATAAAACAACAACAACATTTGCTGCAACTGCAAAATGCCTGTACATTCAAATTACAAGAATATTTTAATAATAAAGGATGATCGAAAATAAGGACAACTATAAATCAAATGACTCTTCGAAACCCTCCCCTCTCCATTTATGGAGAGGGGCCGGGGGTGAGATTAATTGCGATATGGGTGAAGGCATCGGCAATGATGAGGACATCATGCCGTTCATTACTTCAGCCAGTATAGCCTGCGGCTACCATGCGGGTGATCCAGCAACCATGTGGCAGACAGTTGAGTTGGCTATAAAACATAATGTCGCCGTCGGCGCCCATCCATCTTTTCTTGACAGAAAGAATTTTGGCAGAAGTGAAATGAAACTTAATAATGCTGAAGTGTATGACCTTGTGACACAACAACTGATCATTCTTAACGAGATCGTTACCGGGCTGGATACCAAACTTCATCATGTAAAACCACACGGTGCATTATATAATATGTCAGCGAGAGATGCTGCATTGGCAAACACGATTGCAAGAGCAGTCAGGGATTTTGATGCATCATTAATATTATTCGGCTTAAGCGGGAGTGATTCCATCAGTGAAGGGAAAGCAGTCGGCTTGCAGACTGCCAGTGAAGTATTTGCTGACCGTACTTACCAGGATGATGGTTCATTAACGCCCCGTTCCCAACCCCATGCATTAATTGAAGACGCAGGCAAAGCCCTGCAACAGGTATTGCAAATAACAAAAGAAAGAACGGTTACAACTGTATCAGGAAAAATAATTCCCATCGTTGCCGAAACTATCTGCATTCATGGGGATGGAAAGTATGCTGTAGCGTTTGCCAAAGCAATTCATTATGCAACACAAAAGAAGGAATAGGTGAATGAATAATGTATCTTCAAATAATCAGGGTCTTCGAAAGCCCCTCCTTCGGAGGGGTTGGGGAGGCCCCATACTCGGTGCCGCATTCTTAATGGCCACTTCTGCCATCGGGCCGGGCTTTTTAAATAATACCAGCGTTTTTACACAACAACTGCTAACCAGTTTCGGATTTGTTATCCTGATCTCTGTCGTCATTGATATCGGGGCCCAACTGAATATTTGGAGAATTATTACAGTCAATGAAAGCCGGGCACAGGACCTGTCTAATAAACTATTGCCCGGACTCGGATATCTGCTGGCAATATTAGTTGCATTCGGGGGATTAGCTTTTAATGTTGGCAATATAGCAGGTTGCGGGATGGGGCTGGAAGTGCTTACAGGTCTTGATCCTGAATGGGGCGCTGTTATCAGTTGTGTGATCGCACTGGTTATTTTCTGGATGAAAGAAGCAGGAAAAGCTATTGATGTTTTTGTAAAGATCCTGGGAATAGCCATGATAGGTTTAACGGGTTATGTGATGTTCGCCTCTCATCCTCCATTTGGAAAAGCTGTTCAGCATACTTTC
This sequence comes from uncultured Chitinophaga sp., assembly GCA_964525285.1. Lineage (GTDB taxonomy): Bacteria > Bacteroidota > Bacteroidia > Chitinophagales > Chitinophagaceae > JJ008. The sequence continues at coordinate 31,968 of CAZGGQ010000010.1, forward strand.
TGGCCTGAGAAAATTGACGTCAAAATGATCGTCGCATTGGTAGGAGGAACGGTTGGTGGTTATATATGTTTTGCAGGCGCTCATCGCCTGCTGGATGCAAATGTAAAAGGTGTTGCAGCAATACCCCAGGTAAACAGGAGTGCTGTAACAGGAATAATTATTACAGCTACCATGCGCTATATTTTGTTTTTAGCTGCATTGGGAGTGATCTGGGCCGGTTCATCACTTGGAGATAAGAACCCGGCTGCATCCGTTTTTCAGATCGCTGCAAGGAATGCAGGGTATAAATTTTTTGGAGTGGTCATGTGGTCAGCGGCCATCACTTCTGTGATCGGTGCTTCTTTTACTTCCGTTTCTTTCTGGAAAACATTCAGCCCGGCGCTGGAAAGAAACCAACGTTTACTGATCTCCGGGTTTATCATTTTTTCAACCCTTATTTTTATTTTCCTGAAACAACCACCGGGTTCTATTCTTGTTATGGCAGGAATATTAAATGGATTTATCCTTCCGGTAGCATTAGCAATAATGCTGGTAGCAGTAACAAAGAAAAAACTATTCCCTTCCTACAAGCATCCGCTGTGGATGCATATTACCGGCTGGCTCGTTGTAGCATTGATGACCTGGATGAGTATCATCACCATTCAGCAAACCATTGGAAAATTGTAGAGCGGCTTCACTGGCGTTCAACAAAAAGCCCCCCGATAAATATCGGAGGACTTTTGTTATCATCCATCCTTGTTATGTGTCCAATCAGCCGTTTAATATTTTTGATCCAAGCAGGTAATTCATTGACGGATGATAGATGAAAAGACAGGTTCCGTTTTTTATCGTTTTAATAATATGGGTTGATTCCTTTTGCGGCAGCGCCGGGCAACCCCAGCTGCGGCCCATGAATATTCCTGCTTTAGCCCTGGCAGCATCTACATACGCAGCGCCATGTATCACAATACTCCGCGCTAATGCTTTATCATTATAACCGGGGTCCACGCCATTGATGCGTAAAGACAAACCATGTTCCCCGGAATAAGTATTGGATGTTATATAAAATCCTAAACTGCTCTGCCATGATTCCATTTTATTGGAAAATTTTGTGGCATATTCGCCACCGGAATTTTTTCCGTGCGCCACGTATGTATTGATGATAAGTTTATTATTTGCCACATCAATAACATATAACCTCTTTTGCTTTGATGACTGGCTGAAATCACAAATGGTCAGATAATTACTCCTGCTTATCATTCTTCTTTCAAGTAAACGCTGGTACCCCTTCCAGGCATAATCAAATGCTTCCCCGGATAAACCATACTGCTGCAGGTTGATGGTTTTATATAATATTGCCGCAGCGTCAGCAGAAGCAAAACGGGGATCCGTAATGATTGGATGAGAAACCGTAGCAGCTGAAATTTTGCTGTCAGTTGTATGCCTGGCCGGGATAATGGTAAACGAGGTACACAATAATCCCACGGATAATGACAATAAGAATTTTTTCACTCAGGGTACGGTTTTTCTTCGGGGGTAATCCCTTTTCAGTTATTACTCCTTCGGATTGGATTTAAAAACGTAAGGCAATGCAAAATATTATCCGAATATTAATTATGCAAGCATTAAATCTTTTATTTAATCTTTTGCGAAGAATTACTAAGAAGCGTATAAACTATTATGGGGGATTCTACGAGACGGATATGCATTTACAATTAGAAACACTTAACCACTATTCATCCCTGTCCACCATAGCTTTTGTAAAGGCGGGACTCAGCATTCTCAATTTTCCATTATCTTATTAATATCACGCCGCTTGGTTATGAATTCACTGGAATAAATTTTGAGCAGCACCATAAATAAAGAAATAAGCAGCGGGCCAAAGATCAAACCGATAAACCCAAACAGATTTAAACCAATGATAACGCCAAATACAGTAGTAAGCGGATGTACATTCCCCAATCTTTTCAGCAGGGAAAAACGCAATACATTATCCACCGTGCCGATAACGCCAAAACCATAGATCGCCATCGCTATACCCTGCCAGGTCTGGTCGTTGGCAAAAAAGATAATAATTAATGGTATATAAGCCAGTGCAGCGCCTATCACCGGCAGCATGCCGGCAATGCAGGTAACACCAAACCAGAAAAAAGGTTCCTTTACACCAATGATCAGGTAACCGATCAATCCTACTACACCCTGTGCAAAAGCCACCAGTGGTATACCAATGGCATTTGACACCACCATCGTGTTTACTTCTTTACTGATCTTCGTTACATTCTCATCCCGCAGCGGGATGTATTCATACAAAGCGTTTTCCATTTTGCGTCCGTTCACCAGCATGAAATATAAAATGAAGTACATGAAAAAGATGGTGGTAAGTGTATTGAAGGTGGCGCCGAGAATCTTCGGCAGGCTCTGTGCAATCGTACTGCCCAGCTTATTGATATTCTCCTCGCTGGTCAGTGTAACATCAAAACGATGCTCGATATTAGCCACTACTTTTTTTAAGGCCTCCACCAGTTCATCCGAATGTTGTATGGCATAACTGATTTTTGATGAAAGCATATTGACCAGCAATCCCACCGGCAGCAGGATGACGATAAATGAAAAAAACATCAGCAAAACGGCCGTCCATCCTTTTCGCCATTTTTTCTTTTCTGCCAGGAAAAACATCCAGCGGCGCAGCAGCACATATAACGTGATGGCGCCAAGTACGGCCGGTAAAAAACTTTGCAATTGCTTAAACAGCAAAACGCCCAGCATTAAAATGATGAGAATAAAAAAGAATTGCCGTATCCGGTTCTGGTCAATGACGTTGCTGCTCATGATAAACGAATGAGGTATAAAAGTACTGAAACCCCGTCAGATGAAAGTGGATAGAAAATAGATGATAATTAATTACATCCGGAGTTGCCGCCACTATCATCTAATATCTGTAAACTATCATCTAAACTTTCACTTCCTTCCACTTTCCTTTCTTAAAATAATAATACGCCGCCATTGCAATCAGGGTTTCTGCTACCGGCACTGCAATAAATGCACCGGTAGGGCCCATCTTAAATACTTTGGCCAGCAGGAAAGCAAACGGGATCTGGAACAACCAGAACCCCGCAATATTGATCCATGTCGGCGTCCTCGTATCACCAGCTCCGTTTAAGGCCTGCATCATCACCATGCCGATACCATAAAAGATATACCCGGCCCCGATGATCTGCAGCGACAATACGCCAAACCTATGCACTTCCGGCTCTTTGGTAAAAATGCTGATGATGGGTGAGGCCAGCAATAAGAAAAGTATCATCACTACCGCCATAAAGAAAGTATTATACTTTGTTGTCAGCAACACACTTTTTTCGGCCCTGCCTGGTTGATTGGCGCCAAGGTTCTGACCTACTAATGTTGCTGCCGCATTACTAAGCCCCCATGCCGGAAGAATAAAGAACACCACATTCCGGATCGCTACCTGGTAACCTGCAGAAGCATCGGTGCCGCCTGTTGTGGACACTATCCATGTCAATACGATCCAACTACCGCTTTGTATAAAAAACTGGAAGGTAGCCGGCCAGGCCACATCAAATAAATGTTTGATCAACGGGGTATTCCATGTAAAGTGCGGCCATTTTATTTTGATCGTGTTTTTATTGCTGAATAAATGATAACACTGGTAAACTACACCCACTCCTCTCCCTATTGTGGTAGCGATGGCGGCCCCTTTTAATCCCAACTCCGGGAAAGGGCCATAACCCATGATCAGCATAGGACAAAGGAAGATATTAATAAGGCTGGCGATCCACAAACTGCGCATGGCAATAACTGCATCGCCGGCGCCGCGGAAAATACCGTTGATAAGAAACAGTAAAATGATGATCACACTACCACCCAGCATGATGCGGGTAAACATCGTACCTTCCCTGATCACCTGGTCTTCGGCGCCCATCAACTTTAAAATATCCGGGGCAAAAATGATCCCCGCAATACTGAGCAGCACGGCGGACACTAATGCCAGCAGGATGGATTGTGCTCCGGCATGTGCTGCCGCCTCCGGGTTCTTTTCACCAATCCGCCGGGAAACTATCGCAGTAGCAGCAGTACTCAGGCCGATGGCAATAGTATAAATTAATACGACTACCGATTCTGTGAGACCCACAGTAGCCATAGCTACTTTATTATGCGGGGCTGGCAGGTGACTGACAAAATACATATCCACGACAGCAAAAACAGATTCAAGGCACAGTTCAAGTATCATCGGAATGGCTAATAAAACAATGGCCCCGCGGATGCTGCCCTGTGTATAGTCATGCTCCCCGCCCCGCAGGGATTGCTTCACCAAAGTAAAAAAATGAGATAGCTTATTAGTATAGGTTGATTGTGGCATGATTGAAAATCTTTTGAAAGTAAATAAAATGTAAGTAGGAACAGCAACGATAAGTTGCTATTTTGATAACAGCCCTGAAAGATCAGGTCAATGGAAAACTGATTACCAGACCGGTTATTCCGGGGAGCAAAACGAAGACTTCATATGCGTATTATAAAAGAAAAACGAAGATAATATTTTATCTTTTACCTGGCTATCCCGAACCCGCCTGCCTTCGCAGCGTTTCAGCGGGGCAAGACCGGCAGGCTGGCCCGAATCTTGCGGATGGAATATTAGCGGTAATTGTGGCTTTGGGTATAGTTGTACAAATTGAATCCCTTTTACCGCATTTTTTATTCATCAATACCCCTTTCAGGTTATTTTTTTTGTTTAATAAAAGCATAATTTTATAATTATACTGCCAGAGATAAAGTATTTATTTTTTTCTTCCAGTTCTCCAACCTTATTAAAACAAGCTCCCGGTTAAGGTAGTTTTTAGCAGCCCTGTTTTACAACAGGCTCATTTATCTGTATTGTTCACACCTGAACAAAAAGTATGAATTACGAAAAACAACCCGCCATGTTGCAAAAGGACACCAATGTGAGTATTCAGGCCCGGCCTGGCATCAACGCCGGCTTTTTGTTTGTACCCGCTAAAAGCATGATTTTGCTCAATGAAATTAAAATAATTATTACTTAACTTTTCCCGGTTCAACGGGATGCACTTTTTACAGGTGATTTTTTTCAATTCAGCTCTTTATAATTGATACATGCATTGATAATCTTTAATAAGTTTTATTATGCGATACCTTAAACCAAAACTAATTCCAGGCCGGCTGTTAAAGCGGATAAGTTTTTTTATACTACTCATGACTTTCGCAGCCAGTGTAGTTGCCCAACAACGGGATACCGTTCCGGTTAAGCGTAACGTTGTGAATAAAGTTCTGAACAGAATATTCAACGGGAATAAAGACACAATAAAACCGAAGGAACAACCCGATACCAATCCGAACCGGAATGTCATTTCTGATAAGGACACCGTTCCTGTGAAAAATGTCAGCATCAACAGGGATATTCCCAATAACAGAATTGGAATACTGATTAAATACCCCGACACACTTGTCATCGGGGCATACAGTATTGTTGTGGAGGAATACGACAAGGGTGGCGAATGGAATCAACTTTCAAAAGCATATGATCATCTCAGTGGTTTCGGCCGCATCAGGTTCAATTGCCCGCTGACATTTACAGTATGGCCCGGCCTTTGGAAAGAGGCCGTGATGAAACCAGTCAGCTATAGAGTTGTTGATAATATAAATACCAGGGGAAATGAAATCAGCTCCCGGGATGCGGCCGCACTCGGATTAACAACAAAGCCAGGCGATGTGGTGGAACTGATGATGCCGCATTATAATGGCAGGGCAGTTGACCTTTCCCGTTATATCACTGATGTGAAAAGTCCCAAAAAACCAGAAGGCATCCGGGTTCGGTTTACTGATCTTTCTGTAAGTGTTGTAAAAGCCGGCGCCACAAAAGGATTGGTAGTATCAGGAATAGCCAAATATCCCACTGAACCGCCGATACCTGCCGTACCATTTACATTAAATATTTCACCTGGCTTTAAATTAGAGGTCAGCGCCATTACATTTTCACCCGGCCTGGATCCGCTGGTAACGGCCATACTTATTCTGCCTTCTTCCATTACCCTTAACAATGCATGTGCTGCAGGGGCTCTCGACCTGGGTAATTTCCGTTTATCCCCCACCTGTGAATTTTATAAAGAATATCCCGGCTCTGATTATGGAGTGTTTGGCATTGGCAATACCACATTGGCTATCGAAGGTTATGGATATGTTGTTGATTTCAGTTCTTCCCAAACGTATGGGCCTTCCGGCAAACCTGTTTCCTGGAAAGGAGTCACATTAATACAGGGCGAATCAAAAGGCTCTCCCCTTAATTCTGCTGTATCCAATATTGGTTATATGCAGGCGCATTATAATTTCAGCAATGGGGTCATTGAAAGTTCAGGACTTACTGCCACTTTCAACCTGGTGGAACCTTACCGGTTCGCTACTACTCAGCCATATGGATATTCCATTTCATTCGGAACAGCAAATATCACCGTTGGCGCCAGCCAGGTAACAGGCGGTAAGCTGCAGGATGGTGATGTAACACTTCCTGTAACTGCGGTACAACAGGCAAATGGTGACCCGGTAATAATACCTCAACTGCTTCTTTCTGTCAGGCCTTCTATGGATCTGCTGGGGAATGCCCTCATCAAACCTGAAACTTCTTTATACTGGGGTGATCTTATCGCAGCCGGGGGCGGGGACCGTAAATCATTTGGCGGAGCCAATTTTACCCGCCAGGTACAATTATTTTTTTCTGCAGAACCAAAGCCCCCCTTTAACCCCAGCACGCCGGATGGTAAAGCTTTCAAATACCCAATAGGTTACCTGACACCGGTAATGCTTGATTCATTAAATATACAGGGAGCTACTTTAGGAAGATTTAATGTTTTAGTTGTACATACGAAAGACCGCCCGGGCGGATCAACCCTGGATCCCAACAAACCAGAAAACATTGCAATTAATAACAAAGTCTGGTACCATTTCAGCGGCAAAGACGATTGCTGGCTCAATGTTGTTACCGAAGGAGTGCATTGCCATATTGATGGACAGATTTATGAATCGCCTGAACTGGAACTGGGCGATATAACACAACCACTCTATGTGGGCGGCACTTCATTTAAAGTCATCACGAATGATAATACAAAGCACAGCAGTTTTCTTTTGCAGTGTGTAGAAAGCGCCGTGCTTAATTGCGATTACCGTTCATTTATCAACGAACCGGCACCCGTTGATGCTGTCCTGGCATTTAAAGAAATGGTATTTACCTCTACAGCCAATAATGCCGGTGGTGACCTCGTGATAGGAGGGTCTGATTCCTTAACTTACTGGGGATTGAAACTGGTGTCCAAACCGGGCTTCAGTTCTGCCGGTTTGGTAAGTGTAAAAACCGGGCAGATCATTATGACGGCCGCGGGATTGGCCGAATACAAACATTTCACTCAGCCTTTCTGGCTTACCTGGGGTGAGATGCTGGCCAATGGTTCTATGGGCCGTCTCTTCTTTGATTTTCATGTGGCCGGTCAGCAATTTGATAAATTCAATTTCATTCATAATGCCGTGTCACTTTCGCCTGTCGATCCGGATCCGCTGAAATTTGGATTCCTGCGGGTGGGTGGTACAGCTTTCTTTCCCTTCTTCGCCGGTGACTATCTGCATATAAAAGATATTTATGTTCCAGCGAAGACAGATTATCCTTTTTATAAGCGGGAAATTAAATTAAGCAATGAAACACTGACCGGCTTTATACCTTCTGATCTGACAATTGATGGCAACTGGTCAGATGGTCTCGGTATTTTCCATTTCAATATCAAATATGCCGACCTGACCCAGGATGGATTCCTGGGAAATGGAACAAGTGCAGTAAAATATCTCTCGGGAGGAAACATCACTTCTACTCTTGATATGAACAGCCGTGGCACCTGTATTCGAATAGGCTCGGACCTTATGGACCAGCGTTCAATATCACTGGGGCCGGTGGCCAATGTTTCCAATATCACCCGGATCTGGGGATGTGTTTGCATCAAAGGCGATGCAATTGAAAACCTGGTTGTTGGCGGAGAGGTAACCAATGCTGCCAATATGAGTGTGGCGGCAAGGGTGGGTTCCTACCTTTCGGCAATATTACAGGTTACTCCCTCTCTCGCCAGGCTTACGATTGATGGGGAAGCCTATATGTCCATCATGGCTTCACTTGATGCCATGGTAAATGGCCACATGCAACTTACGCTGAATCATGCAGAAGGTTTTGTAGAAGGAGAAGTCCTGGGCAAAATTCGCGTAGCCGAAGGCGCTGTACTGGTGGGCAGTTCACTGGAAGCAGAAGGACAACTGAACTGGCACCTGGGCATTGATTTCAATGAGCTCCAGGGAATGGTGGCAATGAAAATAATGGGCACGGGTGGTGGCAGTGGAGTGGGAGCAGGTTTTTATGCCGCAGTGTATGCACCAAAGGGAAGGGCATGGGTATTACTTGGCAAAGACCCGAGATATAAACTGAATATGGCTCCCATGCCCGACAGGCTTACGGGTGTATATGGTTTTCTTCATGTTCACCAGGGCATTAATCTGTATATCGTTTCCGGAGGATACGACCTTTATTTAGGATCCGGAGCTTTTTTAAACACATCAACAATGACCCCTTATGTTGTAGGTAATCTCGGTGGCCGCATTTATGGAGAGATATTGGGAGGATTGGTTTCCGCAGCTGCCTCTTTCAACCTGCAAATGATTCTGGGCTATCCGTTCGGGTTCCAGGGAACTGTAGGATTGGAGGCTTGTGTACTCTGGGTGGCCTGTGGTTCAGTGGATCTCACTATCGGGATGAATACAACTGAAGGGTTTTATATACGATAAAAAATTATTGGGTATCGAAAAACTTACAGCATGAAACTACAAATCAAAATATTTTTCCTGGTTGGCAGTTTGCTTTTATTTGCCACAGGAATAAAAGCACAGAAAGCAATTGCTATCAGCAGTAATCCCGGACCCGGGCTTCATGTAGCGCTCAACTGGAGCCCGGTTAAATCTGCAGTGAAGTATAATATCTTCCGGAGGAATGAAACAGATACCAAGTATCCGGCTATACCGTTGAATGCAACTCCCATCCAGGCTCTAACCAATTGTATCAGCATTAAATCATTGCTGATCACCACACCGGATTCAGCAGCATGGAAAATGCTGGCTAAAGGACTTTCAGTAAAGAATAAACTTTTTGACCCTTGCAAATTAGCCACTATCGGAACTGCCACCGAAAATTACAAGCGATTGCAGGCATTGGCCAAAGGTTCTATGCCCATAGCAATGGCAGCCGGTTGGGGATACCGGGATAAAACGGTGACAGCAGGTAAAGTATACTATTACAAAATTGTGGCATTGAATACTGCCGGCACGATTGTAGAAACAATAGCCACAGATATTAAAGTAACCGCCGGTGCATTTACATCTTTGCCGGCCCCGGCATCCATTTCTGCAGAAGCAGGGGATGATCTGATCCAGGCAATATGGAGTCCTGTTGACTGGGCAGCAGGCTATATCCTTGAAAGATCTTCCACATTCGCAGGTTTATATGTCCGGGTGAACGAGAGTCGCTATACGCTGGATATTAAGAAAAAGCTCAATGGCGATACCGTTGTACCAAACGCAAGAGGTATGATCGATTACCAGCGGTATGATACCCTTACAGGAAAAGATTCAATACATATGGTATTTGGCTCATCAATAGATGGTCCTAAAAATGGTATAACCTATTACTACAAAGTAAAAGCCATCGACCTGTTTGACAGGCCTGGAACGGCTTCTGCTATAACGGGACCGCATACCCCGGTTGACAGTACGGCCCCCTCCGTTCCACTGGATATTACTACAGTGGCAGATAATATTGCCGGTTCAGTTACCATCCGGTGGACACAGGTGGTGAAAAATATCTCAGGGCACTGGGAAAGACCCGACAGTTCCGTTCGTTATAAGTTGTATCGTTTCACCAGTTCTGAAAACCCGGATTCCATTCCTTCTGTGATGCTGGGAGCAAACATCATTACCAAAAAAGGATTGCATGCACGGGATACGGTGGATGCAGATCCCAATCTCCGGGCCATTTATGGCAACAGGACCTGGTGGTACCGCCTTCGTTCCGTGGATATGGCAGGCAATATCAGCCAGTGGTCAACCGCCTCTTCTGCCATCATAAAAGATATAACGCCCCCATCCATTACGAAAAATGTAAGTACCAAGGGATATGAAGATTATATTGCCGTAAAATGGAAACCGAATACGGAACCGGACATGGCCAGCTATGTCATTTACCGTAGCTACTGCCACCTGGGTTCGTGGGTAGAGTGCAAGGAGCAGGATACATGTAAAACATGGCAGAGTTATAATCCTTATAACGAAAAGAAAGAAGAGCCGATTGGTGCGGTGACCTATGTGCCTGAAAAGAAACCCGGGCTTCCCTGTCCCTGCAGCGGGCCATTTGTTTTTTTGGGTGAGATCACCAAAGATTCTGTAAAGAGGGCTATCGAAAAAGGGCATTATTTTTTTGAAGACAAAAATATCCCCGCAGGCTCACCGCTTTGCTATGCTTATTGGATCAAGGCCAAAGATTCTTCCGATAATATCAGCGGTGCTTTTCCGCTTCCTTCACCGGCAGAAATTGCAGAGATCAAATGCGAAAGACTGCACGACCTGACGCCTCCCGAAAAAGCCCTCATCTCCGGGCTGTTTGCACAGGCCGAACAGATAAAAGTGGAATGGATCGGTCCACCCACACAGGATACAAGGGCTTATCATGTTTACAGGGCAATGGGTACCAACCCGGCCAAAGAACCACTGCCGGTTGAGTATAAATGGGTGGGTGGCATGACCGTTGAACTCCCACCGGTATTGCCCAAGGTCCTCAGCATGCCATACAAAGCGCCGGCATTAGCCACCTGTGATAAAATATCCGTGCAGGCTACCCCATGGATGAGTGCCGGATATTTTGAAGATAAATCCATTGAACCCAAACTTACTTACTGGTATAAGGTAGTGGGTATTGACTATGATGGCAATGAAACTCCACTCGATTCTGCGGCGGCTATCAGCACATTCAGCTTCACCCGCAAGATGCCCCTTGCACCAGTTATCAATTCTTTAAACAAACAGGCAGAGCCTTGTGCTGTTACCATCAGTTGGTCGCCGGTATTTGATGCCGGTAAACACAGGGGATTTATCGTGTACCGAAGCAACAGTTCCGGCGGGCCTTTTTGGCCGGTTGTGGTCAGTCCGCTGATGGGTAATTCTTTTACAGATTACAATGTGATAAAGGGACAGACCTACTGGTACAAGCTGGGTTTGCTGATGCTCAACGGGCAGTTGTCGCGGCTGAGCCTTGTACAAAGCATAACACCATAATGGGTTTAACGATGAAGAACAAACAAAATATTTTATCTTTTTTATTTAACCTCAAGATATTATTGTCATGAAACTACGGTATATCATACTTGTTTGGGTGGCTCCGCTGCTCATGCATACCAAAACGCTGGCACAGGATACCAACTGGGTAAAAACCAATACCTGGTATTTTGACAATTTTGTAAAAGATGTCCTCCCCTGGTCCCTGTTTAGGGAAACCTTTATCGGGGTAGCGCCGGAAATGTCGGGTGATTTTGACATGATCTTTTATGAAAATTTGTATAAAGACCAGTTGGCAGCTAAGGGTCACTGTTATGGAATGGATGTGATGGCCATGCTGATGAAGAAGAACGGCGGCCACCTCGGTTATTGCCACCCTCCCTATATGTATTCGGGAACAATTGCTTCCAATACAGCAACCAGCGGTTCGCCATCCAATGATACCCTGGGACCCGCCGATATGAACCTCAAAACAGCTATCCAGCTGGTGCATGGCAACCAGATCAATCACGGCTTCCTGCTTTTCCTGCTCGATGTGCTGGCCATTGCCAAAAGCCGGGACGGTAAGTATGCCTGCGACCAGGTGGATTTTTACCTCGCCAAAGATGATCCGCCGGTGATCAGTGTCACAAAAGGACTTTCTCCGTCGGAAGGCGGACATGTGATCATTCCTTATAAAACCCAGGATATGGGAGGTAATATAAAAAGGATCTATGTGTACGATCCCAACCGGACCTTCTATAAACCGGGGGCGGAAGGAAAAGACTGGTATGTGAACAATAAAAATTACATTGAAGTAAATACCAGCAGTAAGTCATGGAAATTTGAAATGGTTGGAACACTGGGAACCTGGTCGGGTGAACCCCTCAGTTTAACCGGCGGTAACTGCATCGTCATTCCTTTATCAGTTGCCGGTAAAAGAGACCGGTTGCCGCAATCATTGCTGGCCGAAGGGGCTTATGCCATTAATACCATTTTTATTTATGGTGATGTAAAACTGAAACAGGTATCCGATCCGGCTACAGGTCGTCGTTATTTTCAAAAAAAGGGAACGAAGCCGGAGCGGCGTGCCGCAAAAAGACTGAATAATTTTCTGCCCTTTATACCTATGGACGGGAATGTTGCAAGCGGGGCGAATGACAACCGGGTTTATTTTTTCCGGGGTACCAACCCGCTTCATTTGCAATACAGGGCTTATGGTGCATACAGGATCGGTATGATCTATCATGGCCAATACCTGGAAGTAAAAGGCAATGGTACCGGTGCTGTTCAGGATTTCCGGCCGGATGAAATGATGCCGAAGAAATTGAAGGCGTTTTAAATACGGGTTCAACAATCTGAAATAAAATCCTGCCTGTCCCGGTGAATGTCGCGGGAACTTGTCAAAGGGCGTTGCCGGATCTGACCCCGCATCTATCTCTTATCATTCGGTAACTCTGCTCAGCTTTTCTTACTTTGTGTATACAGAAATACATTTTATGGATAGCATAGACACAATTATATCTGAAGTTGTCAAATTCAGAAACGAAAGAGATTGGGAACAATTTCATAATTCAAAAGACCTCGCCCTGGCCATATCGATTGAAGCAGGAGAGTTAAATGAATTGTTTCTATGGAAGAAAGCAGAAGAGGTAAATGTTGAAAAATTAAAAGAAGAATTAGCGGATATTTTCACTTTTGCTTTTTTGCTGGCGAATAAACATGGACTAAATGTAAAAGAATTGGTCTTGGAAAAATTAAAAACAAATGCTATTAAGTATCCGGTTGAAAAAGCAAAGGGGAGTGCAAAAAAATACAATGAGCTATGAACCAGGTGTTTGATTTATCTATTGATATCTCTGAATATGATTTTTCAAAAGAATCATTAAACCATATCTCTGAAAATCAATGGGTAAAAAATCAATGGCCGCTGGTTTACTTTATAAAAAACGAAAAAATAAAGAAAGCATATGTGGGTGAATCTACTAATGCTCTGAGCCGGCTAAATAATCACCTCAATATCGAAGGAAGAACGCTATTAAATAGAGTGTCCATTATTGGTTGCGACAAATTCAACAAGTCTGCTACACTTGATATAGAGTCTAATTTAATTCAATATATCTCTTCTGAGGGCACTTTTAGCCTTCAAAATGGCAATAATGGCTTATCCTATCATAATTATTACCAACGTGATTTATATGGAAATTTATTTAAAGAAGTCTGGAAAAAACTGATTGAAAAAAAAGTTGTTTATAAATCCTTAGATGAAATTCAGAATTCGAACTTTTTTAAATACTCTCCCTATAAGTCATTAAATCAGGATCAATATAATTCGGTTCTCGAAATAATTGAAAACCTGAATAGAAAATCTTCTACTCATATATTTGTTAAAGGTAGTGCAGGTACTGGCAAGACGATATTAGCCACCTATCTTATTAAGCTTCTGACTTCTAAATATGAGGAATTGAATATTGAAGATATAGATGCTGAGAATTATAGGGAAATTGAATTGCTTTCTGATTTTCATAAAAAATACCCTGCTCTTAAAATTGGATTGGTAATTGCCATGACCCCTTTGAGAACAACATTACAAAACGTCTTCTCCAAAATACCCGGCTTGAACAAAGGAATAGTAATAAGCCCATCAGATACGTTCAAAGAAAAATATGATATACTAATTGTTGATGAGGCTCATCGTCTCAGGCAAAGAAAAAATATTGGATGGATGGGGGTATTCACTCAAAAAAACAAAAAACTTGGATTAGGAAATGAGGGCACTGAGTTAGACTGGATTATTGCCAACAGCAACCATCAGATATTTTTCTATGATAGAGCCCAATCCGTAAAGCCATCCGATGTTCCGCAAAAAAAGTTTGAGGTCTTATTAGCCAGGCCATCTACTATAAAGCTAGAATTAAAATCACAGATGCGTGTGAATGCAGGCTCAGACTATATATCATTTGTAGACAATCTGCTTAATTGCAGGTTGGATAAATCCATAACGAAGTATGTGCCTCAAAATTATGAATTAAGAGTTTTCGAATCGTTTACTGAACTATATGATGAACTAACAAAAAAGGAAAAGGAACATCAACTTTGCAGAATGATAGCGGGTTATGCCTGGCCTTGGATTACAAAAGGTAAAAAATCTAAAAAAGATTATGATATTGAGATAGAGGGTTTAAAATTTTGCTGGAACAGAACAGAAAAGGATTGGATAAGCTCTGAGAGTTCCTTCCAGGAAATAGGATGTATTCATACAACACAGGGGTATGATCTTAATTATGTTGGTATCATCTTCGGGAAAGAAATAAAGTTTAACCCAGAATCTAAAAAGATTGAAATCATCCCACAAAACTATTATGACCGCAACGGTAAAGCTGGAATTACAGACCCTGAAGATTTAAAAGAATATGTCATAAACATCTACAAGACCATGATGTACCGGGGCATTAAAGGAACCTATATTTATGCCTGCGATAAAAACTTAATGGCATATTTAAAAAAGTCGATCCACTTTATTCAAAATACCACGCCATTTAGAATCTTAAACAAAAGCGAAGCAAAACCATACATTAATTGTGTTCCTTTATATGATATCAGTGTGGCTGCCGGAAGTTTCAGCGAACAACAACAATCACAGGATTTAGAATGGGTAGAATTACCCGATCCTTATAAAGCAAGGGAAGATTATTTTGTTTGTAAGGTGGTCGGAGAATCCATGAATAAAAAAATTCAAAATGGATCATGGTGTTTGTTTAAAAAAGATCCCGGTGGTTCAAGAGAAGGTAAAATAGTCTTAGTCCAACATTATAATATCCAAGATTCGGATTTTGGGTCCGGATACACGGTAAAATCATATCATAGTGAAAAAGAAATAAATCAAGATAGTTGGTCTCATAAAGCTATAATACTAAAGCCATTATCTTATGATTCAAATCATGAAGCTATAATCTTAAATCGAGATGAAATTAGTGAACTAAAAGTTATAGGTATTTTTATTTGTGTACTTGGACAATGAAAAGACAACTTAAAATAATTTGTTTTGTCATAGGAATTCCCTCCTAAAGGTGCGTGTCAACACGCACCATGGCATCAGCACCACGCACCGGAACTATCAAAATAAAGCAGGATAGGTTAATGAAATGAAGTGATGCGGAAGCGACAACACGGCGTAAACCATGGAGAGAAAAAATAACTTAATTTTATTCAAATGGAAGAGTACTATTTCCTGGGGATCAAACTTAAAGACTGGGCCTGGCTATTTGCCGGCCTTATCACTCTTGGCGGGTTGATAAAAGGCCTGCTGGAGTATATTAAAGCAAACCGTATCAAAAGAGCCGAGTTCCTGGAAAAACTCATTGTTGAATTCAATGAGTCCGGGTTGTTTATCGCCAAAAGAATACTGGATGATTTTTGGGTGAACACAGAAGGTAACAGGGAAAACTCAGACGAGGAACTGATCAGGGAAGGAAGCCGGGAAAAAAAGGAGAAAGAGGTTTTGAAATCCCTGGTAAAAGAACTGCTGCGCAACCATACTGAAAGAAGTGTAACAGGCGAAGGTGAACACCGGGCCCGCCAATCCTTTGATGACCTGCTCGATTTTTTTACCAAACTCGATTATTATCTCACACTGAAACTGATTTCAAAACAGGAGCTGAATTATTTTCTTTATTTTATACAGCGTTGTGCTTTCAAAGCAGATGGGGCGGTGATGAAGTATGCAGAGACTTACGGATACCCTTCATTGTTCCGCCTTTTCTTTGTCCTGAATATAGAACCCAAAAACAAAGAACTTTATGAGAGCAACCTGAAATTTGAATCAGGAAAGCAGCGCACTCGTTATAATGAACTGCGGTAGATCCATATCCCAGGTGTGTGGGATACCCAGGGGACTGGAATAAAAAATAATTTCATACAAAAAAACTTCAACTAACTGCTTGCATCACAGCGCCGGACCCCCTCTTCACAAATTTAACAATGCCCTCCTTCTTTTGGAAAAAATTTTGATGTACCTTGATAGAACTAAATCCTGTCCCAACAATTAATACAAACATTCCATACAATGAAAAAATTACTCCTGTTGCTATTGGCCATGATCGTCATATCCTCGGTTACCCGGGCTCAAAAAATATTTTCTGTTGAGTACAGCAGCCAGGTCGATGTTAAAGTATATGTGGTAAAATACGAAAGCCAGGCCGACCTGAAAGTGTATATAGTAAAATATGAAAGCCAGGCCGGGGATAATGACGGCAAATGGTTTTTTGCCGAATACGGCAGCCAGGCCAAAAAGAAAATATTCTTCGTGGATTACGAAAGCCAGGCCGACCTTAAAATATTTTTTGTTGAATATGAAAGCCAGGCCGGCTGGCGCAATAATTCGAAGAAAAGCCTGCTCTATTAAATTCTTACCTGCTTTCCTGTTTCAACAAAGCATTTTTATTTGAACAGCATCCGGTCCACAAAATGAAGGTCCCCGGGATCATAATAGCTGAGTGACCATTTGTTGCTTTCGTATAAATGGAGCGGTTTTTTGACTTTTATTGTTTTTGTTTTTTGCTGATTCGCATTCCTGAAATGAAAGTGATCCACCAGCGCAAGACCCTCCAATGCAAAAACCGTTGCAATATCCCGGTCATGTATCTCCAAAAGATTATCCCCGTTCTGTTGTTCGCCCAATAGTGCAAGGTTGCTGGAGCCGCCCCAAACCACTGCATCCGCCGTGTTGAATCCGCAAACAATGAATTTGTGATGGACCTGGTGTCCCAGTCCGATGCCCGCCTCTTTATCAAAAGGCGGGGGAAGCAATACTTTGGATGATTTGCCCGTAACTTTTATTCCTGATTTTGAAGTAGGTTTATACAAAACGATATCCGTTGTGGAGTCGGAGATACCATATGTGAAGACCTTGCTATTTTTATGAAGCACTTTTAAAGCGGGCACTACAGGTCCGCCTGACTTATCCAGTTCCATTACGGCAAAGAAAACACTGCTCTTCTCTTTCTTCACTCTTGCAACCATGGCATCCAATGTAGATTTGGCAAATGCTTCACTGTGCGGTGCGAAACTGATCTTCATGTCGGGGAGCCCTGCGCCCTTAAAAGGAAAAAATTCATCTGCTATTGCTGATTTCTTAAATTTTGCAGCGCTCATTTTGTTATTCCAGGCCTCATCATAAATTTCACTGTATTTAGCAGCCACTTTCTTGTCATTGAAAACCATAATATGGTTGGAGTTTACATAAACTCCTGTTACCGAAAAATTAGTGGACCCGGTCAGCACTTTCAAAGCGGTAGCCTTGTTTTTTGCAATGAATACCTTGTTGTGCTGAAACCTGCTGAACTTACCCCGTTGAATAGCAGCAGGACTTTTTGCCGCCTTACTGAATGCTTTTTCAAAAAGGTCTTCGGGTTCCGGTTCAGAAGTACTATGGTGAAGAGATGCATTATCAAGCAGCACTCTTATCCGCCCCTGTTTGGCAAGATCGATCATAGCCTTCATTACGTCAGGTTCATTGAGGTCATAGGCAAAAACATCCAGGCTCAGGCTTTTTGTTTTCATTACTTCGTTGAGTATTGAAAATATTTGTTCACGTGCCGTAAAACCCGACCATGTATAAACATCCTTGAATTTAAATTCTTTCCCATCGCTGTTTTTGCCTGCAATAAGGTTAGTATCAAATAACAGGTCCTTGCCCTTGGGTCTCATGATGGCCTTATTGCCAAAATGATTTTCAAAAGCCTGGGATTGAACAAATCCTCTTGTAAAGCCCAGCGACAGCCTGCCTTTTATAAAAGGCTTTACAGGGATCTTAATTTCAAGAGACTTCTTCGTGTCAATAAGTTCCAGTTTTCCATGGGCATCAAAATAACGGGGTGTTATTGTATACTTATAGGTACCATAAAATACCGTATCTCCCTGGTGAAATGCCCCGGCAACATGCAGCCACCTGAACTTTTGGATCGGTGCATTGATACTGGAGTAGGCAGGCTCTTTTTTATTTTGTGCATGATCCCCGGGAATAGCAAACTGCAGTTTATTATACAGGTAATACTCAGGATTGCTGCCCGGTTTGCAGGCAATAGTAAAACCGGCTAATTGGTCAAGATTGGCTTTATCCATGTCGAATGCCAATAAGGTTTTGGCATCACCCTGGTAGGCCTTGACGCTAATGCTTTTGTTTTTTTCGCTGGTAAACATGGTAGTAGGTTTAAGGTTTAATGGTTGGTATTATTTATACAAATGAATTGTAATTTAAATCTTTGGTTCAAAACGGTAAAAAAATAATAGTAAACTATCAGCCTTCGGGACCCCTGCAAATCACAACCCCGATCCCGTATCGTTCAGTTTTGCCGGCTGTTTCCCGGCCATAAAAAAACCTGCATGTAACTGGCAGGCACGGCGTCAATCAAATTGTATTCCTGATCAGGACTAATTTCCATTATACAACACTACACATTACTGGTACAATTTATTTTTTAATATATTTTTTATACTGTCTGCAACATCCCGCAGCAAGTTTAATGGTACACCGGCACTGTTCGCATCTGCTTCCAGTGCATTGATGGTTGTAACATAATTGCGCCAGGCAGTCGTTCCGCCGGTACTGTACAGGGTATTATTGTTCGGCATATTCACTACCACTACGGTTGCATCACTATGTATCCTTGAAAGATCACTATTTCCTTTCGGTATTACCAGTATTACCTTCCAGACTTTGGCCGGCACCGTTATATATCCATTCAAAATGGTATGGTACAACCCGTTCACATTATAACCCCCGCTGCCGGTATTACCCATCCAGATAAATGCTTCGTTACTGGTTCCCACCAATGTGTTCCTTGTATAATCTTCCAACCCTGCCCAGGGTCCCTGGTTCAGGGTAGGCGCCTGCGGTATCATATTCGTCATCAGGAAAGTGGATGAGTTAGCGCTGACGGTTGATGTTCTGTCAGCAGAAGGACAGTTATGGCCACGGTCAAAATAAGTACCGCTATAATCAGTGGCCTGCACCTGTTACCAACCAGGGGGTAATTGGGTATCTGCCCTGAAATCATCCTGTCTTGGCGTAGTTCCTTTATCCTCACTTTGAAAATGCCATCCCACCCATACCGGTATTCCGCGGCTCCTGCTATAGGCAAGTTTATAATAACCATTATCCTTTAAATAATTCTCCGGTAAGCTGGCCAGGGTTTGGGCTTGTGTTGGATTACCCGGCAGCAGCGGATCATTATCACCCACTACCACAGGTGGTGGCGGCGGTGCTGGTATAATAGTATCTTCTGTTTTCTTTTTACAGGCAACAAGAAACAGCATGGCACACAATAGCCATGCTACAGTTCTATTCATGCCGGTAAGATAAGCACTTTATTTCATGGTCTTCGTATTGGGAGTATCCGGCGCAATGATCGGGACGGACCGGCGATAAATACCGGGGCTGGACAAAAGAAAGTAATTTAATCTCCACCGCCGCCACATCCACCACTGCAGCCGCCACCATCAGCACCGCTGCTATCGCCCCATTCACCTCCGGCGCCTCCGCCACCTGCATCTCCATCGCCAAAACCGGTAAACTCGGGATAAGCTGTTGCAGGTTCACTTGCAAAACAGGCATATAGCGGGGCCTCGCCATCATAGAGGCTGCTGTTATTATTATTGCTGTTCTGTTGTTTTTTATTTGATCGATAGCTTCCCTTCTTCTGCTGTTCTTTATCAAATTTGGTGTCACCCCAGATATCAGCCGGCGGCTCTATGTCAAACTCTTTTTTATAGAGTTCAATGGTATCAAGATACTGTGCACTGAAGCGGCCCGTCTGGTCTTCCATGGGCAGCAGCTCCGGGTGATGGTCAAATGGCTGATGTATCACTTCATTGCAAAAATCCCGGTATGCTTTGCTGAATAACAGGTGTTCATGCCATACCACATCAATTACTTTGGAAGGGGTTACCTGGAAATCACTGATAAGACCGAGGTAAACAAATTTTTTATATTCCGAAAGCGCACGGGCAGCAAAATTATTTTTCCAGTCATGCTTCTTTGCAATTTTCCGGGCAAAAGCTTTTACAGAGGGATCTGTTTTGCCAAATCTTGCAGTAACATGTTCCCACAAACCGGGAGGTACAATATGATCAAATTGATAGGCTTTTAAATGTAGCCACAGATCTTTTTTATTCATACTGTTTTTTTACCTGCTAAAATTAGGCAGCTAATTTGGAAAAATAAAAGGTCACTGTTCTGCATCCTGCATGTTTCGTCCGAAGCAATAAGAATGGCTATGTTGTAGCAATTATTATTTGCTTTCAAGTTGCACAAAAAAAACATCCCGACGTTTACAGTCGGGACGTTTTTTTATAATCGGATCAACCTGTTACGGATGATATATAAAGATCCGTTTAGAGCCCATTTCAGCGCCGCTTCCGTTCATGACTCTCACTAAATACCAACCTGCTGCCTGGTTGCTCATGTTGATCTGGATATTAGTGTAAGCAAGCCCCAATACCACGCTTTGTGCGTACACTTCCTGGCCCTGGCCATTAAACACTTTCACAGTTGCCGGCTCTCCGCTTTGGTTGTAGAAACGTACATTAAACTGCCCGGTGTTTGGATTGGGATACACCCACAGGAAGTCCGTTATGCCGACTGACACTATAAAAGGTAACGAAGTGGATACACAACCATTCGGATCAGTATAGATGACAGTATAAGTACCGACATTCAGTACGGTCAATGGCCCAAGGCTTGATCCGGTGACTCCCGGCATGACAACGCCATTGAATAACCATACAAAACTTCCACCCGATGGACTACCAGATGCCGTGATGGTTACTGTCCTGTTGGGGAGTAATACCGGAGTACTTAAAGACGACAGCGTGATGACCGGCAAAGGATTCACCACCAGGGTTACCACGTTAGAGTAAACCACTGTTCCGCATGGACCCGTCAGCGCTACCCGGTAGATGCTGTTGTTCATAAACATCGTGGTATTACTGATCGTATAGGTGGAAGCTGTAGCTCCGATGATATTGCCCCACTGGTTGTTTGCGTTCCCTGTCTGCCATTGGTAGCTTACAACATTAGTAGCTACCACGCTGAATGTTGCACTGCTTCCGATACAAACCGCAGCGTTTAACGGCTGCGTGCTGATAACGGGCGGCCGCACATCAACCACTGTAATGGTAAATGTACAGGTCGCTGTTCCGCAGATATTGGTAGCCGTAGCCGTAACGGTAGTCACTCCAACAGGGAAGCTGCTTCCCGAAGCAATGGAATACGTTATGGTTGGCGACGGTGTACCGGTAGCTGTTGCAGCAGGATAATTCACTATTGCACTGCAGGTACCTGCTGCAGCATTCACCACTATGTTAGCCGGGCAGGTAACAGTCGGAGTCGGGTTTACCACTACGGTAGCCGTGGTTGTTGAACCTACACAACCATTGGCGATCGTTGTAATGGTAAAGGTTACAGTTACCGGGGCAATAGTAATATTAGTCAAAGAGCCGCTGATGTTTCCGGTGCCGCTTGCAGGGATACCGGTTACGGATCCTGTATTATTTCTTGTCCAGCTAAAGCTTGTTCCTGCAACGGGTCCTGTTATTACAATAGGAGTGATCGTTGCACCGGTACAAATGGTCTGCGACGCCGGTGTGGCAACTGCACTCGGTGTTGGATAGGTCAGCACCGTTGCAGTGATGGGTGCACCCGGGCAACCATTAGCTATTGCTGTAATGATAAAGGTTACCAGTATCGGGGCATTGGTGGTATTGGTTAATGTGCCACTAATGTTTCCGCTGCCGCTTGCAGCAATACCGGGTACTGTTACTGTATTATTTCTTGTCCAGTTAAAGACTGTTCCTGCCACGTTGCCGGATAATATGACCGGTATGATCAGGTTATCAGAACAAACCGTTTGCGCAGCAGGGAATGCAAATGCATCCGGAGTTGGATTCACCAGTACCGTTGCCGTGATAGACGGACCCGGGCAACCATTGGCCGTTGGCGTTATCGTAAATGTTACGAGTACCGGAACAAACGTGGTATTGGTCAATGCACCGCTGATGTTTCCGTTTCCGCTGGCCGCAATACCTGTTACATTTATTGTATTATCTCTTGTCCAGCTATAGGTTGTTCCAGCAACGGCGCTTGTCAATACAATAGTGGTGATCGCTGCGCCGGAACAAATGGTCTGTGACGGCGGCGTGGCCAGTGCATTGGGAAGTGGATTCACCAATACTGTTGCGGTGATAGATGGACCCGGGCAACCATTAGCTGTTGGTGTAATGGTAAAGGTTACTGTTACCGGTGCATTGGTAGTATTGGTTAATGAACCACTGATGTTTCCGTTACCACTTGCCGGCATACCTGTTACAGCTACTGTATTATTCCTGGTCCAGTTAAAGGTTGTTCCTGCAACAGCGCCTGATAATAAAATACTGGTGATCGTGGTGCCGGAACAAATGGTCTGCGATACCGGTGCAGCCACTGCATTCGGTGTTGGATTCACCAGCACGGTTGCAGTGATCGGCGCACCCGGGCAACCATTAGCTGTTGGTGTAATAATAAATGTTACGGTTACCGGTGCATTGGTAGTATTGGTTAATGTGCCACTGATATTACCGCTGCCACTTGCAGCAATACCGGTTACAGTAACTGTATTATTTCTTGTCCAGTTAAAGGTTGTTCCTGCAACGGCGCCTGATAATACAATTGTAGTGATCGGGTTGGCAGAACAAATAGTCTGTGAGGCCGGTGTAGCCACTGCATCCGGTGTTGGATTCACCAGCACGGTTGCTGTAATAGATGGACCCGGGCAGCCGTTAGCTGTTGGCGTTATAGTAAAGGTTACTGTTACCGGAGCATTGGTAGTATTGGTTAATGTTCCGCTTATGTTTCCGCTGCCACTGGCAGCAATACCGGTTACAGCAACTATATTATCCCTGGTCCAGTTAAAGTTTGTTCCACTGACTGCGCCTGTCAATACAATTGTAGTGATCGTTGCGTCAGAACAAATGGTCTGCGACGGCGGTGTAGCCACTGCATTTGGTGTTGGATTCACCAGCACAGTTGCAGTGATCGCTGCACCCGGGCAACCATTGGCGATTGGTGTAATCGTAAATGTTACGGTTACCGGAGCATTGGTAGTATTGGTTAAAGTTCCACTGATATTACCGCTGCCATTGGCAGCAATACCGGTTACAGTAACTGTATTATCTCTTGTCCAGTTAAAGGTTGTTCCTGCAACGGCGCCTGATAATACGATCGTAGAAATGGGATTAGCAGAACATACGGTTTGCGATGGCGGTGTGGCCACTGCATTTGGAGTTGGATTTACCAGCACCGTTGCAGTGATCGCTGCACCCGTGCAACCATTAGCTGTTGGCGTGATCGTAAACGTTACGGTTACCGGTGCAAAAGTAGTATTGGTCAAAGCACCACTGATGTTTCCGCTTCCACTGGCCGCAATACCTGTTACAGCAACTGTATTATCTCTTGTCCAGCTATAAGTTGTTCCTGCAACGGCGCCTGTCAATACTATGGTAGTAATATTGCCGGCAGAACAAATGGTTTGTGAAGCCGGTGTAGCCACTGCATTCGGAGTTGGATTTACCAGCACTGTTGCTGTGATCGATGCACCCGTGCAACCGTTGAATGTGGGCGTAATGGTAAAGGTTACTGTTACCGGTGCATTGGTGGTATTGGTTAATGCAGCATTGATATTACCACTGCCACTGGCCGGAAGACCTGTTACAGCAACTGTATTATCCCTTGTCCAGTTATACGTTGTAACGGGTCCCAGGTTACCTGTAAAGTTTATAGCAGCAACAGCCCCGGAACATATTGTTTGTGATGTTGGAATGGCCACGACATCCGGGGTTGGTTTCACCAGCACGGTTGCTGTGATCGGTGCACCTGTACAGCCATTGGCTGTCGGTGTGATCGTAAATGTTACGGTCACATTAGAAGTGGTCGCATTTGTCAAAGTGCCGCTGATATCAGCACTTCCACTGGCAGCAATGCCTGTTACGGTTACCGTATTATCTCTTGTCCAGTTGAAGGTTGTTCCAGCAACATTTCCACTCAATACGATCGTTGTGATCGCAGTGCCGGAACAAACGGTTTGAGAAGCCGGCGTTGCCACTGCATTGGGTGTCGGGTTGACGAGTACTGTTGCTGTTATCGGTGTTCCGAAACAACCATTGGCAGTTGGAGTAATAGTAAATGTTACTGTTACCGGAGCATTGGTCGTATTGGTTAACGAACCACTGATATCACCTGCTCCACTGGCAGCTATGCCGGTTACGGCTACTGTATTATCTCTTGTCCAGTTGAATGTTGTCGCGGGAACTGTTCCCGTAAGAACAATAGTTGTTATTGCATTGCCTGAACAGATAGTTTGTGATGATGGTGTTGCTGTTGCATCCGGCGTCGGGAACACACTTACAGTTTGTGATGCTGATGCTGTACAACCTGTATTACCATAACCCAGGGTCACGGTATAATTAACGGTGCCAAATATAGATTGAACGATACTTTGTGTGGTGGCGCCACCGGGGCTCCATGAATATGTATTAGCTAAACTTGCCGTTAATGTGATCGGCGCACCATTACAAACGGTAGCAGCCGGTGACACGGTAATCGCAGCTGCTTCTCTCGGCACATCCACGGTTAATTGATAATTGGCACAACCAGCACCCACATTCACTTCATGCACCACCACTACGATGGTACCCAAAGCAGGAATGGTTACTTCCATAAAGCCTGAAGCAGAGAAAGAAGAACCAGGATCACCTAAGTAATTGGTGCAAGGAGCTGCAGGGTTGAAACTTGTCAGGTATGCAACATTGAAAATATTTGTTCCGCAACCGGAATTGATACCAATGGTGGCACAAACAGGTGTGTTGCGGATATTAGTAATAGTATAAGCATCATAAAATCTTGCTCCAACTGCTGTGAATATACCGGGGCAAGCTTTTGGTGCAGCACAGGTAGATACAACTCCAAACCTGTTTATGCGTCCTGTTTGTTGTGCATCACCTGCTGCTAATGAACCGTTGAATACATAGTCGGCCACATGTACTGTTGTTGTGGCAGTAGTGGAACAACCAAACTGGTTGGTAACTACCAACTGGTAATTACCCGATGCTGTAGCTAAATATGTTTGTCCTGTTGCGCCGGCTATGTTTACAAAAGATCCTACAGATCCTGTATAACTGCGGCTCCATTGATAAGTATAGTTCGGGTCTATGGGTCCTGAAAGAGTTGTGCCCGGAGGGCAAACTGTAACATTACCGCCACCGATAGTAAAGGCAGCAGGATTAGGATTCACTACCACATCCGCATCATCAAAGTTGGACGGACATGGTGCATTGGATATGGTCCATCGGAAAGTGTAAGTACCCGCAGTTGTTAACCCGTTGATAGTTGTGGTATTCGAATTCGGACTTATGATAACTCCCGTTACCGGTCCGGCTATCTGCGTCCAGGTACCGGTGCCTACGGCAGGAGCAACAGCAGCCATGACCACTGTGCCGGGAACCGCACAGGTTATCCTGTCCGGACCCGCATCGGCTGTTGATGGCATTCCGGCGAAATTCACCACTACTTCATCGAATGAGGTATTAGGACATGGTGGTCCTACAGCTATTGTCCACCTGAATGAATAAACACCGTTTGCAGTAACCGTAACACCTGATGTTGGTGAATTGGCATTGGTAAATATAGATGTACCAGGGCCTCCTGTCTGCGTCCATGTTCCAGTTCCTGTTGTGGCTGTATTTCCTGCCAATGTATAAGTCAATCCGCAAACAGCATCATCAGGTCCGGCATTGGCAGTTGTTGGTAATGGTTCTATGGTCACTGTAGCAGTCGGCGCTTCTGTACATCCGTTATTACCATAACCTAAAGTTGCAGTATAGATAGTAGTAACTGTTGGATTAACATTAATGGCCTGAGTGGTTGCGCCACCCGGAGCCCAAGAATACGAATTGGCAACACTTGCTGTTAATGTAACAGGTGCACTGGAACAGATAGGGGGTGCATTCGGCACAACGGTTATACCGGGTGTTTCTCTCGGTACATCCACGGTTAATTGATAATTGGCACAACCAGCACCCACATTCACTTCATGCACCACCACTACGATGGTACCCAAAGCAGGAATGGTTACTTCCATAAAGCCTGAAGCAGAGAAAGAAGAACCAGGATCACCTAAGTAATTGGTGCAAGGAGCTGCAGGGTTGAAACTTGTCAGGTATGCAACATTGAAAATATTTGTTCCGCAACCGGAATTGATACCAATGGTGGCACAAACAGGTGTGTTGCGGATATTAGTAATAGTATAAGCATCATAAAATCTTGCTCCAACTGCTGTGAATATACCGGGGCAAGCTTTTGGTGCAGCACAGGTAGATACAACTCCAAACCTGTTTATGCGTCCTGTTTGTTGTGCATCACCTGCTGCTAATGAACCGTTGAATACATAGTCGGCCACATGTACTGTTGTTGTGGCAGTAGTGGAACAACCAAACTGGTTGGTAACTACCAACTGGTAATTACCCGATGCTGTTACTGCTTGTGTTTGAGCAGTTCCCATGTTTGTATAAGGAGTTGCTGTTAAGCTTCTGCCCCACTGGTAAGTATAATTAGGATCAACTGGTCCTGTAAGTGTGGTTCCTGTTGGACAGAAAGTACCAGCACCGCCAATAGTAAATGCTGTAGGGTTGGAGTTCACTACGACATTCATTTCGTCAAATGAAGGAGGACATGGGCTATTGGAAATAGTCCAGCGGAAAGTATAAGTACCGGGTGTGGTTAATCCTGTAATGGCAGTGTTAGGCGCGCCTGGGGTAATAAGATTTGCTGGAACGGGCCCTCCTGTCTGTGTCCATGTTCCGGTACCCACAGCAGGGACATTGCCCGCCATCATCGTCGAGCCGGGGGCAGTGCAAACTAAAGGTTGGTCAGGACCGGCATTAGCTGTAGTTGGTAAAGGATTTACTGTTATTGTTAAACAATTGCTGTTGGCTGAAGAGGGACCGACGGAACTTGTGGTCACTCTTCTGTAGTAAGTTGTAACCAATAAACCCGCCGGTGGATCATAGGTTGTACTTGTTGCACCCGCTATATTGCTGAAGCCCGTCGTACAATCTGTAGTACTGCTTTGCCACTGGTAAGTCAACGTTCCACTACCCGTTGATGGAACCGTTTCAGTGAATGCCGCGGGGTCGTCACCGGAACAGATCGTCTGGTCGGCTGCTACTGTTCCGCCGGTAACATCATTTACCGTAACGGTTATACAATTACTGTTGGCTGTACAAGGTACTGTGTTGAGTGTGCTGGTTGTAACTCTCCTGTAATAGGTGGTTACCAATAAACCTGCTGCTGCATCGTAGGTTGTACCTGTTGCAGCAGCAATATTGCTGAAGCCCGTCGCACAATCTGTAGTACTGCTTTGCCACTGGTAAGTTAATGTGCCGCTTCCGTTTGATGCCACTGTTTCTGTAAATGCAGCGGGGTCGCCACCAGAAGGTATCGTCTGGTCGGATCCAACTGTTCCGCCTGTTACATCATTCACCGATACTGTTATACAATTACTGTTGGCTGTACAAACCACGCTATTAAGAGTGCTTGTTGTTACTCTGCGGTAATAAGTCGTTACCAATAAACCGGATGGTGGATCATAAGTTGTACCTGTTGCACCTGCAATATCAGAAAAGCCCGCAGCGCAACTTGTGGTACTGCTTTGCCACTGGTACGTTAAGGCCGTACCGGTTGAAGCCACAGTTTGCGTAATTGCAGCCGGGTCGCCTCCTGAACAGATCGTCTGATCCGTTACAACAGTTCCACCAGTGACACTATTCACTGTTACTGTTATACAATTGCTATTCGCCGTACAGGGAACTGTGTTGAGTGTACTGGTTGTCACTCTGCGATAATAGGTAGTTACCGTTACACCTGATGGTGCATCATAAGTTGTTCCTGTTGCACCTGCAATATTGGAGAAACCAGCAGCACAACTTGTCGTACTGCTTTGCCATTGATAAGTTAATGCGCCGCTACCCGTTGATGCAACAGATTCTGTAAATGCTACAGGGTCGCCACCTGAACAGAACGTTTGATCTGATCCTACAGTGCCGCCAGAGACATCATTTACCGTTACAGTTACCGTAGCACAGGTGGTGATATTACAGGTTCCATTATAGCGTACAAAATAAGTTGTACTGGTTATAAGAGATGGAGTCAAAAAGGCATCACCGGTAAATACGAGTGTGCCTCCGCATGATCCGGTGAACCATTCAGTAACTGCTCCGGTACCTTTTAATCCACCCGATACTGTTAATGTTGTAGTACCTCCGTTACAGACTGTTGTTGCTCCGGTAGCGCCGGTTGGAGCTATTGATGTTGCATTTACAGTAATATTTGCCCTGGCGGGTGATGCTTCACTTGCAGGCACGTTGTCCACCTGGGCATTCACTGTTGCTGTACCAGCTGTTCCGTTTGAAGTAAAGAGAGCCGTTGCGGTTCCAGCTGCCTGGATCGTGACCTGCTGCCCGGATAGGCTTCCCAATGTTGATGTCCAGGTAACCGGCAATCCGATTAATACTGTAAGATTAGACACAGCAATTGCTTCACTGGCTGAGTTGGAAAGGAAACTGGTTGTAACGGTAGAGCTGTTACCCAGCGTTGTTGGTGTTGTATTGCAAATGGGATTAGGGGATGCAGTGGTTTTTAACTGCAGCCATTTGGTAAGGGTCATAACAGCGCCTGCTGCTAATGCAGTTGCATCATTGGCACCCGGTCCTGTATTCACAGCCCACCAGTTGTTGTCAGCAATGGTAACATGTGTTGTGGCTCCGCCAGCTTGTCCAACAATATTTGCTAATGGCGGAAAAGCCACATTTAAGCAGGTATTACCAATAAAGCGGTTGTATCTTAGAGTTAAAGTGCCATTAGTATTCATGACAGCACCAGCATGACCGGTAACATTTTCTACCTGGTTATTTAAAAAAGTATTTTTCTCAATTAAGTATGTACCGCCGGCACCACCTCCGGTTGTGGATACCGCAGCACCATCGCCACCTGTATTTGCGCCAACTACACCTGTATGATTATTAGTAAAAGTACAACCGGTAATAGTAGCTGTTCCACCCTGGGAGTTAAAACTTACCGCACCACCCGCACCTCCGCATCTATTATTGATAAATATGCAGTTGGTAATAGTAAGGGTGTGTGCATTGAGACTTGAACTTTGAGACATAGCTCCGCCATTACCTATCTGCATATCAAAATTGGAAATGGTAACATTAGTGAGAGTTGTTGAAGCTCCTAAACCACCGGCAATGATGGCTCCACCACCACCTGAATAAGGCACAGCGCCGGGGCCGGTAGAATTCAATGTTATATCCTGCAATACAAAAGTTACTGCACCGGTTCCTGTACTAAATACCCGGTTGTCGGTAGTTTGATTAACAGTAAGCAAACCCATTCCCGGGCCGTTAACTGAAATACTATTTCCAGCTGCTGCATTACCAACTGTTATCTGTCCCAGTGTAAGATTGATAGGAGTTGCCACAGCGCCACTAAAGGTAATTATATGGGCACCCGGCTGGGCGGTCGCTGCCTGAATGGCTGAACGCAGCGTAATAACCCCTCCTCCTGCATCCCCGGTAACGAGGTTCACTGCATTTGCATCAGTATTTGAATTAACAATATAATTCTGTGCAAATGACGGAAACGAAAAAACAGAAGCTAACAAGAAAAGGAAAAAGAAGTTTAACCTGTTTTTCGGAAAACCGGATTTATCTGTTTTTTTTTGGTAAATACGTGGCATAATAAAGTTATTAATTCAGTTATGAATTGTTTTAAATTTATTTCAGAAAACCGGTAATTAATAGATTTGGATTGTTATTCTTATTAGGTCAACTTCAATTATTCTATTACTCTATCTATGTTCTTGGCGGAAACACCCCCTGCATAGCGATACAAAAATTGATGGTTAGGTAGGGCATCATATTATTATGGGGCAGGCTCCCTCCGGTAATACCCGATGCGTCGGCTCTCATCGTTGCATTGGGCGGACCATTCTTATACCAGAATAAATCCCTGTCTGCTCCCGGACCTGATGATACATTATTTGTAGGTGTAGGTGAGATGCCATCACCAACATTTGCCTTCATGGTATGACTATGTGTGGGTACCTCAGATTCCAATAATGTCACCGTTTCCGATCCTCCGGTTTCACCGAGATCGTGTAAGGATAAGCCTGGCCCCTGCCCGGGATGCATAGGTGCACTGCCCTGCAAATTGGGAAGTGCAAATGTGGATTGGCCATTTCCGCCATAGGTAGTACCCAGCAGGGAAAAAAGCGCTGTATTCTGGCTTATTGGCAACAATTGCCCATCGCAAAATGCCCAACCGGTTGGTGCAAAATTGAAAGGAAAAATTCTGATTTCAGCTACAAATGGATCTGCCATAAAATAAAATTTATTAATTACGTGATGGAAATATTCCCTGCAGGGCAATACAAAAATTCAATGTCAAAAAAGGTTGCATGTTTAAGTGAGCCTGGCTGCCGCCGACTGGCAATACAGTGGCCGGATCCATTGTTGTATTGGAGTTTTGATGAAACCCGGCAAAAGCTGAACCACCCGCCCAAAAGGTAGTTGTTGTAGGGTATTGTAAGTCAGCAATTGTATTTGTCACATTAACAGGATGTCTGTGTGCCGGTAGTTCCGGAATGGATAAAGTATGTGCCTGTTCACCTGCCAGTTCACCAAGTATATGGCCGGCACCATCATGAATAGGAACCCTGCCTCGCAAATCGGGTAATGCAAAATTGGTTTGGCCATTGCCACCAAAAGTTGTACCCAATAATGAAAACAACGCCTGGTTCTGGTTAATGGGCAATAGTTGTCCATTACACTGGGCCCAAGCCTGTGGTGCAAAACCGAAAGAAAAGATTCTTACTTCGGATAAAAAAGGTTCGGCCATTGTATAAAAATTTATTTTTTAAAAATTATTGTTTTTCACAAGTTGAAATGTTTTCATTAGGGAGAAGGAAAAATTCCGAACAATGAAATAATAAAGTCCACACAGAGATACGGCTGAAAATTATTATGCGGCTGACTTCCCCCTGTTGCCCCTAAAGTATTAGCCGGTAAATTAACATTAGCGCTGCCCGGGCCAGAATATTGCAAAAGCGCCGGTTGTGCTGCCCAAACATTATTAGTCGGGTCTGTACTTGAACCATTTCCGGAATTGGCCACAGGCACATGTGAATGTGAAGGGACCTGGTTGGTGGTTAATGTAATTTCTTCTGCACCTCCCGTTTCAGCAAGTACAAATCCATTGCCTTGGTGAATGGGCACCCGGCCTCTTAAATCAGGAAGTCCGAAAGTGGATTGACCATCACCGCCATATGTTGTTCCGATTAACTGGAAAAGCGTAGTATTTTCAGAAATAGGAAGTAATTGCCCTTCACAAAACATCCAGCCGGCGGGAGCAAAGTTGCCGCCAAACATTCTTATTTCACCAACGTAGGGTTGTGCCATAGAAAAAATAGTTTTGGTTATAGAAAACAGCTTTCAAGGACGAGTTTTTAAAGCTAAATATTATTTAACTTCTGCACAAATTTTAATAGAACGAAAGCCGATAATACGTAAAAATACAATGGCTTAAACAAGACCAAACCTTGCTCCGGGTGCTACTCCAAACTGTTTCAACCGTTTGGCCAATAAAAATCCTACATCTGTATAAATCAGCTGCACACAAACAACCTGGTTGTTAAGGGCAGCCACTACCAATCCTTTTTCATCAATGGATATTATTGTTCCGGGTATTTGCTCCGGATTTTCCGGCCAATCCATAAATGTGGCTTCCATCACAAATATTTTTTTATTGTTTAGCTGTGTAACCGCTCCCTTATTCCATGGGTTGCATGCATTGATCAACGCAATAATAGAGGCTGCATTCATCGCCCGCCAGTTAATGCTAACATCTATGGCCGCTTGTTTTTTAAAGTATACAGCTTTTGATTCATCCTGTGGCCTTGACGGGATGTTAATATCAAAGCTCAGCAATTTTAATAAAGTGCCGGTAAGCCGGGCAGCTGTATAAGAAAGTTTCTCATTCAGTATCCCGTAGGTATCATCCGGTTCAAGCTTTATCATTTCGCTGACTACTATCGGGCCGCTATTAATATCATCATCTACTTTATGAAGGGTGACCCCGGCATTTTTTTCTTTATTTCTTATTTGCTGAAAAATAGGGTCCGGCCCCCTGTATGCAGGCAACATACCGGGATGAACATTATAAAAGCCTTTTACCGGTAACTTGTAAACCGAAGGCGGAATTTTATAGCTGAATGAAAGCATTAATCCTGTATCAACAGCATAGACATTGATAGCTTCTGTAATTTTTTTTACAAATGTTTTTTTTTGTAACAATATAACGGGAACGCCGGTGCCATGTAAAACATTTTTAGTGTTTTCAATCATTGCTTCACAATGTTCCGGAATGGCTACCACAGCCAACTGTTTAAAAAATGCCAACTGTTGCAGGGCAGGCAGTGCAAACCGCCTGCTGCATAAGGCTATAACTTTTGATTCGCTCATTTTAAATTAATCAGTAACAGAGATAAGTGTTTGTCCACCCGGAGTTTGGTCCCTCTAACCGGTTGGCTACAAATTTTTCCCATTCTTCTTCAATGTTTTTTGCCGGAGTGATAACCATGTTTGCCGAATTATTTTCTTTAGTGCCTTTATAAACAGGAGCAATAAAATATTGGGTTTCCCGATCGAGCTTCAACTCGCCTCTGGGACTTGTAATAACTGTCGTTATTAAGTGATTTTTAATGAAAACGCCATCGGTATAGTTGTTTTTACAAGTATTAAAAATTTCTTGTATTATCAACGCTGTTTCCCATCCCTGCAGCGCAAAAACGGTCGGCTCTCTTTTTGTATGAGTGGCAAACACGTTTCTGAATTCAATATTTGGTTTGTTATCTGCCTTAGCATTGTAAGGAAGATAGCCTTCTATAGAAAAATTAAATCCGGTGTCATTAAATTCCCAGGCTTCTTTTTCCAGCATCATGGGTGAAGCAAACAAGTGCAGGCGACTGCTTTCTTCATATTTGTTTAAGTGATCATAGAACAGAGATGCAGGTTTCTGGTCAAACACGCAAAGCAGGGTTTCCATTTCTTTTTGCGATGAAAGAAAATCAGTAAGTGCTGTTATTTCAAAAGTTTCATTGTACGGATTGTTGTTTACATAATTATATAGAATGTTACCACCATTGTTTATATAACTTTTTGTAATGGCAGCCGTGTGAAGATAACCAGCATCATAAAAACTGGTTGCCATGGCCGCTCCACCGTTTTTGTTATTTGCAGCACATAATCCGGTAAGCCAGCATAAAAAACTATGCTGCTGGGTCAGGTAAATGATATTAGGCTGTGGCACCCAGTTTTCAGGATAATTAGCCCCCGGATTTACCACTATCATCAATTTTCCTGTGGCATGTAACAAAGGAGCCAGAAAGGAAATTACCCTCAGATCAATATACGCTACCAGTATATCAGCAGCTTCCGGGATCAATATTTTTTCAGCTTTTTCATAGACTTCCTTTTCATTCCCCCCAAAGCCGATGCTTTCTGTAATAAGCTGAACATCATTATTAAGCTGGTAATGTTTTAATGCAGATTTTATTCCATCTATAAAATCAGCCGTTATACCGGGATGTGCTTTAGACCGGGGGTAGAGGACTCCTATTTTCATTTGCTAAAAGCTTAACTATTTAATTTTTGTTTATAACAACCCCTTTAGTTTGTATTTTCACCTGCTTTAGCTGTGAAAATAATTGATAACCCCGGCATTTTAAAAATTTATTGGAACCGGATCCTGTCAGGGGAAAAATAAGTTGCATTAAAATTGGCAGTTCATCCAAAGCAGCTTAATTTTTTTTATTGCAATTTATTCCGGAATTTGTACTTTGTAGCCGTTAATTGTAAAAAATAATTGTTATGAATTCAAGAAGAAAATTTTTAATCCAGGGCAGTTTGGCCACTACTGCAGTACTTGCATTAAAACCTTTTAACGCTATTGCCCGGGCCGCTTTACCTTTTACCGGGCTTAGCGGTAGTAATGGCAAGCTGGTTTTTTTACATACCGTCAATCTTAATCCCTCCAGTGATTTCAAGACTATCCAATATATCAAAGACATAAAAAACCAGAATGGCAACGCTATTCTTTTAAAAGCCGGCCAGGATGAGCAATATGAAGCAAGCCAACTTATATATGACGTTCCTTTTAATAGCGATCACGACCTTTCTGTAATAACCGGCGACTATAAAATCATTAAAAAAGGATCCATCAGAACGGGGATTATTAATGCGGGGCCCGGGGACAGTGATGTTATACAAAAAATCAATACATTGTCTGCTTACTTAAAAAAAGAAAAAAACTGTTCCGTCGTGGTTTGCCTTTCCCGGCTTGGATATAAAAATAATAACAGCCCTGATGATGTCACCCTGGCTAAAAAATCAACCGATCTTGACATTATTATCGGAGGGCATGCTCAAAACTTTCATAAGCATCCTGTCATTGCATTAAACAGCAACAATGGAGAAGTGATTATTCATTCCGCTGCGGGTGATACTTCCGGCTTTGGTAAAATAGAAATTGATTTTGATGGCTGGGGCAGAAAAAAATTAATCAGCTTTACTGATCAATCATATAAAAATACTACCCCGAACCGGGCCCTGCCAGCCGCCTGATACTTCCGGGCCTACCGGCAGGCAGGAATGCCGGATGAAAAATATCTTCCGCTTCACTTTTGTTTGAGCATTTCAAAACAGTAAACGGGTAAGATCATTCAGCATTAATAGTCTTAAACTTCAGGAACATTGAAGATAGGGTCTCTTCCTATGAGTTATTGATATAATAAACAGACAGGATATTTATGTAGCCCCGGCAGGACTTCTTTCCATATAATAATGCCGGCCATTATTTTTTATATAAATAAATCCTAAACGCCGGTATAATAGCAAAGCCGGGTTGCCCGGTTCCACATGAAGAGAAATTTTCTTTTGAACCTTGTTTGATTTTTTTATTAACCCCTGCAGAAGAGATGTTCCTATTCCTTTGCCCCTGAATTGCGGCAGTAATGTTATATCTATTAAACGGATTTCATACTCATTTTCCCAGGTGTAAAAACGACCCACATCCTGTTTTTTATAAATAATTACCTGGAAAGCAGCCCCGGGAAATTTTGTTTTATACTCAGCCAGTTGAGCCATTGATTGCATTTTGATAAATGCCCACTTCTGCTGTTCCGTCCATTGGGTTAGCTTCAATTCATCTTCCCGGGTGGAGCGGTAAACTGTTTCTATAAATGAATCGTCTTTTTCTTCTGCCTGTCTTAGTTCTATCATCTGTTGAAATTAAAAAAACATATAAAATGTATAATTTTTATTTATATCGAAGAAAAAAAGTTCAAATTGAACAAAATGATATCCTCTTATAATCGCATTGTGATTAAATGAGTGTTTATTCGTTAATTATTTTTTATTTATCAGTTACAAAAAAATATGTGCGACGCTTTTACCGGGAAACCCCTGCAATTTTCCGGATTGTCCATGAACCACACTACTTTCAACCATGAAAAGTTTTACATTTCAGTAACCCTGAAACCCGGTTCACTTTCTATATGGTATGTAAACAATAAACGGGCGGGAATTTTTTTAAGGGCGGTGAGTTCCATTACTGGTTGTGGAAGGGTAATGCCTGATTCATTAAATCCTAAAACATGATGCCCGAATACCCGGATAGAAGTGTCAAGTACCAGCCTGTTATATTGAGAGCCTGGTAATTCGGGGACGGTTACCAAAATGCCTGGTGAAAGTGCGGGTACATCTTCCGGATTATTTTTTATCCGCACAGCTGTTTCAGCATCCAGCTCCAGCAATGTTTTTAAAGTCATAATGGAATCCGGGTTATTGACCATATTACCCACGAGGCAAACATCCACTTTGATCAGTTCCGGAATTAGAACAGGGTTTTGATTGCATTGTGATAACAGGTTGGCTATAATGCTCACCTGTGGTTCTTTTTTTAACCCGGGTTTCATGGTTTCAGAAACGATAATATCAGGTTGTTGGTCACCAGGGATGGAATAAGTAACGGCATCTGCCTGCACGAGGTCAACGAGATAATCTTCCATTTCGAAATGTTGTATTGTTTTTTGCAGGTAATGGAAACTCACAGGATTGATCTCCAGCAGCACCATCTGCAGTTGTGCCGGTTTGAAAACTGTGATCAAGGGAGTAACCAGGGTGGCAAAAGGCCCTGTACCTGCATATAAAATAGTTACAGGTCTGCCGGGATTCATTCTTAATCTTTCTTCAATGGCATCTCTTATACCCAATATGAATTTCCGGGTACGCATCATATCAATAATGCAGAGGGCGGCTGACATGGGGCCTATTGCCAACCCTGATTCAGTCAGGATATGTGGCTGGTTGGTTAATTCCATGTCATCAAAAGCCACCGCTTCAGTAAACAATATCTTCAGGGATAAGGCCGCTTTCCTGATTGCACTATAATCCATCACCGGGGATAGCAGTGCATCAGTGACCAATTTCAGGTTTTGAAAAGCAGGAGCTAAAGGTTTGTCTTTGAGATTGCCTTCATGTTTTATTGACTGCATATAGATATTATACGAATATATTACATTGGTACCAATTGGGAATGCAGTCATGGTCATTCCCATCTGTGATCTTTTTTATTCTACCTTTAAAGAGTCTTCTTTTTTAAATCAACTACCTCATGATCCAAAAATCATCAACGACAATCAAGCTTGTATGCAGTGCTCTGTTATTGTATTCATGTGCCAACACAAAACATATAACAAAGGAAGAATCTGTTTCGTCATCTCCGCGTGTCATGCAGGAATTCAGGGCTGCTTGGGTGGCTACGGTGGCCAACATCAACTGGCCGAGCAAACCCGGTCTGCCGATGGAAACACAAAAGCTGGAAGCCATTGCATTGCTTGATTTTTTGCAGGCGCATCATTTCAATGCCGTCATATTGCAGGTGCGGCCGCAGGCAGATGCTTTATATAAAAGTGATATTGAACCCTGGTCCTATTATCTCACCGGTATACAGGGAAAAGCTCCGGAATTGTTTTATGACCCGCTGGAGTTTTGGGTAAAGGAAGCACATGACCGCGGACTGGAATTGCATGTATGGCTGAATCCCTACCGGGCCCATCACAAAGACGGAAAAGAGATCAGCGATCAGTCCATTGTAAAAAAACACCCGGAGATGGTTGTGTATCTCAAAGAAGGTTATTGGTGGATGGACCCCGCCCAAAAAGAAGTGCAGGATATTACCAATGCCGTGGTAATGGATATTGTAAAACGGTATGATATTGACGGCGTGCACATGGATGATTATTTTTATCCCTATCCTTCCTATAACGGCAATGCTGATTTTCCTGATTCGGTTAGTTGGGCGGCTTATCAAAGCAATGGAGGTAAACTTTCCCGTGCTGATTGGCGACGTGATGCCGTGAACCAACTGATCGAAAGGTTGTATAAAAATATTAAAGCACAAAAGTCCTGGGTAAAATTTGGGGTAAGTCCTTTTGGTATCTGGCGGCCGGGTTACCCGGAATCCATTGGAGGATTTGATCAGTATGACCAGTTGTATGCGGATGCCCGTCTCTGGCTGAATAAAGGTTGGATAGATTATTTTTCCCCGCAATTGTATTGGCCGGTCAACCGCTATGCCCAGAGTTTCCCGGTATTGCTCGGTTGGTGGGCCGGTGAAAATAAAATGAACCGTCACCTCTGGCCCGGTATCAGTGTAGGTCGTGACAGTACCGATAAAAACCTGGATGAAACAATTAACCAGATCATGATCGACCGCGGCATGCTGCCACAAAGCAAAGGCGTGGTGCACTGGAGCATTTCATCGCTGACAAAAAACCCAAGAATGGCGGATACATTATTGAAGAGTGTTTATAAAAGACAGGCGTTGGTGCCAGCCAGTCCCTGGTTGGATCATAACGCACCGGCTGCACCAGTTGTTACTGTTGCGATGCAGGAAGCTATTTGTAAAATAAGCTGGACGCATCCGGATGAAGCAGATGTTTTTCACTGGGTTGTTTATTATCAATATGGCAATAGTTGGAATTACCAGGTCCTGAACCGGGATGACCGTTCGCTGGAAATATTAAGATTAACAGGTGCGGGCGCATCAATGCCGCCGCCGCTGAAAAAAATTATTGTTTCTGCCGTGGACAGAACGGGGAATGAAAGTGAAAAGAAAGAGATAGATCAGAAGTGATCTGGTTTTTATCATTATTCCTGTCTTTACTATGTGGCACCATTTCCTCAATATCTTTTTCTTTGCCTTTCATACAGTATTTACTTTGTTTAATATCATCGGTTGGGTTTTTCCAAAAACAAGAAAGCTGCATTTGATCACCATGTTGCTTACTGCTTTTTCCTGGTTTGTGCTCGGCATCTGGTTTGGTTGGGGTTATTGTTTATGCACCGACTGGCACTGGCAGGTAAGGGAATCACTTGGATATCATGACAGGTCAAGTTCTTATATACATTTCCTGTTGCTGAAATTAACAAGAAAAGATTTTAACCCCCGGTTGGTGGATACTACTACCATGATCGTTTTTGTGCTGAGCTTTGTGCTGAGTATATGGTTTAATTTAAAAGACCGGCGGAAGTATATACAAAAACGGTAAACGGAAAAGATGTATTCATTCTCTCAGCCGGTGATTAATATTAAAAGGGAACACTGATCACAATGTTCCCTTTTTCTGTTCACAAAACGCCACTGTTAAGCCATTTCAGGGTGATGTTTTAATTCTGCCATCAGCTCATACGGATCTACACCTAATCCTTTTGCCACTTCTGTGCCTAATTGTTCATTGGCCCTGAACCAATGGCCTAATTGCCGGTTAATGATCTCTTTGCGTTTTGGTCCGCTGATACCTTTCATCGCTGCAATGATATTATGAATGGTATTCTTCTTAGCCTGTTCATTCATCACTTTGTGAAAGAGAATGCCGGGTTGGGTATAGTGATCATCTTCACCCACGGCATTGCGGTCGTACCAATCGGCAACAATGCTGTCCAATTGCAGGGGTGGTTGTTTGTAATTCTCATCCACAAATATTTCTTCAAAACTATTGGGATAATAATTGGCGGCGCTTCCGCCATTTTCATCAATACGCATCATTCCATCCCTGTGATAGTTGTTCACCGCAAAGGGGCATTTGTTTACAGGTATCTGCTCAAAGTTTACACCAAGACGGTAGCGTTGAGCATCGGGGTAGGAAAGGATCCTTCCCTGCAGCATTTTATCGGGTGAATAGCCAATGCCATCTACCACATTGGCTGGTGCAAAGGCGGCCTGTTCCACCTCACGGAAATAGTTTTCCGGGATTTTATTTAATTCCATTTCACCCACCTCGATCAGCGGGTAATCTTTATGCGGCCAAACCTTGGTCAGGTCAAAAGGATTCCAACGATAGGTTTTGGCTTCTTTTTCCGGCATGATCTGCACTTTCAATGTCCATTTGGGAAAATTTCCTTTGCTGATGGCATCCACCATGTCCCGTTGTGCATGATCGGGATCCTTTCCTTTCATCTCAGTGGCTTCTTCATTGTTGAAATTTTTGATACCCTGTTTGCTGATAAAGTGAAATTTCACCCAGAATTTCTGATTTTTTGCATTGATGAAAGAATAGGTATGGCTGCCAAATCCATGCATATTCCGGAAGCTGAATGGAGTGCCCCGGTCGCTCATTAAAATCAATACCTGGTGCAGGCTTTCAGGATTCAGTGACCAGAAATCCCACATCATGGCCGGGCTTTTGCAATTTGTTTTGGGATCTCTTTTTTGCGTGTGAATAAAATCGCTGAACTTTTTGGGATCCTTAATGAAAAACACCGGGGTATTATTGCCGGTTAAATCCCAGTTGCCATCTTCTGTGTAAAACTTCACAGCAAAACCACGGGGGTCTCTTTCACTGTCTGCCGAACCTTTTTCTCCGCCAACAGTAGAAAATCGTACAAAGAGTTTTGTTTCTTTCCCGATCCTGTCAAAAAGCTTTGCCCTGGTGAATTCGCTGATGTCATTGGTTACCGTAAATTTTCCGAATACCCCTGTGCCTTTTGCATGAACCACTCTTTCCGGGATCCGCTCCCGGTTGAAATGGGCCATCTTCTCATGAAGGATATAGTCCTGCAGTAACACCGGGCCCCGGCTTCCGGCTGTCAACGAATTTTCATGCTCTGCATAAGGAATGCCGGATGCAGATGTTAGTTTTATTTTTTTCTTATTCATATGATTTATATTAAAGGGTTAAAAAATCATGTATTTAATAAATCTGGAAATACATTACGTATTGTTTTTTGTCCTGTAATTTACTTCCAGGGGACAGCGGGTTCCGCTGACGGCGGTCATCAGTTTTTATGAAATTGATTGAAAAAGGATAACCGAGTCTGCAAACTGGCTATGTGCCTGTACCGCCCGGATGGCAGATTGAAAAAAATGTAAATCCCGGATAGGATTTATTTAAGAGATGATTTCCCTTTTCACCCCCGGAATTTCCATGACCAGGTTTTCTCCGTATGTGCTGGCCGGAGTTTGATAGCCCGGTAAAAAATTTCCAGACAAAACTTTTTGTACAATGATCAGGGTGCCAAGTGTAGTTAAGGTATATCCTTCGGGACCACTCAGGCGGACCGTAGCTATTTTGCCCGTAGCAGTAGTGGCTCGTCCCCATACCAGGCTGGTGGCTTTGTTTCGTTGTGCATCAGAAGGACCTGCCGGTCGCCGGTTAATTTTCTTTTTAAGATAATTGCGTACCAGATTTGTTCGCAACAACCAGTTAAACAAGAACTGTAGTTTTAATAAGTAATAAACTTTCCTGGAAATGCCGGTATAGCTTTCAATATTGGGAATGGCGGTGGAAGAATATGCCGTGGAGATATCGCCCCAGGGAATACTCATGACAAATAATTTCTTAAGACCTCCACTGGATCCTGCGGAAAAGTCAACCCACATACCTTTTTGCCCAAGCGGCCTGCGGATAATTTTTCCATCTTTTCTTGTTGCACCACCCTGTCCTAATTTAGTGACCATGGTGGTAGCTGTGCCATGCGATAACCCGCCACCCAACGTAGCAAAAGCCAATTGGAGGGAAACAGCATCCGGCAATAATTTTTTTAACTGCAAAGCAAGACAATCGGTTGGCACCACATCAAACCCTGCACCTGGCAGCAGCATGATACCGGCTTTTTTGGCGGCATCATCAAATCGTTTCAACATTTCAAAGACGGCAATGTCTCCATTGATATCCAGGTAATGTGTGCCTGTTTGCAAACAGGCTTCTATCATTTGCTTTGCGGTAAATTGAAAAGGGCCTGCAGCATTGACCACGACCTTTACTTCTTTCAATGCAGCCAACAAGGCCGCTTCATCATTCATATCAAAGATCCTGTAAGGAAGCTGAAGCCTGTTGGCCAGTGGTTCAATCACTTCTTTTCGCCTGCCCGCAAGAATGGGTTGTAAATTATATTGATGGGCATAACGGGCAATCAGTTCGCCGGTGTATCCATTGGCACCGTAAAGCAGGAAGGAGTTTGTTTTCATAATAAAAAAAAACAGCAGATGAATGAAATTAATTTTATTAACTATCGCAAATAGCAACCTTTAAATGGAACCACATAGGCACATAGCATACAGTAGAAGAAAACACATAGACCTGCCTGCCGGCAAGCAGGTTCCTATGTGAAAAACTATGTTTCTATGTGCCTATGTGGTTCAAATAAATTAGCGGTTCATACATGCGGACAAGTACTTTTTTTATAGTATCAACCATTTAAAACAGCGACAACTGTTTTTCATTCTTTATTACCTGTCCTTTTGTTTTCCGAATAGCTTTAATACTATTACCATCAATACAAAATACCGGCGATGGCTCATACCGGGATGCCAGCACGATCTTTGTATCACCGGCTTTCCGGCTAAATAATCTTTCCACCAGTTCCGGCTTATTATTGTTTTTGGATAAATGCGATAGAATAAGCAGGCGCAGATCAGCGGATCTGTATTGCAGGAACAACTCCAATGCCTGGTCATTTGACAAATGCCCTTCATCACTGCGGATGCGTTTTTTTAAGTAGGGAGGATAATTGCCTTTTTCCAGCATATCATCACAATAATTGGCTTCCAGAAAAATTGCCTGGCATTGACGGAAATATTTGATCACCTCTTTGCAGGCATAGCCAATATCGGTGATGATGCCAATATTAATACCATGTCCTGAGATCATAAAACTGTGAGGATCTGCAGCGTCATGACTTTTGCGGAAGGGGGTAACCGATAAATTACCGATGGCAACAGTCTTTGCATGTCTGAAAGAATGAACCAATTGCGGTTCAACCGGTATCTTACTGTTGTTCATTGTTGCCCCGGTGATATAAACTGGCAACTGGTATTTTTTGGAAATACCCGGCATACCGGTAATATGATCTGTATGTTCATGTGATATAAAGAGGGCTTTCACGGCATCCATCGAAAGTCCCAGCTGCTTCATTCTTTTTTCGGTTTCCCGGCAACTAAGCCCTGCATCTACCAGCACAGCTTCCTGGCTGTTGCCCACATAATAGCAGTTGGCATTGCTGCCTGAATTGAGAGAGGAGATGAATAAAGACATTGGGTAAAATTAGTGATTGCAGCGGTTGTAAAGATCACTTCAAAATTCCAGTTATCAATATTGCTGAGCAGGTCAAAACCACTTTGGTGCGGCATCTGGATATCCAGGAAAACGATACCGGGCTGAAAAGATCTGATCAGCGGAACAGCATCCTGCACCGCCCGTGCCGATTGCAAGGGAGTAATATCAGGACAATATTCACTGACCAGCCATGTAAGCAGGTCAATTTACATCGCCGTGGTAGATCCGGTAACTGAATGTCTCGGTATCAAAAACAGTCAGGTCCATAGCAGGACCGGCAATGGTTGTTCGTTGCAGGGTGGTCATGCAGGGCGTGGTCAATCCTTTTGAATCACTTGTGATATCCAGTATAGCAGAACCGTGTGGCATGGATGCATCGGTATTGATAGCTACACGTTGCGCAAAAACCAGTATTGGAAAAATCAATGAAATTAAAACAGCTAATTTTTTCATGATTATTATTTCAGAAGACCAAGGTAGGGGGGTGGCCGGGTCATTACAAAGCAGCGGTTAGTATACGGCAGGATGCTCCTATTCTGTGGTAAATCCTTTTATTTTAATGCTCATCTTTATAACGGCGAGTTGCAGTACTCTGGTAATTACCATCTTAAATAACGGGTACGAAGGACTTTGGGGCAGTCCATTTAAAAATTTAAATGACTGGGTTCTAAAATCCTTTATCTTGTCTAATCTCTTCACCAACTAAATAATTTTTTATGAAAAAGAAATTTCAATTTTTCTTATTTGCTGCCATTCCGGTTTTACTTTTTTCCTGTTCCAATGGGGAGAAAAAAGCAGAACCCGTTGATATGGCAAAAACAAAGGTCGACATCCAGGCCATGGAAGATGCCTATGCCGCTGCAGAAAAAGCAAAGGATGCCGATGCTGTAGTAGCTTATTACGCTGAGGATGCGCTTAGTTATCACCGGAATGAGGCTCCTTCATCCGGGAAAGCCGCCATTAAAGAATATACAGCCAAACGCCTGGCAAAAGACAGCACGGGTAATCATAATGTTTATAAGGTGGTTGACTTATTCGGGGAAGGAAATATGCTGGTGGAAATAGGCTCCTGGAGTGAAATGAATCCTGCAGGCGCTGAGGTGGATATGGGATTTTATATGTCATATTTCCAGAAGAAAGATGGTAAATATACCTGTGTCCGGGATATGAGTGTCAGTACAAAACCAAAATAAGAGACCGATCCAGGCATGATGTATTGTCTTCCGGGTTTCGATCTATTTAAAAAGGTTATAGCATCAAACTATAACCTTTTTAAGTTTATTTCAACTTCTGCTGCTACCGGAATTTGCAATAGTTGGTGGTAACTCCTTCCTGTTGATTATTTAACCAGAAGCTATCTTAAAAATATTTTCAACACGGAGTCTTCAATTCCACTTTTACTATCTGTGTAACTCATCCCGAAAACTATCGGGTCTGTATCGTTATGTTTAAATTCTTCACTTTTGAGATAGCTTATAGTATCACTGGAAAATTTGCAGCGTCTTGTTCCGTCATTCTTTAAAACTCAAAACGCTTTAAGAACTTCAAGACGGAACCTGCCTACCGGACAGGCAGGCACAGCGCCTCCAGAGTTTTCGCATAACACGATGCTGAGTCTTTGATTTTTCTTCATTTCTATACAATGCCAAAATAACAGGACGCATATACTATGGAAAAGGGGGCGTGGGCCGGACAAAAGGGCGGAGCCATTCTTTTGTCCTTG
This sequence comes from uncultured Chitinophaga sp., assembly GCA_964525285.1. Classification (GTDB taxonomy): domain Bacteria; phylum Bacteroidota; class Bacteroidia; order Chitinophagales; family Chitinophagaceae; genus JJ008. The sequence goes on from CAZGGQ010000010.1 coordinate 76,788, forward strand.
ACTTTTTTGTTACTTTTTTTGTCAAGAAAAAAAGTAACTGATTAATTACCTACTTTTAAATTTCATTCTGATTTATAAGCTAATACTTACAATATGAGCAGCCGGTTTTTTTTAAAGGCTTTAATTATTTTTTTTATTTCAACAGGTTTTTCCCTGCATGGTTACAGCCAGCCGGAAAAAGTGGAAGCGGGTATCCGCGCCATTATGGAGGAGACAAAAGTGCTGGGCTTGTCGGTGGCGGTGGTAAAAAACAACCGGATCATCTATACCCATTCGTTCGGGTTAAAGAATATGGAGACCAATACACTGCTTACCGATGACTGCCTGTTCCGGATCGCTTCCATTTCCAAATCTTTTTCTGCTACTTCCATCATGCAATTGGCGGAAGCCGGCAAACTTTCCCTCGATGATGATTTGAGCAGGCTGGCAGGGTTCACGATCAGGAATCCCAACTTCCCTGAAACAATGATCACATTAAGAATGCTGTTATCGCACCGTTCCTCCATCAACGACAGCCAGGGATATTTTACGCTGGATGCCATCAACCCCGGTAAAAATCCCAACTGGGCCAAATGTTATAATGCGTATGAACCGGGAACCGGGTACAAGTATTGCAACCTGAACTATAATATGCTGGGAACGATCATCGAAAAAATATCCGGGGAACGTTTTGACCAGTATGTGAAGCATCATATCCTGGACCCGTTAGGGATCTACGGCGGTTATTGTGTGGACTCATTGGACCAATCGCGTTTTGCCAGTATTTATGAATACAACGGTGATTCCGCAAAATTCTTTCCATCTCCTGATGCCTATGCACCCCGCCGAAATGAAATTGCCAATTATGTACTGGGATACAGCACGCCCATTTTTTCCCCAACCGGTGGCATGAAGATCACGGCGGCCGGCCTGGCGGAATATATGATCATGCATATGAAGATGGGAAAACATAAGGGCAAAAGGATCCTATCAAAGAAAAACGCCCTCGCCATGCAAACCCCGCTTTCCGAAAAAGAAGGATATGGCATGGCCATCATGACAACGGATAAACTGATAACAGGGAAAACACTGAAAGGTCATACAGGATCTGCTTACGGTTTGTACAGCGCTATGTTTTTTCAACCGGATGAAAAATTCGGCATCGTTGTTATCAGCAATGGTTGCCATCCCGGTTATACCGATGGGTTTAATACAGTGATGAGGAAGGTGGTGAATTGTTTGTATGAGAGGTTGATATTGAAATGAGGGTTTTAACTCCTGATCTTAAAGGAGAAAAGGTAGAATAGAAAAAAGCCAACAGTATTGTTGACCATTCAGCTCCCTTTGCCGGAGAAAGTTGCAACTTTATTCTCGAAACTTTGTTGGCTTAAGTATGTAATTCTACTTGCAATTTTTAAATCGTTCTCTATGAATAGCAAGATTAGGTTTGGAAGGATGGTAATTTGTATTCTTAGGCAGTAGTATTTCTTTTCCTTCGAATTGTTTTATTGAATAGGATGTGGAATCCTCGCTAAATGTCTTTACTATTATTTTATAATTTTCATCAATCGTAATTAAATGACGGTCAAATGCACGGTGTAAATTAGGACATAACGAGATGCCATTGCAAATCGTATCATCGTGGCTTTCTGAAAATGGGATAATATGGCAGGCGTCTATCATTTGAATTGAATCTCCGGCAATTATCCTCATTTCAGAAATACAACAGGTGAAGTTATAGATGCGAGGGATTTCTTTTTTGAATACGCCTCCTCTCACAAACACATCTTCTTCGTCAAAGTTTTCTGCCCTGATTTTATATATAGTCGGGGGATCATTGAGAATTTGATTGCTAATATCAATAATGGTTTTATTGTTTTCTGATATATTGTTTCCGTCAAAATAAACATCAAGTAAAGTACTTCTCAGGAGCCCCCGGGTATGCCTATTAATCAATAGCTGATAGAGAGTTTCATCAAATGATGCAAAATCCACAACATCCTTTAACTGACCAAAGCTTTTAATAGAGTAAGAAGAGGTTAGCGCTATCTCTTTCCCAATGAAAGTATGCAAGAACCAAAACCCATCGCTTTTTAGATGATAAAAGGGAAGTGAAAAATTGGAAGTAAAAATAGGGCTATGAACTAATTGGTGCCAAAAGTCTTTAAACCGAGCAACTAATTCCGGGGTGATGTATATTTTATTTTCGATTATGTTGCCGCTATCGATTTCTGCAATAATCGATAGAAGGAGTATTGGTTTATGTGGCGCAGAAGCTCCCTTGCTTCTGTCCACTCGAAGTTGTGCGAATTTGGAAATAAGTTTTTCTATCGATAGCATGTGTCAAAATACAACAATAAAAAGAATTTGGACTCTAGAGACCATGGCCCCTTCAAATGACAGAACGCTCATAAAAAAAGGATCATAGTATAAAACTATAACCCTTTTATTTTTTTCTCAGCTCCTGCTGCTGGACTTGAACCAGCGACCCTCTGATTAACAGTCAGATGCTCTAACCAACTGAGCTAAGCAGGAATGTAAATTTCCTAAAGTTGAAGAGTTACTGAGCTTTTAGCTGATAGCCATTGGCCGTTAGCTTATCGCTTATAGTTAATAGCTCAAGGCTAATGGCTAAAGGCGGATGGCTTATTGCTCAAAACCGGGAACCCTACCCTTTAGGGGCAGCAAAAATAGGGATATTCAGCTTTACATAAAAGCCGGAAGCAAAAAATCACCCTTAAAATGCAGGGTCAGTACACGTTCACCTCGTATAAAGTTCCCGAGCTTTCAATAGTATATATCTTGCCGAGACTGCCGAACATGAATTTTGTATTGCCGAATTCAGCTTTTCCGATCTGCTGCCAGGCGCCGGTAACCAGGTCGGTCACATACAATGCTCCATTGCTTTCTGTCGAATAGAGTTTTCCATCCATTGTGGCCCCGGCCGTGGTATTGGCCCATGCGCCTTTATCACCGATCTGCTTCCAACTGCCATCCGATTGACTTATCTCGTAGAGGCTACCGTCATTTTCGATACTGTACAATTTGCCGTTGGCATTGAAAAGGTATATGGTATTGGCAAATTCTGCTTTCCCGATCTGCTGCCATACCCCGGTATTAACATTTGTAACATACAAGGCGCCGTTCTTTTCAACTGTATAGAGATAGCCGCTTACTGCCGTGCCCGCAATCGTATTGGCCCATGCGCCGGCTTCACCCAATCTTTCCCAGTTGGCTGTAGCCGGGTTGGTTCTGAAAAGACTGCCATTGACCTCAATGGTAAAAATATTTTTATTGCCGGCAAACAGCATGATGGTATTGGCATAACTCTGGGTTCCTATCTGTGCCCATACCCCTATGCCGGGATCTGTCTTATACAAAGCGCCTGATTTTTCAATCGTATATAAAGTGCCACCTGAACTGGCGGCAAAAACAGTATTGGCCCAGATGCCCGCATCACCTACCTGTCGCCAGGTGCCGGGTTGCGCATGAATAACAGGGTTTGCAAAAATGGATGCAATGAGGAGGAAGATAAGTTTGCGGTTCATGGTAATTTGTTTACTTATAAATATATTAAAGGTTGGGGCAACGGGAAAACGCGGCAGTTTATTATTTTGAAAATTAAAATTCTTTCCCCCTGATCACCTGCCTGCCGGCAGCTTATCGTTACCTAGATTTTTTATTCATTATTTCAAAAA